>JAFEDF010000071.1 GCA_018241785.1 Pseudomonadota bacterium | reverse complement strand
CGCCGATCCGGCGGTCTACGGGCGGGTGACGGTGGAACCCTTCGAGCCGCCTTCGTACATGGGCCTGGGGCCTCCTTCAACGGTCGACATGATCGTCACGTTCAGGAACATCCACGATTTCATGTACGCGAACGTTCACGGCAGCGTGACTGACGCCATCGCGCTCAGGTTCTTCCGCAGCGCCTACCGCGCGCTGAGGCCCGGAGGCATCCTGGGCGTCGTGGCGCATCGGGCGCCCGCCGGCACGCCGATCACCGAAACCTTCAAGCTCGGACGGCTGCCGCAAGCCTATGTCGTCTCGCTCGCCGAGCAGGCCGGTTTTCACCTCGCCGGCACCTCCGAGGTCAATGCCAACGCGAAGGACCCCGGCACCATTCCGGTCTGGTATCTGCCGCCGACACTCTCGCAGGGCGAGCACGACCTCGCGCACTACAAGGCGATCGGCGAAGGCGACAACATGACGCTCCGCTTCGAAAAGCCCGGGGCCCACGTGGCGTCCGGGGCGGGCGGCTGAAGCGCCCGCTCAACGGATCCCCGCACTCACCGCGCCGCGCGCGCGGCGCGCTCTTCTCAATGCCCGGTCGGATCGCCGCCGCGAGTGGTTTCGAACAGGAACCAGGCGCGCCGCTCGGCCTCGTCGATCCACACCTCGATGAGACTCGCGGCTGCGACGTCGCGGTGCTCCTCGCAGACGTTGTGGGCTTCGCGAAGCCGCATCGTCAGCGCCTGGTTGTCGTCGCGCAACTCGGCCAGCATGTCGAGCGGCTCGACCCACTCCGCATCGTTGTCGAGCACGCGCTGCGTGCGCGCGATATGGCCGATCGAGCGCAGCGTCGAGCCGCCGACCTTGCGGACGCGCTCGGCCACCGGGTCGGTCATCGCATGGAGCTGGTCGGCCTGCTCGTCGAGGAGCAGGTGATAGTCGCGAAAGTGCGGCCCGCTCATGTGCCAGTGGAAGTTCTTCGTCTTCACGTAGAGCGCGAACACGTCGGCCAGGATGCCGTTCAAGGCCGCGGTGATGTCTTCGGTTGCCTTGCGCGTGAGGTCGGTCCGCGTCTGCAGCGCCGACTTGCGCTCGAGCTCGAGGTCGCGGGTCTTCTTCGCGTTGGTGTTCTTCATGGTGGGGCTCTCCTGATAGACAAGTGCTTGTGCACGGCGGTGTCCGGACGTGCAGACCCCGGGGCACTCGAGCGGACGAATGGGCGGGGCACGGCGTGGCGGGCGGCAGCGCAGCTGAAACGATACTCCCGTGGCGGCGGGGCGGTGCGCGCAGCCTTCGGAGCCCGCGTGGCGCGGGAGTCGGTCAGCGCGCGCACCGCGCCAGCGCGTCACGGCCCTATCGGCCGCGGACTGCTCATCGTCAGGACGACGCGGAACTTCGCTGCCCCGGACTTCAAGCGGCGCAGCGCCTCGTCGGCCCGCTCCAGCGGAAGCGTTTCGATTTGCGCGCGCACGCCGGAAAGCACGCTGAAATCGAGCGCCCTCTCGATGTCGTAGGGCGAGCCGGTAATCGAGCCCAGCACGCTTCGCTCGCCGGCGACGAGGTCGCCTGTCGAGACGGTCAGCGGATCCCTGCTGCCGCCCAGCACGACCAGGCGCCCCCGCACGGCAAGACCGCGCATCAGCGCCGACACGGCCTTGGCATCGCCGAGGGTGGAGACGATGGCCTGCGCCCCGCCCATCGCGCGAAGTCGTGCCGCGGCGTCTTCCTCGAGCGTGTCGATGTAGACGTGTGCGCCGAGTCCCCGCGCGTCGTCGGCGACGTCGCCGCCACGACCGACTGCGACGACCCTGAAGCCCATGCGCCGCGCGTACTGCAGCGCCATGTGCCCGAGCCCGCCGATGCCTGCCACTGCCACGAGGTCGCCCGCCTGCGCGCCGCACTTCCTGAGCGCGTTGAAGGTCGCGATGCCGGCGCACAGGATCGGCGCCGCCTCGGCCGCCGCGAGTTCGTCTGGGATCGCAACGAGCCCCGTTGCCCGCGCGAGCATCATCTCCGCGTAGCCGCCATCGCGCGATGCCCCCGTCACCGGCTGATCGCGGCAAACCTGGAACTGGCCCTGGCGGCACTGCGCGCATTCGTTGCAGCCGCCGCCGAGCCGGCCGACGCCTACGCGCTGGCCAATCTTCCAGATCGAAGGCGCTTGGGTGCCGAGTGCCGCGATGCGGCCGACGACTTCGTGCCCCGGAACGCGAGGCGGCTTCACGCCCGGATCGGCGCGATCGATGTCGCCGATGTCGGCCCCGCAGACGCCGCAGGCCTCGACTTCGATCAGCACCTCGCCCGCACCCGGCAGCGGCACCGCGCGCTCGACCAGCTCGAGCGTTCCCTGCCCGGCGACCTGCATGGCCCGGTAGGTCGGATTCATCGCCGCCGCGCGGTCCATTCCGGAGCCTGATACGGGCAATCCATCGCGGCACGATACTCGGTTCGGGTGTCAGGGTCCACGGCCGAACGCTGAGGCCTGGAGCACAATGCTGGCTTCGAGGCATTGCTCCCATCACCGATGAACCTCACCGAATCGCTGCTCCACGCGCTGAAGGCGCACGGCGCGCGCCGCATCTTCGGCATTCCCGGCGACTTCGCATTGCCGTATTTCGGCATCATCGAGAAATCAGGGATCCTTCCGCTTCACACGCTTTCGCACGAGCCTGGAGTGGGCTTTGCCGCCGATGCGGCGGCGCGGGTGCAGGGCGGGCTCGGGGTCGCCGCGGTGACCTACGGCGCAGGTGCGCTCAACCTGGTCAACGCCGTCGCCGCCGCCTACGCCGAGAAATCCCCGGTCGTCGTGCTCTCGGGCGGTCCCGGCAAGCGCGAGGCCCACTCGGGGCTGCTGCTCCATCATCAGGCCAAGTCGCTCGACTCGCAGTACCGGATCTACGAGGAAATTACCTGCGACCGCACGCGGCTCGACGACGCGGCGAAGGCCCCGGCCGAGATCGCCCGCGTGCTCGCATCGGCACTCAGGCGCTCGCAGCCGGTGTACATCGAGCTGCCGCGCGACATGGTCGACGTACCCTGCGATCCGGTCGTGCCCGAGCCTCCGGCGCCCGTCGACGACGACGCGCTCTCGGCGTGCGTCGACGAGCTCCTCGCGCGGCTGGCCAGTGCGAAATCGCCGGTGCTGATGGCCGGCATCGAAGTGCGCCGCTATGGCCTCGAAGACAAGGTCGCCGAGCTCTCGCGCCGGCTCGCGCTGCCGGTCGTCACGAGTTTCATGGGGCGCGGGCTGCTCGCCGACGCCGACGCGCCGCTCGCCGGCACCTACATGGGCGTCGCAGGCGAGCCGGGAATCTCGCACCTGGTCGAGGCTTCCGACGGCCTCCTGCTGTTGGGCGAGATCGTCTGCGACACGAACTTCGCGGTATCGGAGCGCAAGATCGACCTGCGCCGGACGATCCGCGCACTCGACGGGCAGGTGGCGACGGGCTATCACGTCTATCCGGACATCCCGCTCGCTGCGCTCGTCGATCGCCTGCTCGTGCGGGTTCCTGCGACGGGCCGTCACTTCGACGTCCGCCGCACCGAGTTCCCGCATGGGCTCGTCGCCGACGACTCGCCGATCGCACCCACCGACATCGCGACCGCGGTCAACGACCTGATGGCGGCGCACGGCAGGATGCCGATCGCGTGCGACATCGGAGACTGCCTCTTCACGGCGATGGACATCGAGCACACGGCGCTCGTCGCTCCCGGCTACTACGCGACGATGGGCTTCGGCGTACCGGCAGGACTCGGCGTCCAGGCGGCGACCGGCCAGCGCCCACTGGTGCTCGTCGGCGACGGCGCGTTCCAGATGACCGGGTGGGAGCTCGGCAACTGCGCGCGTTACGGCTGGGACCCGATCGTGATCGTGTTCAACAACGCGAGCTGGGAGATGCTGCGGACGTTCCAGCCCGAGTCGTCGTTCAACGACCTCGACGAGTGGAAGTTTGCCGACATGGCGCGGGCGCTGGGCGGCGACGGCGTTCGCGTGCGGACGAAGCGCGAGCTCGCGGCGGCGCTCGCGCGCGCGCATGCGACGCGCGGCCGCTTCCAGCTCGTCGAGGCGATGATCCCGCGCGGAGTGCTGTCGAAGACGCTCGAGCGATTCGTCGCGGGCGTCAGGCGGCTGTCGATGCCGGGGCAACCGGCGGGAACGGCCGCGGAACCTTCGCGCGTCCCCGCGGGTCTCGAGGGAAACCAGGCGCGCGCCCGGACGATGGGATGAACCTCGCTCGAAGCGCGGTCAGGGGAGGACGATCGCAGTGAATTCCAGCGCCACGATTGCAGCCTCGCCGCATCGTGATGGCGATGCCGGAGATCGCGCGCTCGCGCGGATCTTCAGCGCCTACACGGCATCAGCGACCCTCTGGCTGGTCTTCGCCACCCTCGTCGGAGTCGTGCTTGCACTCAAGTTCGCCTATCCCGAGCTCCTGAGCGGATCGCCAGCGCTCACGTTCGGCCGGCTGCGACCGATCCACACCAACGGCACCTTTTACGCGTGGGCGAGCCCGGCGCTGATCGGCCTCGCGCTCTACATCGCAGCGAGGAGCTCGGGTGCGCGCCTCTACAGCCCGAAGCTCGCGTGGGTGACGCTCGGTCTCGTCAACCTGGCGGCGATCGCCGGCACGGTGTCGCTTGCGCTCGGCCTCAACGACGGCGACCAGGAGTACCGCGAGTGGCTCGGGTGGATCCGGGTGGTCCTGGCGCTGGGACTGGTGACCGCCGTGTGGAACCTCCTCGCGACGGTGGCGAGGCGCGAGGGAAAGGACATCTACCTCTCGAACTGGTACACGATCGGCGGCACGCTGTGGACGATCATCATCGTCGTCGTCGCGCTCCTGCCGTGGTACCAGCACGGGCTGGGGCAAGTCGCCGTGCAGGGCTACTACATGCACAACGCGGTCGGCATGTGGTTCACGCCGCTCTCGCTCGGGGTGTTCTACTACGCGCTGCCGAAGCTCATGAACCGGCCGATCTATTCGTATTCGCTCGGCATCTTCGCCTTCTGGACCAACCTCGCGTTCTATCCGCTTCTCGGCGCCCACCACTTCCTGTTCAGCCCGCTGCCGTGGTGGCTGCAGACGACCGCGATCGTATGCAGCGTCGCGATGCTGGTGCCGGTGTGGGGCGGCAGCGCCAATTTCCTGCTGACGATGCGCGGGCGGCCGGAGCGCATGCGGCGCACGCCGGCCGCCTTCATCCTCGTCGGCGTCCTCGGCTACCTGCTCGGCTCGACCCAGGGCACCGTCGAAGCATTCCGCTCGCTGCAACGCGTCTGGCACCTCACCAATTTCACCGTCGGCCACTCGCATCTCACGATGTACGGCTTCGTCACATTCGCGATCTGGGGAGGCATCTACGCGCTCTTGCCACGCGCGACCGGAAAGGAGCCGAACAACCTGCTGATGGGCGTTCACTTCTGGCTCGCGACGGTCGGCGTGCTGATCTACGTCCTCGCGCTCTCGATCGGCGGAACCGTGCAGGGACTCGACTGGATCCGTGGCGCGCCTTTCATCGAGTCGGTGACCGACATGGCGCCCTATTGGCTCTGGCGATCGATCGGGGGACTCCTCATGTTCGTCAGCCACCTGGTGTTTGCGTGGAACGTCTGGACGATGACCTACCGTCGCGCGCGCACTCCCGCGCCGTCGATCGCTCCCGCGCCGGCGGGAGCGTAGCGCGATGAACAGGCTCGTTGCCATTGCCGGTGGCGCGACGCTGGTCTATGCGGTGCTCGCGGTGCTGATGGCGATCATGCCGGGGATCGAACTGTCGCAGGTGCCTCCCGGACCGGGCGTGAAGCCGTTGAGCCCGATCGAGGCGCGCGGGCGCGAGATCTACGTCGCCGAAGGCTGCGCCTACTGTCACACGCAACAGGTGCGTCCGTTGCCGGTCGACCGCGTATTCGGCCGGCCGTCGGCGCCGGGTGATTTCGCGTTCGACACTCCCGAGCTTCTCGGCTCGGAGCGTACCGGTCCCGATCTCACCAACGTCGGGACCCGGCAGTCGAGCGACGTCTGGCAGTACATCCATCTCTACGATCCGCGCGCCGTCGTGCCGCAGTCGATCATGCCGTCGTTCCGCTGGCTCTTCGACGTCGTGGCGAAGGCGCCCGCCGGCGTCGTCCCGGTTCCGGTGCCGAAGCCTTACGCGCCGGCGAATGGCGCGGTGATTCCCACCGACGACGCGAAAGCGCTCGTCGCATACCTGCTCTCGCTGAAGCAGCAGCCGATCCCGGGTGCGCCGGGCGAAGCGGCAGCGACGGCGCCGCTTGCGCAGGCTGCGCCGGCGAACGGCACGACGGGGGGCGCCGCGGCGGGGGGCGCCGCAGCGGGCGCGCCCGCGTTCGACGCGGCCGATGGCGCGAAGCTCTTCGCCGCCAACTGTGCGGCGTGCCACGGCGAGCAGGGCGCCGGCGTGCCCGGTGCATTCCCGACCCTTCACGGCAATCCGGTCGTCATGGCGACCGATCCCGCCGAGCACATCGCAACGGTGCTGCACGGTGCGCAGGGCAAGCCGATCAACGGCGTGACCTATGCCGCGCAGATGCCGGCGTTCGCGTCGCAGCTCTCCGACCGGCAGATCGCCGATATCATCGACCACGAACGCACGTCCTGGGGCAATCACTCGCCGACGGTGACGGCAGCCGATGTGGCCGCTGTCCGCGCGAAGAAGTGAGGGCGCGATCGAAATGGACCATTCAATGATGGGCGGGCCGCTGATCGGGACGCTGATCGTGATCGCGATCGCGGGAGGCGTCACGATCGCATGCTTCGTCGCGATGTTCGTGATGCTGTTCCGTCCGGGTGAACGCGACGCGCGGCATCCGAAGTATCGCGTGCTCGGCGACGACCGATGACAGGAGAACTCATGGACGAGGCGCGGGTTCGCATCTACCTCGACGACGCGATCGAGCCGATCGCGGATTACGAGCCGCCGGTGCGGGTGAGCCTCGATACCCACGAGCTTGCCGACGGCGAGCATCGGTTGAGGATCGAAGCGCGCGACCGGAGCGGGCGGCTTGGCGTGCGCCACGTCCCGTTCAGCGTGCGAAACGGCCCCGGCATCACGCTCTCCGGACTGCAGGCGGACTCGCTGGTGCGCGGCGTCCTCGACTTCACGGTCAACGCGTTCGGCGCCGAGGAGCCGTTCGAGCCGCGTCGTGCCGAGTCGCCGTCGCCGATTCCGGTGTGGCTATGGGTGCTGTCGCTGGTGATCGTCGCGTGGGCGGCGTGGTACGTCGCAGTGCTCTGGAAGCCGCCCCCCGAGTTCGCCAGGACGCCGACGTACGCCGAACAGTCCGCGCTCGGGCACTGAATCGCGCAGCGCCGTCATTTGCCCGCGGCCTGCGGCGCGCGGACGACGCCTTGCCGCATGATCTCGGCGGCCGGAGGGAAGTCCTTCTGCGCCGCCTCGGGAACCGGGTTCCAGTGCCTGTCGGGGGCGTAGCCGAAGGGCTGCGTCCCGGGTCCGTCACCGGGGTCGCCGACGATGATCCGGCCGACCATGCCGGCCATCTCGTGGGGTTTGCAGAAGTAGTCGTAGACCCCGGGCACCGTGAAGACGTGCTCGAAGGTCGAGCCCTTCTTCGGGTGATCGGCGAGCAGGATGTCGGAGTCCCACGGCTTTGCGCCGGCCGGGATGCGAAGCTCGTGATTGCCGTTCTGCGGCGCGTAGGCGGTGGTCGAGTGAAAGCCGCTCATCTGGACCCAACGCACCGTATCGCCCGGGGCGATGTGAATGCCCGCCGGATCGAAATAGGCCTCGCCGGCGGGGGTCTGGACCATCCTGATCTCGACCACCCGCGCGAAAGCCGGACTCGCGGCGCACGCGACGAGCGCGATTGCCGCACCGGTTGCCGCCATGCACCGCAGAATCCTGTTCATCGGGCACCTACTGCATATCCTTCTTCACCGCCGCGGGGCTGATCAGCCATTCGATGATGTGGTAGTGCGGCTCTTCGACTCCGGGGTGTCCGGGGTTGAACACGATGTCGGTGTGATTGATTTTCACGCCGCTCGCAGCCGATCCGAGATCCTCGAAGTTCTTGTGCGCGTCGATGTCCTTCGTCGGCACCATGTAGATGATGTTGGCGAGGTGCCCCTTGTGGTCGTAGCCGAGGTACGGGCCGATCGGCAGCGTCGACGGATTGACGTAGAGCGTGCCGAGGCCGGGCAGGAAATCGGGAAGCTTGACGAGCGTGCTGACCTTCTTGAAATCGGTCGGCGGCTTGGTGAGAACATTTGCGGCCATTGCGGTCCCTGCGACGGCGAGGAAGCCGGCGGCGATGGATCCAGCAACGAGCGATGACCATGGGCGTTTCATCTGAGTCTCCGTTTATTGTGGGGCTGCGGACACTCGAACGCGGATGCTTCGAGCGCCACTGGTTACGATGTCGGGGCAGCGCGCGAGCACCCGTGTAAGGATTCCTCGACAGGTGCTGTCAGGCAATCCCGACGGCGTCGCGCGACCGATTCAGAGGGTCGCGCAGCCTGGATGCCAGCGCGAGGGCGATCGCCGGCATGATCACCAGGACGGCCAGGGTCGTGCGCAGGCTGGTCGCGTCGGCCAGCATGCCGAAGAGCGGGTTGGCGAGCCCGCCGATGCTGACCGAGAGCCCGACGGTCACCCCGCTGGCGGTGCCGATCCGGTTGGGCAGGTAATCCTGGCCGAGCATCACCATCACGGCAAAAGGCAGGTAGGTTGCGATTCCCCCGATCGCCACGAACACCATGCACAGCCAGACGTTGTCTGCGAGCACCAGCGCGATCAGCGAAGGTATCGCCAGCGCAAAGCCCAGCCGCATGCTTGCGAGCCGGCCGTAGCGGTCGCCGATGACTCCGCCGAGCACGGTTCCGACGGCGCCGGCGACGAGGAACACGCTGAGCGAAGCGTTCCCGAGCGCCTTGGACGTGTGCAGGTGGTGGATGAAGTAGAGGGCGAGAAACGAGCTGATGCCGAAGAACATCACCGACCGCAGGATCACCGTTGTGGTGAGCAGCGCGAACGACGCCCAGTTGTCGCGTCCCGTCGGCAACGCGAGCCTGCCGGACCGGGCCGACGGCCTGTCGATGACGTGATTGAGACGCGCGATGACGATGATCGCCATCACCGCGGCGGGCGCGAGGAGGAGCGGGGTGCCGCGCAACCCGAGCGCGAGGAATACGGGAGTCGCAATGACGGTGCCCAGAGCGAAGCCGGCGTTGCCGCCCAGCGCGAAGATGCTCATTCCCTGGTTGCTCGACCCGGCAGCCTGCCGCGCGACGCGCGCCGCCTCGGGGTGAAATGCCGCCACGCCCAGCCCGGAGAGCGCGAGCGCGGCCCAGGTCACCTCGTAGCTTGCGCTGACCCCCGCCCAGCCCACCCCGATGGCCGCGGTCGAGAATCCGACCCAGACGAGCCAGCGCGCCGCATGGCGATCGGCCCACCAGCCGAACAGCGGTTGCGCGACCGACGAGAACACGGTCGCGGCGAGGGTCAGCCCCGCGATGGCCGCGTAGCTGTAGCCGCGCTCGGCGACGAAGAACGGCAGCATGGCCGGCACGACACCCTGGTAGATGTCGTCGACGACGTGCGAAGACGCGATGAGCGCGATGCCGCGGCGATTCATGGATGTCGAGCCCGCACCCTGCGCCCGGTCAGAAATTGACCCCGAGCCACGCCTTCACCTGCTCGTGCAGGTCGCCCTCGAAATCGGTGCGCCGTCCCTCCGCGCTGATCTCGCCGAGGGAGAGCACGTAGATGTATCCGGCCATCTTCACCACGCGCCTGACGTTGTGATCGACGAGCAGGATGCCCATGCCGGTGCCGGAGAAGACGTCGATCCACCGATAGACCTCGCCGGCGATCTTCGGGGCGAGACCGATCGAAGGCTCGTCGATGAGACACAGGCGCGGGCGCACGGCGTGCGCTTTGGCGAATTCGAGCATCTTCTGCTGCCCGCCGGAGAGGTCGCCCGCCTGCGACTTCAGCTTCGCGCGAAGCGCAGGAAACTCGGTCAGCACCTCGTCGAAGCGCTGCTCGGCCGCCGCGCGGCCGAGCCCCGCGCTGCCGCGGACGAGCGTCTCGAGCGGCAGCCGCAGGTTGTGCTCGACGCTGAGATACGGAAACAGGCTCGACTCCTGCGGGATGTACCAGATGCCGCGCGAGACGAGCGTGTGCGGCTCGATCGCCGTGATGTCGGCTCCGTCGAAGGTGATCGTGCCGGCCTTCGCGCGCAGGAAGCCGCAGATCGTCTTCATCAGCGTCGACTTGCCCGCGCCGTTGAGGCCGATGAGGCCGGTGATCTGCCCGGCGGGGACGCTGAGCGTGAGCTTGCGCAGGATGTCGATGTCCGCGGCGTAGCCCGCGGTGACGCTCTCCATGCGCAGGAGGCCGGTCACGCGGCCTCGCCGCCGAGATAGGCCTCGATCACCTGCGGATTCACCAGCACCTTGCGCGTCTCGCCGTCGGCGAGCACTTCGCCCGCGTTCATGCAGATCGTGCGCGCGGCGAGCTCGACGATGACCGGCATGTCGTGGCTGACGATCAGGAACGTCTGGCCGGCCGCGTGGCGCCGGCGGATGAAGCCCGCCATGATCTCCTTCATCGTCGGATGCACGGCGGCGAAGGGCTCGTCGAGGAGCGCGATCTTCGGCTGGGCCATGAAGCAGCAGCCGAATTCGAGGAGCTTCTGCTGCCCGCCCGACAGGTGCCCGGCGTCGAGCGTCGCGACGCGCGCGAGCTGCAGCTCCTCGATGAGCTCGCGGGCCCGCGCCTGCGCGGCGTCGAGCGCCATGCCGAGCGCGCAGCCGGCGGTGACGAGGTTGTCGAGCGCAGGCATCCGGCGGAACACGCGCGTCAGCTGGAACATCCGCTGGATGCCGCCGCGCGACGCGCGCAGCGGCGTGAGGCCGCGCATCGGCTTGCCGTCGACCAGGATCTCGCCGGCGTCCGCGGCGAGGTGGCCGGAGAGGATGTTGATCAGCGTCGTCTTTCCGGAGCCGTTCGGACCGATCAACCCGACCAGCTCGCCGTAATCGACCCCGAAGCTGACCCCGTCGACGGCCTTGAGGCCGCCGAACGATTTCGTGACGCCGCGCGCTTCGAGGACCTTCACCGCGCCGGCCGCTCCAGGATCCGCCGCGCGAGTCCCCACAGACCGTCACGGAAGAAGCGCGCGATCAGGATGACGAGAAGCGCGAACACGATGAGCTGCACGCCTCCCACCGCCCGCAGCGACTCGGACGTGAGGTAGACGAGAAACGCGCCGATCACCGGCCCCGCGAGGCTCGCGATGCCGCCGATGAACACCATGCAGATCACGAGGCCGGTCTGCAGCAGCAGGCCGAGCTCGGGGCTCACGAGGCTGCTGAAGTAGGCGTAGAGGACCCCGGCGAGGCCGGAGAGCGCGGAGCTCAGCGTGAACGAGGCGGTCTTCCAGAACACCGTGTTCACCCCGCGGCTCGCCGCGCCGATCTCGTCGTCGCGGATGGCCATCAGGTAGAGCCCGACGCGGGACCTGAGGAGCGCGTAAAGGCCGAATTGCATCGCCACGACTGCAGCGAGGAAGACGTAGTACCACGCCAGGCGGTCGTTCATCAGCGTGGGGATCGAAAGGCCGAGATCGCCGCGCGTGAAGCCGTACGAATTGCCGATCACGATGCGCATGATCTCGGCGAACGAGAGGGTGGTGAGCGCGAGATAGGGCCCGCGCAGGCGCATGACGATGCCCGCGAGAACCATCCCGACCACCATGGCGACGAGGATGCCGGCCGGGATCGTCAGCCACGGCGAGACGTGCCAGTGATAGGCGAGGAGCCCCGTCCCGTAGGCGCCCAGCATCGCGAAGGTCGCAGGCGCCAGCGAGAACTGCCCGGTGTATCCGGCGAGCAGGTTCCAGCCACCCGCGAGCAGCGCGAAGTACATCGAGACGATCAGCACGCCGAGCCAGTAGTCGTTCCTGACGAGGATCGGGACCGCCGCGACGAGCACGAGCAGCACGAGCGACGTGCGGAGCTCGCTCCTCAACCGCTGCTGCAGGGCCGACCTCACACCTCGCGTCCCTTCTCGCCGAAGAGACCCTGCGGCCGCACGAGCAGCACGACGATCAGGATGACGAGCCCGAAGGCATCGCGGTAGTCGTAGGAGATGTAGACCGCGCCGAAACTCTCCAGCACGCCGAGGATCAGGCTCGCCGCGATGCTGCCCGGGATCGATCCCATCCCGCCCAGCACGACGATGACGTACGACTTGATCGCCGGGAAGCTCCCGACGTCGGGGGTCGTGTTGATGATCGGCGCGAGCAGCCCTCCGGACAGCGCGGCGAGCGCGCCCGAAAGCGCGAAGATGATGCTGCTCGCCTTCGTCGTGTCGATGCCCGCGAGCGAGGCACCGAGGCGGTTCTGCGCCACCGCCCGGATCTGGCGCCCCCACAGCGAATAGCGGATGAAGAGGGCCGTCGCGATGATCGTGGAAAACGCGATGATCGTTGCGATGAGCTTCTGCCCGGTCAGCATGACCGGGCCGAGCGGAATGCGCGCGACGTCGACGAGGCCCGGGCCGAGCACCGCGTAGGGACCGATCACCTTGTCGACGAGATTGATGAGCAGGAGCGAGAGCGCAAAGGTGACGACGATCGCGTATTCGTCCTTCATCGGGCCCCACGAGCGATAACCTGCGTAGAGCGGACGCATCAGCGTGCGCTCGGTGAGCCAGCCGACGAGCGCGCCGACCGCGAAGGCGACCGGGAGGCCGGCCCACGCCGGCAGCCCGAGCTTCAGCGCGGCCAGCGTGTACGCGTAGGCGCCGACCATGTAGAACTCGCCGTGCGCGAAGTTGACGATCTGCAGCAAGCCGAAGATCAGCGTGAGGCCGATCGCCATCAGCGCGTAGAACGAGCCCATGATGAGCCCGTTCGCGAGCAGGTCGATGTTAAGGCTCAGCATGGCCGCTCGGTCCCTCTGCGCGGAAGCGCCGCCGGATCGCTCGTTCCGGCGCAAAAGACGGCCCTCCCCGCCGGGCGGGAAGGGCCTTACCCCGTCGCAGTTACTTGGCCGGCCTCTTCAGCTTGGCGAGGTCGAGCGGCATTCCGGGTCCTTCGAGGAGCGTCGTCTGCCCGATAGGCTGGTTCACCGCCGTGATCTGGTAGGTGACGGTCGGCACGTCCATCATCTGATGGTACGTGGGCCCCGGGGTGCTCGAGATCGTGAAGGTTCCGCGCGTGCCGGTGAACTTCATCTTCTCCATCGCCGCGATCATCGCCGCGGGGTCGGTGCTCTTCGCCTCCTTGATCGCATCGACGATGAAGAGGAGCGAATCGGCGGCCTGGAAGATGAGCCGGTTCGGATTGTTCTTCGTGCGCTGCTTGTAGGCCTCGGCGACCTCCGCCGCGAGCGGCGGCTGCTTCATCGCCGGGTGATAGAGCGCGAAGTTCAGCATGTCGACCGCGCCCTGCTTCACGTTCTGCCAGAAGTCGGGGTAGTCGGCGAGCCCCGACGTGTCGTAGAGCCACGTCTTCGCCGTCGGCGCGACGCCCTGCTCGTAGAGCTCGTTGATCACCGTGTACGCCGGCGGCGGCAGCATCGCCATCAGCACCGCATCGGGCGGGTTCGCGCGAAGCGGCAGGATCGCCGGGGTGAAGTCCTTCCCGGCGCGGTCGAGCGTCTCGTAGCGGTAGGTGACGCCGGGCATCTTCGCGAGCGCCGCGCCGATCGCCTTCGCCTGCCCGATGCCGTAGTCGGTGTTCTCGGCGAAGGCGACGATGTTCTTCGCGCCGAGCTTGCCGAGCGTCTCGGCGACCGATTCGGCGACGCGCGAGCTGTAGATCGGCGCGCTGAACACGTTCGCGTAACCCTTCGTCCTCACCGCGTCCGCCCAGCAGTTCGTGTTGACGTAGGGGATGTTGTAGCGCTTCGCCACCTCGATCGCGGCGAGGCAGACCGAGCTCTGGTGCGCACCGGTGATCGCGACGACCTTGTCGACGGTGATGAGCTTCTCGGCGGCCGCGCGGCCCTTTTCCGGGATGCCCTGGTCATCCTCGTAGACGAGCTCGATCGGACGCCCGAGCACGCCGCCCGCCTTGTTCACCATGTCCTTGACGATCTCGACGCCGTCCTTCACCTGGGTGCCCTGCACGACCGATCCGGGCGGCGACTGCGTGATGCTGATGCCGATCCTGATCGGCTCGGCGGCAAGAACGGTGGCGGCGGCAAGTGCAGCGCCGCATGCCACGAGCAACCTCGATATCGCAGCCTGATTCATGGTCTCTCCTCTCTCGTGGAAGCGCCTGGGTCACGCCATGGGAAGGCGAAGCCCATCTTAGCAAATTGGCACGTGTTGGCGGCGGACGCCGTCCCCGGCATCGCTCAGCGTCCGGAGTGCCCCCACGGCACGACCAGCCGCTCGACCAGCGCCACTGCGGCGAAGAGCACGATGCCGAGGGCGCTCAGCCAGATCAGCGCCGCCCATGCGAGCGGGCTCTCGAGCTGCGAATTGGCGGCGAGCAGCAGGTTGCCCAGTCCGTCGACCGAGCCCACGAATTCGCCGATGACCGCACCGATCACGGCGAGCGTGATCGCGACCTTCGCTCCGGAGAACACGAACGGGAGTGCGGCGGGCATCTGCACCTTGCTGAAGACCTGCCACGGCGAAGCGCGCAGCGAGCGGGCGAGCTCGAGCAGGCCCGGCGGCGTCGAGCGCAATCCGGTCGCCGTGTCGACGACGATCGGAAAGAACGCGACCAGAAAGGCGATCGCGAGCTTCGACTCCATGCCGAAGCCGAACCACACGAGCACGATCGGTGCGATGGCGACCTTCGGCACCGACTGTGTCGCAACCAGGATCGGGTAGAGCGTGAGATTGAGCACGCGCGAGTTGGCGACGCAGACGGCGAGCGGGATGCCGAGGACGAGGGCGATGACGAATCCCAGGACGGTCGCGCCCAGCGTCGGCCACGTCTGGGCGAGCAGCAGCGCGAAATGGCGGACCGATGCCAGGGCGATGTCGCTCGGGCTCGGCAGCACGATGCGGCTCACGGCGTAGAGCTGCGTGTACAGCTGCCACGCGACGACGATCACCGCGAGGCCGAGCAGCGGATAGAGCGCGCGTTCGAGCAGCAGCCTCTTCACCGGCTGACTCCCAGCGCGCGGCCGGCGCGGTGTCCGATCTCGGTGAACGTCGCGCAATAGCGCAGCTCGGGGGTGCGCGGATAGGGCAGGGGAACGTCGATCATGTCGGCGATGGTTGCCGGCCGCCGGCTGAACACGACGACCCGGTCCGACAGGTACACGGCCTCGCTGATGCTGTGGGTGACGAACAGCACGGTCGCGCCGGTTCGCGCCCGGATGTCGAGGAGCAGGTCCTGCATCTCCATCCTCGTCAGCTCGTCGAGCGAGCCGAACGGCTCGTCCATCAGCAGGAGCCGGGGCTTGTGCACCAGCGCGCGGCACAGCGCGACGCGCTGCTGCATGCCGCCCGAGAGCTCAGCCGGGCGGGCGTGCTCGAAGCCTGCGAGGCCGACGAGCGACAGGAGCTCGAGTGCGGCCGCGCGTGCAGCACCGCCCGTATCGCGGCGAATCTCGATTGGCAGCAGCACGTTGCGCAGCACGCTGCGCCACGGCATCAGGTTGGCGGTCTGAAAGACGACGCCGAACTCCGGCTGCGGCTCGGTGACGTCGACGCCTTCGATCTGCACGACGCCCGCGGTCGCGCGCATCAGGCCGGCGACGATCTTCAGCAGCGTCGTCTTGCCGCAGCCGCTGGGACCGAGCAGGCTGACGAGCTTGCCGCGCTCGAGATCGAACGAGACCGCCTCGATGGCGTGGAGCGGCGCCTGGCCGGGCCGCGCGAACGACTGGCGCACGTCGCGAAAGCGGCCGAACGGAGCCGGATCGGGTCCGGTTCCCGCCCGCTTCAAAGCGCTGTTGACCTCCGCCATCCGGCTGCCGATACGCCTCCCGCGGCCGTACGCCCTCAGGGTTCGATCGGCTTCGCCGGAAGGAAGCCCGCGTCGTAGAGGTCGGTGGCCTTCGGCGGCGTGCCCGCGACACCGATGTACTTGACGACGAAATCGAGGCCCGACTGGATCTTCGCCGGATCGAACCAGCCGAGGCCGTGCTTGCGCGTATCGGGGGTCACGGCGAGCTCGCGCACGACCGCGAGCTCGGCTTCGACCACCTCGGGCTTCAGGCTCGGCACGTACTTGATCTCGTCGCGGGCCGCGAGGTCCGGGTGATCGAGCGCAAACTTCCAGCCCTTGAGCGAGGCGGCGACGAACCGCCTCACGACGTCCGGATTCTTCTTCAGGTAGTCGTCGGTCGCGACGATGCCGTTGGAGTAGAGCTCGAGCCCGAAGTCGGACATCAGGAACGTGCGCAGTTGCGCATGGCTCTCCCTCGCGGCCGCTTCGAGGCCGGGCCGGGACATCACGAAGAACTCGATCGACGGCACCTTGCGCGCGAGCAGCGCGCTCGCGCGCGCCGGCGGCGCGATGTCGACGACCTTCAGCGTATCGGGATCGAGGCCATGCTGCGCCATGAAGCCGCGGATGATCTTCGGCGTCGCGCTGCCGGCGCCGCTGCCGAGCGTCAGGCCCTCGAGCTGCTTCGGCTGCGTGACGTTGGCGCCCGGGTCGAGGCTGAACACCGCGTAGGGAGCCTTCTGGTAGTTGATCGCAACCAGCTTGAGCGTCGATCCGTTGGCGCGTGCCGCCGCAACGGTGGGAAGGTCGACGAAGCCGAGATTGGCGGTTCCCGACTGCACGGCCTGGACCGCCTGAGCCGTGCCCTGGCTCGGGACGATGCTGACGTCGAGGCCCTCGTCCCGGAAATAACCCTCGGCCAGCGCGGCGTACCACGGCGCATGGCGGCCGAGCGGAATGAAGTCGAGCGAGAACACGACCTTGGTCGGGGTCTCGGCCTGCGCCGGGCCGACGGCCGAGACTGCGATGGCAATCGCCGCGAGCGAGCCCCGCACGGCCGCTTTCCACGAAAGCTTTTTCCAGGCGTTCATCCGAAGTCTCCTCCCCGCAGTCACGGGCTGTTTCCGGCGCCGATGGGGCGCCCGGGCCGCCGCGCGTTCGTCGATCGGCGGAGTTTGGATCGACAGATTCGTTTCGTCAATAGATCTTCGAAATTTAGGTTGATTATCGAGAATCCAGCGACTATGCTGTTTCGCAACCGGCGGCTGCCGCCGGAGATGCGCCATGCCGCCCGCCGCGACCGTCGACGACCTCACCGAGCCGACGCTCAATGCGTCGGTGTGCAATCTGCTGCGCGCCGATATCGTCGCGTGCAGGCTGATGCCGAACGAGCGCCTGCGCCTCGAGGCGCTGCGCGAGCGCTACGGCGTGGGCGGCAGTCCGGTGCGTGAAGCGCTGATGCGGCTGCAGGGCGAAGGGCTGGTGGAGCTCGAGCAGCACAAGGGCTTCCGCGTCTCGGCGGTGTCGCGCGAGCGGCTGCTCGACCTGATGCGCACGCGCATCGAGATCGAGGGCCTGGCGCTGCGCTGGTCGATCGAGCACGGCGGCGTCGAATGGGAGGCCGATCTGCTCGGGGCCTTCCACCGCCTGGCGAACCGGCACAAGACCGCATCGCACGACGGCACGATCGACGCCGACTGGTCGCGCGAGCATCGTGCGTTCCACACAGCCCTCGTCGCCGCGTGCGGCTCGCCGACGCTCCTCGGCATCCGCGAGAATCTCTTCGACCGGACGACGCGCTACGTCGCGCTGTCGATCCTGTCGAGGACGACTCCGCGCAACGACGCGGCCGAGCACGAGCAGATCATGCGCGCCGCGTTGAATCGCGACGCAGCCCGCGCGGTGGCGCTGACCGGCGAGCACATCGAGCGCACGATGGCGCGGGTGATGAAGTCGCTGGGCGAGCGCAGCGCGGAAACGCCGCCGCAGCGCGCGAACGGGAGGGGCGCCCGATGAGCGCAGCGACGACGCGAGTCGCCGCGGAGGCGCTGCGCGGGCTGGTCGCGCGGCTCTTCGTCGCCGCCGGATTGCCGGCTGGCACCGCGCAAGCGGTCGCCGACGGCCTCGTCGACGCCGAGCTCGAAGGCACGTCTTCGCACGGCGTGATGCTGGTCGACCTGTACCTTGGCCGCATTCGCGAAGGCTCGGTGTCGACGCACGCGGCGGGAACGATCGTGTCGGACCGCGGCGCTGCGGTGGTCCTCGATGCCGGTCATGCACTGGGACAGCCGACCGCCGACCAGGCGATGGCGCTCGCCGTCGAACGCGCGAAGCGCCTGGGCGCCGGCGTGGTTGCGGTCAGGCACGGGTTTCATTTCGGCGCGGCGCGACGCTACGCATTGCAGGCTGCCCTTGCGGATTGCGTCGGCATCGTCGCGTGCAACACGCGGCCGCTGATGCCGGCACCCGGCGGCGCCGCGCGCGTCGTCGGCAACAATCCGCTGGCGATCGCGGTGCCGAGCGACGGCGCGATCCCGATCGTGCTCGACATGGCGACGAGCGAGGCGGCAATGGGCCGGATTCGCATGGCAGCGAAGGCGGGCCGGGCCATTCCCGCCGGGTGGGCGGTTGCGGCGGACGGAACGCCGACCACCGAGCCCGCCGCGGCGATTGCCGGCATGCTGCTCCCGGCGGCCGGACCCAAGGGGTTCGGGCTCGCGTTCGTGCTCGACCTGATGTGCGGCCTGCTTTCGGGCGGAGCGAGCGGCGACGCGGTGAGGCCGCTGTACGGCGACCACGAGGCGCCCTACGATTGCTCGCACCTGTTCATCGCGATCGACGTCGCGCACTTCGCCGACCCGCGGCAGTTCAAGGCTGCGGCTGCGGCGGCCGCCGAACGCGTGCGCCACGGCGCACGGGCGCCCGGCGTCGCTCGACTCTACGCGCCCGGCGAAATCGAGTGGCAGCGCCGCAGCGACGCACAGGGCGAGGTGCAGCTCGAGGCATCGGTCGTCGCGATGCTGACCGCGGCTGCACGTGCGCTCGGCGTCTCCGCGCTGCCACTGACCCATGACAACGAGGCTGGCCATGCTCCCTGAACGCGCTCCCGACCTGACCGAGATCCTGATCCAGAGCCGCGACTTGCCGTGGCGGCAGAAATCGCTCGCCGGTGTTGCCGAGAAGATGCTGTGGCGCGACGAGACGACCGAGGCGACCATTGCGCTGATCCGCTTCGAGAAGGGCGCCGGCATCCCGGCGCCGCACAGTCATGCGTCGAACCAGTTCATGTTCTGCCTCTCGGGTCGCTACGAATACCTGAAGACCGGCGTCGTGCTCACCGCCGGGTGCTTCTACTGCAACCCAAGAGGCAACGTGCACGGGCCGACGCTCGCGCACGAGGAGACCGTGGTCGTCGAGATCTACGACGGCCCCCACTACCCGCAGAAGCCGTCGTGGTACAGCGACGAGCGCGACGCACACTGAACCGGCGGTGACGCCGGCACCCGCCGATCACCGCGATCCGCACAAGGAGCGACTTCGATGGCCAGGCAGCAGATCATCTCTGACAGGTTGCGCACGCCCCCGGGCCAGTTCTCGCACGCGACGGCGATCGAGGCGCGCGGCAGGCTCGTATTCATCTCGGGCATGACGGCGCGCCGCCCCGACGGCTCGATCGCCGGCATCGGCGACATCGAGGCGCAGACGCGCCAGGTCTGCGACAACCTCGCGGCCGCCGCCGAAGCCGCCGGGGGGAGCCTCGCGGACATCTGCCGTGTCGACGTCTACGTACGCAACGTCGAGCACTTCGAGACGATTCACAAGGTGCGGCGCGAGTACTTCAAGCCGCCGCTGCCGGCCTCGACGATGGTCGAGGTGAGCAAGCTCGTATCACCGGACTATCTGATCGAGATCAGCGCGATCGCCGTGATCCAGGACCGCTGACCGAATCGGCGGTCGAGCAGATCGGGGCGCCGCAACACCCGTGGAGCAGGACATGAACGAACCGAAAGTCTCGGGCCTGTGCGGTTACGGCCTCGAAGTGCCCGAGCTCGCCGTCGCGCAGCGCTTCTACCAGACCTTCGGCCTGCAGGTACGGTCGAGCGGATCGGCGCTGCTGCTCGCGTGCCCCGGGCGCGGCGACGCCGAGATCGTGGTCACGACGGCGCGCGAGAAGCGTCTGCATCACGTGTCCTTCTTCATTGCGCCCGGGACCGAGTCGGCGTTCGCCGACAAGCTGCGCCGCGCCGGACTCGACGTCGCCGAGTCGGCGCCGCCCGGCGGCGCGCGCGACGGGCTGTGGTTCCGCGATCCATGGGGCACGTGGATCAATCTCAACCCGGCCCCCGCGTCCGCCGTGCAGGTGGTCGAGCTGCCGGCATCGAACCTCGGCGGGCGCACCGAGCGCGTCGACGTCAACCTGTGGCAGAAGCTCGACAAGCAGCGGCCGCCGATGCGCATTGGACACCTGCTGATCTTCACGCACGAGTGGGAGAAGGCCGAGGCATTCTTCACCGGCGTGCTCGGCCTGCGCACGACCGATCGCGCCAAGGGCAAGGTCGCGTTCATGGCCGCCGGCGAGGGCGTCATCGACCATCACTGCTTCGGGCTCATCAACGGTACCCACCGCGGCTTCCAGCACGCGAGCTTCCAGGTTGCGAGCTTCGACGACCTCGGCTACGGGGCCTGGCGGATGCGCGCGGCCGGATACCGCGACGCGTTCGGTCCCGGCCGTCACGCGATCGCCTCGAACCTGTTCCACTACACCCGCGACCCGTGGGGCAGCTGGGTCGAGTATTACGCCGACATGGACAAGATCAGCGAGCGCTGGCACTGCCGCGACTGGGAGAGCCTGCCCTATACGTGGGGACCCGAATGGTCGCCCGAGTTCTGGAGCGGCGAGATGAACGCCAATCTGGAGCCGCGCTCGTGAGGCCGCGAGCGCGATCGTGAGCGCAGGCGCACCGGATCCGCGCATCGCGCTCGACGTGCACGCGCACCTCGCGCCGATCGCCGCCGATCGCCTCGCCGTCATGGACGGCGCCGCGTGGGACGCGGCCGCGCTGCGGCTGGTGCTCGACGGACATGCCGTCGGTCCGAGCGCGCTCTTCGAGCCCGCGGCGCTCATCGCATGGATGGACGAGAACGCCGTCGAACAGGCGTGGATCTCGGTTCCGCCGCCGCTGTACCGGCAGGCGCTCGCCCCGGCGGATGCGCGCCTATGGGTCGACTACGTCAATGCGGGCCTCGCGTCGATCGTCGACGCCCATCACGGCCGCCTCGCACCCCTCATGCATCTGCCGCTCGAACACCCGGATCTCGCGCGCGAGGTCGCTTCGGCGTGGATCGCGCGGGGTGTCTGCCGCTTTGCCGCAGCCGCCGGCGGCGCGCACGGGCGCGTGCTGTCGGACGACGCCTATCGCGGCGTGTGGGAAGCGCTCGATGCGGCCGGAGCCTTCCTGTTCCTGCACCCCGCTTCCTGCGCCGACGGGCGCCTCGCCGCGTTCTATCTCGGGAACCTCGTCGGCAACCCGCACGAGACCGCGGTCGCCGCCGCGCACCTCGTGTTCGGCGGCGTCTGCGAGCGCCACCCGCACGTTCGCTTCTGCCTCGCCCACGGCGGCGGCACCACTGCGATGATGGCGGGTCGCTGGCAGCGCGGCTTCGCGACGGCGCGTCCCGGAGTCGACGTAGCGCGCAAGGCGCCGGGCGACCTGCTGCGCACGATCGGCGTCGATTGCATCGTGCACGATGCCGAGGCATTGGCGCTGGTCGCGAGCGTATTCGGTCCCGATCGCATCGTGTTCGGATCGGACTGGCCGTTCGCGATGGGAATCACCTCGCCGCGCGCGCAGCTCGCGGACCTGCCGCAGGGGATCGCACGGCGCGTGCTGGCCGCCAACGGCGACGCCCTGCGGGCGGCGACGTCGTAGCCAGGCGCCGCGGTCGCACCGCAGCGCCTCCTACTCGGCTCCCCCCGCGGCGTAACCACGGAAGAAGCGCACGTAGAGCACGAGGTAAATCGCCTGCAACGCCGCTGCGACGAAGAACGGCGCGCGCAGCATGCCTGCGTCGAGCATGAATCCCGCGATGAGCGGGCCGACTGCGCGCGGAATCTGGATCGAGACGTTCTGCACGCTGGCGGCGAGGCCGCGCCGGCCCGGAGCGAGGCCGACGACGAGCGCCTGGCGCACGCCGGCCGTGCCCTGGTTGAATCCGGCGCGCAGCGCGTACAGCGCTGCCGCGAGCGGGAAGGCCGGCACGAGCGGAAGTGCGACGAGGAGCGCGAGCGCGACCCCGCGCATGACCACGACCGGGCGGATTAGACCGTAGCGGCGCACCATGCGCCCCGCGAGCACCGCGCCGAGCGCGCCGAGCACGAAGCTCGCCGCGAGCGCCGGACCGATCGATCCCGGACCATGCCGGAAGCGCAGGGCGAACCAGTACGCGATGAGCGGCGCGATCATGCCGATGCCGAGGCCGTTCAGCGTGTTGGCCATCACGAGTCGCACGAGCATGGCGTTTTCTGCGCGCTCGCCGGGTTGCCGATCGGCGGGCGCGCGCGGTCCGCGCGGCGGCTCGCGCAATCCGCGGATCAGCACGAAGGCGGCCGTCGAGCCCGCGAGCGAGAGCACGAAGAGTGGCCGATAGGCGAGCACGTCGCCGAGCGGCCCCGTGAGCAGTGCGACGGCGCCTGCGAGCAGCGCCCCGAGCGCCATGCCGACGAAGCCGATCGCGGCGTTCGCGCTGAACACGGCGCCGCGCCGGTGCGGCGGCACGGCGTGCGCGAGCCACGCCTGCTCGAGTGGACCGAAGGGGCCGGCACTGCCATTGGCGCCCCTGCCGAAGCCGCCGATGATCGCCGCGACGACGAGCGCCGGGGGCCACGCGGTGACGAGCGCAGCGAGCGCGGCGATTGCCTGCAGCACCTCGTAGGCGAGAAGAAAGCGCCGATAGCCGCGGCGGTCGCTCAGCGGGCCGACGGTGATCGTGAGTGCCGCGCCGACGACGAGCGCCGCCGACAGCGTTGCGCCGATTGCCGGCGCCGGCCAGCCGAGCGCGTGGAGGTAGAGCGCGAACGCGGCGACGAGCGCACCCTGCCCGAAGCTGCGCGCACCACGCGCGGCGATCAGGCGAAGCACCGTCGGGGAGAGGTCGTCGGGCCGCATCGGGTCAACCATCACGCGCAGCTGCGGCGGCAAGACGGCCTCGCTCAGTCTACTGCGTCAGGTCGCGATCGCGCGGCGCCCGTTGACGCGGCCGCCAACGCTGGCCGATGATCGACACGACACAGGACGGAGGACGCGATGGAACCGCATCAACTGCACGACCCTCCTCGCGGCACTTCGCCGAACGCCGCGATGAGCCGCCTGCTCGGCGCGATGTCGCTCGTCACGATGGCGATGACGATTCCGCAGGTGTGGCTGATCTGGGTGAGACACGACGCGAGCGGCGTGTCGCTGCTGTCGTGGGGGGCCTACCTCGTCTCGGCGCTGCTCTGGTTCTGGCACGGCCTGCGCCAGGGTGACCGGAACGTCTGGCTCGCGTGCGTCGGCTGGATCGTGCTCGACGCAGGCGTGATCGCGGGCGTCCTCACCTATTCGTGATCGCGCGCTCGAAGCGCTGATCGGGGACGAGCCACATCAGCGCGACGAGCACGAAGAACGCCACGCCGGCAGCAGGCGTACCGGTCCAGGCGAGCGCGATGCCGGCCACGTAGAGGAGCGACGAGAGCTTGCCCTTGAGGTCGCGGCCGAGCTCCTGCGCGAAGCGCGAATCGCGGCCGAGGCGGTGGACGATTCGCACCTGCAGGACCCACCAGGCGAGCGCGCTGCACAGCAGGTTGGTGCCGTAGAGGACCGTCGGCCAGCGCTCGAAGTGGTTCTCGCCCATCCATCCGGTGGTGAACGGGAGTAGCGACAGCCAGAACAGGAGGTGCAGGTTCGCCCACAGCACCGCGCCGTCGATCGACTCGGTGGCCTTGAACATGTGGTGGTGGTTGTTCCAGTAGATCCCGAGGTAGACGTAGCTCAGCACGTAAGTGAGAAATACCGGCAGCACCGGCGTGAGCGATGCGAGATCGACGCCGTGCGGGACCTTCATCTCGAGCACCATCACGGTGATGATGATCGCAATCACGCCGTCGCTGAATGCCTCGAGCCGGTTCGGTTCCATCCGCGCTGCACTGCTCCCTTCAGGCCGCCGGCGGTGATTCTACGACGGACGCCGCGCGGCGCTGGCGCACCGCAGTGCTGCAGTCGCCGCAACCGCGTCATCGCGAAATCGCTACAATCGGCGGATGGATGCGTCCGGACGGACTGTCGTCATCCGCGAGGTGGGGCTTCGCGACGGCCTGCAGAGCATCGCCAAGACGCTCGCAACCGGCCGCAAGCTCGAATGGATCCGCGGCGCTCGCGATGCAGGGTTGCGCGAGATCGAGGTCGGGTCGTTCGTTCCGCCGAAGCTCCTGCCGCAGCTCGCCGACACCGCCGAGGTCGTCGCCGGCGCGACTGCCGTCGACGGACTCACGGTGTCCGTGCTCGTGCCCAATCCGAAGGGTGCCGAGCGTGCCATCGCGAGCGGGGCACACTCGATGCTGGTGCCGCTCTCCGCAAGCCGCCTGCACAGCCTCGCCAACCTGCGCAAGGCCCCCGACGAGGTCGTGCGCGAGATCGCAACGATCCGCGCGATGCGCGACGCGGCGGGCTCCGCCTGCGAGCTCGAAGTCGGCATCAGCACGGCGTTCGGCTGCACGATGCAGGGGAGGGTCGCTCCCGACGAGGTGCTGCGCCTCGTGCGCGCGGTGCTCGACGCCGGAGTCGACCGCGTCGGGCTCGCCGACACCGTCGGCTACGCGGATCCGAGGGCGGTTCGCGAGCTGTTCGCGCGCGCGTTCGACGTCGCCGGCGCGCGGCTTGCGTGCGGCCACTTCCACGACACGCGAGGGCTCGGGCTCGCGAACGTGTATGCCGCGTGGCAGGCCGGTGTGCGCCGCTTCGACGCGTCGCTCGCCGGGATCGGTGGCTGCCCCTACGCGCCGGGGGCGAGCGGGAACGTCGCGACCGAGGATGTCGCCTATCTCTTCGCCAGCATGGGCGTGGCGACCGGAGTCGACCTCGATGCGCTGCTCGCGCTGCGCGCGAAGGTCGCGCAGTGGCTCGACGGCGAGCCGTTGCACGGCGCCGTGTGGCGCGCCGGCTTGCCCAAGACGATGCGCGAGGCCGTGTGACCGACGCAGCGCCCGCGCCGCAACCGCTCGCCGGGCTGCGCGTCGTCGAGTTCACCCACATGGTGATGGGTCCGACCTGCGGCATGCTGCTCGCCGACCTCGGCGCCGAGGTGATCAAGGTCGAGCCGCCGGGGGGTGAGAACACGCGGCGCCTGCTCGGCGCTGGGGCCGGTTTCTTTCCGATGTTCAACCGCAGCAAGAAGAGCGTCGATATCGATCTGCGCTCGCCCGAGGGCGCCGAGGCCGCGCGTCGCCTTGCGGCGGGAGCCGACGTCGTGATCGAGAACTTCAAGCCGGGCGCGCTCGTGAAGTACGGGCTCGACTACGCGTCGCTGTCGCGCCTCAACGCGCGGCTCATCTACGTGAGCCACAAAGGCTTCCTGCCCGGCCCCTACGAGCACCGCACGGCTCTCGACGAAGTCGTGCAGATGATGGGCGGACTCGCCTACATGACCGGGCGCCCGGGCGATCCGCTGCGCGCCGGGACGAGCATCAACGACATCATGGGAGGGCTCTTCGGCGCGCTCGGAACATTGGCCGCGCTGATCCAGCGCGGCATCACGGGCAAGGGCATGGAGGTGCAGTCGGCGCTGTTCGAGACCAACGTCCTCCTGATGGGCCAGCACATGCTGCAGTACGCGGTTACCGGCCGGCCGCCGCCGCCGATGCCGGCACGCGAGAGCCCGTGGGCGATCTACGACGTGTTCACCGTGAAGGACGGCGAGCAGATCTTCCTCGCCGCGGTCAGCGACGCACAGTTCGCGACGTTCTGCAGGGTGCTGGGTTTCCGCGATCTCGCGGACGATCCGGCCTATGCGACCAACAACGACCGCGTGCGCGCGCGCGCATCGCTCCTCGCGACGGTGCGCGAGCGTCTCGCGAAGCATCCTGCGGCCGAGCTCGCCGCGCTCTTCGAAGAGGCGGGGCTGCCTTACGCCCCGATCCGGCGCCCCGAGGACCTGTACGACGATCCTCACCTGCGCGCGACCGGCGGGCTTGCCGAGATCGTCGTTCCGGACGGCGGGGCCGCCGGACGGCGCGTGAAGACGACGCTCACTCCGATCGCCTTCGACGGTGCGCGGCTGCCGGTTCGCAGCGATCCCCCGCGCGCCGGCCAGCACACCGATGAAATCCTGACCGGGATCGGTTACTCGCACGACGCCATCGCGCGCCTGCGCGCGCAGGGAACGGTCGACTGACATGGAACTGCCCGGGAACGCGTTCAAGCATGCGCTCCGCCACGGCCGGCGACAGATCGGCATCTGGAGCAGCCTCGCGCACCCGGTCGCCGCCGAGATTCTGGCCGGAGCGGGCTTCGACTGGGTGCTCCTCGACACCGAGCACGCACCGAACGAGCTGCCGATGGTGCAGGCCGAGCTGCACGCGATGGCCGGCGGCAGCGCGACGCCGATCGTGCGCCCGGCCTGGAACGACCTCGTGCTGGTGAAGCGCTATCTCGACGTCGGCGCGCAGACACTGCTCCTGCCCTACGTGCAAAGCGCAGCGGAGGCGCGCCGTGCGGTCGCTTCGACGCGCTATCCGCCGCGAGGCGTACGCGGCTATGCCGGGGCGTCGCGCGCGAGCGGCTACGGGCGCATCGGCGGCTATCACAGGCGCGCCGAGGACGAGATCTGCGTGCTCGTGCAGGCCGAGACCCGTGCGGCGCTCGCCGATCTCGATGCAATCGCCGCGGTCGAGGGGATCGACGGCGTGTTCATCGGCCCCGGAGACCTGTCGGCCGACATGGGCCATCTCGGCGACACGCGCCACCCCGAGGTGTGGGAGGCGATCGAGGATGCGGCACGGCGGATCCGCGCCGCCGGGAAGGCACCGGGGATCCTCGTCGGCGAGGGGGATGCCGAGCGCTGCTTCGCGATGGGCTACCTGTTCGTCGCCGTCGGCTCGGACGTCGGCATCCTGACCCGCGGAGCCGATGCGCTCGCTGCGAAGTTCCGGCAGCGATGATCGGGAGGCCGAGCACATGAACCGAGTGGACGGCGGTACGATCCCGGCGGCGACGCCCGCTGCACAGGGCTACGGCGCAGCCGCTAAGGGGCTGCACTGGCTCGTCGTGCTGCTCGTGCTCGTCGAGTACATCGTCGCGATCCTGATGCCGGACATCGGTCCACGGACGCAGCCGGGGCCGCTCATCGACCTCCACTTCTCGTTCGGAGTGGTCATCGTCCTCGTGATGGCCGTGCGCCTTTTCGCCCGCCTTGCCGCGCCGGTGGCGCTCGACATGCCCGATGCACCCGCGTGGGAGCGGCGTTCCGCGTCGCTCACCCACGTGCTCTTCTACGTGCTCTTGATCGTCGCGCCGTTTCTCGGCTGGGCGTCGGCGTCGGCTCACAGCCTGCCCGTCAGCGTGTTCGGGCTCGTGCCGCTGCCGGCGATCGCGGCGCCGAGGGCGCGGTGGGCGCTCGTCGCCGGGGACATCCACAAGGTCGCGATGTGGGCGACGCTGGCGCTGATCGGCCTGCATGCACTCGCCGCGCTCTACCATCACTTCGTCCGCCACGACCGGGTGCTGCTGCGAATGCTCCCCGAGCGGCGCCAGGGAAGCTCTGCGAAACGGGAACGGACCCTGTGTGAGCGATCGGCCGCGCCGGGAAGCGGCGGGGATGCCGCGACGCGCGAGTTCGACCGCGAAGGCCGAGGGAGCGGGGTACCGTGACGGGCTCAAACACCGGCTGCGTTCCGCAGCCGACCTCGCGCGTCACGGGACCCCGCTCCCT
>JAFEDF010000070.1 GCA_018241785.1 Pseudomonadota bacterium | reverse complement strand
GGCAGCGTCACGCCCTGCTGGCCCTGGTACTTGCCGCCGCGGTCCTTGTACGAGGTCTCGCAGACCTCGTCGGACTCGAAGAAGATCATCTGCGCGACGCCTTCGTTCGCGTAGATCTTCGCCGGCAGCGGAGTCGTGTTCGAGAACTCGAGCGTCACGTGGCCCTCCCACTCGGGCTCGAGGGGGGTTACGTTTACGATCACACCACAGTTCCGCACGAACACGCCCGATTCGAGCGCAAAGTTGCCCGCCTCGGGTACGGTCAGGCAGAACACGTCGTGCTCGCCCGGCAATTCGCGGATCGCGACCACTTTATGATTTCGTCCCGTCTGGCGACCGGCAAACTGCGCGATCACATCGGGAAAACGCCGGAAGACCGAACGATCGCAGTCGAGCAGCCGCGCAGCGCCGCGGATCGACCCGGCCGTATCGAGTGCCGCGCGCAGCTCACGAGCATCGATCTCCGACCGAATACGAATGCCTCGTGCAATTTCGGCCTGCTTCCCGCGCCGCCCGCCGTCATCCCTCGCCCAGGCCATCCGACTGAGCTCGGATTGCCGCAATCGTTCCGCGGGATCGTTGTAGCGTCTCGCAGTCGCCTCGCGATGCCGCGCACGCGTCTCGTCCGTCGGATTGCGGCGCATCGCCATGAGTGCTGAGCGGATCGCCGAATACCGCGGCTCCATCCAGAATCTACGCGCTCGCTCCGATTGTGCGGCCGAATACCGTGCACACCATCCTGGATCCGCCGATCGCCGGGCGAGCGCTTCTCGGATGGCCGCGGCATGCGCAGTGGCATCGAAGTCTTCGCCGTAATTCTCATCGTTGTGGAGCCGGATGTGTTCCGACGCGTCCATCCGGATCAGATTCGTCGGACGATTGTTGCGTCGATTGAAGTCGACGTGATGACGATGAGTGCCGGCTGGATCGCCGTAGATCCCTGCGCGCAGATTCCACTCGTCGGCAAGGCGATGCGTTGGCAGCAGGTGCCCATTGATCGGCTGGTAGACCATCTCGTAACCGCGCCAGAGATCACGGTAGAGCGGCATCAGGGACTGGCCCGGACGCAATATCGACGCCGGCAGCATCCGACCGTCGCGAAGCATGAACTCGTGATCGGGAGTCGCGCGGATGAGTTCCCCATTGTCGAGCTCGATGGCCAGCAGCCCATCGCGCCCGATCCACCGCGGAGCATCGAGGAGCGATACGATCACGCGGCCATTTGCGCCGATGCTGTATCCCCAAAACAACTCTCCGTGATCCGCGCGTCGCGCCATGTCCTCGAGGGTCACCGCCGTTCCATCGACCAGAGCCACGCGGGTGTCGCCACTGAAGCACCTCGCGTAAGTGCTCTTGCCGAGGCACGCCACGAGCACGTTGCGCGGAATGCGGAAGTACTCGATCGTGCGCGCGAGCGCGAAGGAGTTGGGCGGGATGATGCAGACGTCGCCGGTGAAATCGACGAACGATCCGGAGTCGAATGCCTTCGGGTCGACGATTGTCGAGTTGATGTTGGTGAAGATCTTGAATTCATTCGAGCAGCGCACGTCGTAGCCGTAGCTCGACGTGCCGTAGGAGACGATCCGGTGCCCGCCGGCTTCGCGCACCTGCCCGG
>JAFEDF010000006.1 GCA_018241785.1 Pseudomonadota bacterium | reverse complement strand
TGCGGCACGTGCCGCGATCATGGAAGGATCTCTTCTTCCCGGAAATCCACGGCCTCGACGGAAGCTGATCCTGCTGCTCCCCGCGGCGGGTCAGCCCGCCGGAAACGGGAGCCGCGCTTCGAGCCAGCGAAGCGCATCGGTCGCCACGCCGAGCCGCGCGAGGAGCTCGAGCGCAATTTCGTGGCTCTTCGCGTCGAACATCCAGTGGTAGTGGACGTGTGCAGGCGGCGCCGCGAGCCAGCGCGGATCGATCTCGCCCGCCGCAGCGATCAGGTGCAGCGGGACGTTGTAACGGTCGGGGAGATGACGTACGCGATCGGTCGAAGCCCAGATCGCGAGCGCCAGCGCGGTCTGCGACGAACCCCAGAATTCGCTCCCGTCGCGGCCGACGCTCCCGGTCGACGCGTGGACGTCGATACCGGCGCCGGCGTACGGCCGCCATCCTCTTTCGAGCGATGCGGTGAAGATCCGCGCGCAACGCCGGAGAATGCCGGCACTGCGGCGTACGACGGCGAAGCCGCCGTTGTACGACGCGCGGATCGGCTCGCCGGTGATCGTCGTGCGCACGCGGGGCAGCCGGCCGAGCCCGATCCCGGCCAGCTCTGCCATGCGCTCCCAGTAGGGTTCGAAAGGATCGTCCGGCCCGCGCGTGGCACTCCCCTTCTCGTCGACAGGCCGCACTGCGGCGTCATGCGCGACGGGCAGCTCGATTTCATCCAGCACCAGCGTGTCGCTGTCGAGCACTGCGATCCATTCGCTGTCGAGTTGCGCCTCGGCCCGTGCTCCGGCGTAGATTCGGTTCGCCGGGCCGTACGCGAGGCACGCCGTGTTGAGCGGCTCGTCGACGTAGTCGACCGCGAGGTCGGCGAGCCGTGCGCGCGTTTCGCGGCCGACGCCGAGGCCCGGCCGCGGTGCGAACGCGACGACACGTGCATCGCGCTGCCGCCCTCCGTAGCGGCGCAGGCTCTCGCACAGCAGCAGTGCCTGTTCGCGAAGCTCGTTGTTCTCGATGCACAGGACGAACGTCAGGCCGGCGGGATCGATTGTCCGCGGAGCCGTGACGAGGTCGTCGCGCAAATCGGCGACGTATGCATCGAGGCACTCGCGATACATCGTACGAACCTCTTCGGTGAGCGTGTCGCCGGGAAGCGAGTCGAGCGTCTCACCGGCGACGACGTGGTGGCGCAGATCGCGATCGAGGAAGCGCTCGATCTCGTCTGCCCTGACCGACGCGTCGAGTTCGACGCCGAGCCTGCGGGCGATGCGCGCGACGACCGCCCGCCAGTCGGCCAGAAGCTCGTCGTAGGTGATCCAGACGACGTCGTCGCGGCCGCGGCCGAACTCGCGGATCCGGCGCATGTACGCGAGCCACAGCGCAAGGCCTTCGCGCACCCCCATGTCGCCGCGCGCGTGCAGCGAGCGTGCGACTTCGAGCGGATTCCTGACCGGCACCACCCAGGCGGTCCTGAAGCCCGCATCGTCGAACACGCGCTGCCACAGGGGGGCGATCACTCCGATCCGCGGATCCTTGACGAGGATCGTCGATGCCGTCGCGTATTCGGTCGCGATGAGCTCGCTCGCGTCGCAGAGAAACTCGTCGATCGCCGCCCCCGATTCGGGCAGCACGAAATCGATGCGGTTCCATTCTCCCCCGAGCTGGCGGAGCAGGCGCGAGTCGAGATCGAGCACCGCTTCGCTTTCCCAGAATCCCTTGGCATTGACGCGAAGGTTCGCCGGCTTCACGTCCGCCGGCAGGTAAGCGCCGCAGAGGTTCAGCACACGAGTGACGGCCGAGGTGCCGCTGCGGTGCATGCCAAGGATGACGATGGCGGTCCGCCCGGTCGCACCGCCCGGCGCGTCGGTCCGGATCCGCGCGTTGCCGCCGGCGCCGCGCGGCTTGCGCGCACGCGCCTCGAGCGCAAGGGCGCGGAGTTCGCCCGGCGGGATGAGCGCCCCGAGGTTCGCCCGACACACCGCTCTCAATAGTGCCGTGCGGTTTGCCGGGTCCGCCGGAGCGAGCGGATTCGCTGCATCGCCCGCGGTGAAAGCAACGGCGAGGAAGTCCGTCATTACGCGCGACGCGGCGGCGGCATCGTCCTCGCCGTGCCCTCGCAGCACCGCGTCGATCACGGCGGACGATGCGATGTAGAGGGAACGCTGCACGACGGCGGGTTCGGCGAGCGACGTCGCACGCAGGCAGAAATCGTGATCCCAGCGGCGATGCAGGTCGCGAAAGCCGCCGAGCTCGTCGAAGAGCGTGCGCTCGACGAAGAGATTGCCGGGAACCATCGCCGCGTTCGATTCGATGAAGGCAAAGCTCGCCGGGGGCGTCCCGAGCGCGATCCGCTGACGCGTCGTCACGTCGATGGCGCGGGGCGCGAGGATCGACTCGGGCTCGCGCGGATCGCGATCGCCCGCGACGAGCGAGAACCCCCAGCGCGCGCCCCGCCGCGCCACCGCATCGACGAGCGCCTCGATGCGCTCCGGGGCCTGTACGTCCCCTGCACGAAGGAATGCGATCCACGTCCCTCTCGCCGCGGCCACCGCGCCGTTGAGCGTCCGCGCCGCATTCGCGCCGCCGTCGGCAAGCACGCGAAACGGAAGTGCCGCACCGGCGCTCCGGGAGGCGATCGCGTTCGACACCACCTTGTCCGATGCGCAGCCTGCGACGATGAGCTCGAGATGGCGATAGCTCTGCGCGGCGACCGACGCGAGCGACCGCTCGACGCCGACAGTGAACTGGACACCGTTGCCGGCGTCCGCACCCGCCCAGACGACGGCCGAAACCAGCGGGTCGGAGTCGTCGCAGCGGGCCTCGCACCGCCGCGCGTGCGCCGCAGACATCGCGGTGAGCGCGGTGTGGCGCGCGCTCGTCTCGTGCGCGTTGAGCTTGTCGACGACGAGGGCGAGGTTGTGCCGGATCTCGGGAATCGCCCAGCCTGTACGCTCGGCGGCGTCGAGCAGGAGCTCGAGCGCCTCGCGATGCCGCAAGCGCTGCAGCATGACGACGCCGAGCATGTGCAGCACGTCGACGTCCGCCGGGTTCGCCGCGAGCGCCTGCCGGTACAGCTTCTCGGCGAGTCCCAGGGATCCCGCGCGGTGCGCGGCGAGTGCGTCGTCGCGCACCGAAGCCTCGCGCGATGCGGCCCGCTCCCCCGGAAGCGACCCCGGCACCGCCCGGTTCGCGGCACCGTGGCAATGCTTGTAACGCCGCCCGCTTCCGCACGCGCAGAGCGTGTTGCGGCCCGTCTGCTGCTCCACCGATCTCCCTCGCCTGCACAGATCGCTCGAACCAAAGAGCGTCGCGAGACTGTCGTTCGCAGTCTTTGCGTAGTCGCGCTGCAGGCCTTATTCTATTCGCATTCCGGGAGCGGCCCGGCACGGAGGGAGAGGAATCGATGCGGAATGTCCTGGCGTTGCTCGGGGGCGCGCTCCTTGCGCTGTCGATCACCGGTGTCTCGGCCCAGCCGAGGACCGATGCGGCCGCGCAGGAGCGGTCGGTAAACCCTTACGTGTACATGACCGACGCCGCGGGAGACAAGGTGCTGCTGTCGACCACCTTCTGGGGCAACGACGAGGCCTACGACGACCGTTCACTGCACCGCTTCTTTGCGGTCATGGGCCAGCTGGAGAAGCGCGGGTTCAGGAAGAACGACCAGGCGAGCATCGACTGGAACAAGAAGTCGACGCACGCGCGCTGCGCGATCTATCTCGAAACGGTCGTTCCCGGCGGCAAGGGCAAGACGGGCACCCGCGTATGGTGCGACGACAGCGGTCTTGGCGAGTTCACGGTGAGCCCGTCGGACGCCAAGGACCACATCGAGATCGTGATGAAGCGCTTCGACCTCCACTTCGCCGGCGCCAAGCGCAACGCCGGGAAGTAGAGGCCGCGCTCCGGCGGGCGATCAGAACGTCGGGATCGGCTCCCCCGGTCCCGGCGCGTTCATTTCGTTGACGAGGAAGCGCTTCGGGAAGTAGTAGGTGTGCGCCTCGGCCCACTTCTGCGGGTCGTCGTTGGGATCGACGTACTTCACCTCGAACGGTCCCGCACCGTGGATCTCGACGACGGTTGCACCCTTGGTGAACATGAACCGGTGCGCGTTCGCGGGCAGGAACACGAAGCCACCGGCGCTCACTGCGTGCGCGTACTTCTTGCTGTACGTCGCGTCGTCGGCGACGTAGAGCGTGCCCGAGATGACGGTGACCTGCTGCGGGGCCGGCTGCGCGTGGAGCGGAATGTGATACTTCGCCGGCAGCCAGAGCCGCATCACGAATCGTCCCGATGCACTGGGATTGCCGTAGAGCACCGCCACCCTGGCGCCTTTCGGCAGCGACGGAGGCGCAGCCGCCCACCGGATGCTCTTCGCGTTCATCACCACCGGTTCGGAAGCGGGCTCGTCGGCCGCGGGCACCGCCGCCGACATCGCGAACACCAGGACACCCACTGCAGAAGCGAGCAACCAGCGAGCTTCGTACCTCATGGCGAACTCCTCCTCGTTGCCAGGACGCGGGAACAGTCTCTCCGGCCGATTCCGCGGGCCCGCCGCTGGGCGGCCGGGTGGCCGGTGGGCGAGCATAGGCGCGAACCGGCCGGCACGCAACGCCGCGATCGCCCGGTGACGGCGGCGACCGTCCGGCCCATACTCGCGGTCGCATGACGCCGATCGTCCCGAGGAGCGTACGGCTCCTGCAGCGTGCGTTCCCGTTCGTCGCCTGGCTCCTGCCTGCCGACCGCAGCGCACTGCGCCGCGACGTCGTCGCCGGCATCACCGTCGCGCTGGTCGCGATCCCGCAGTCGCTCGCCTACGCGCAGCTCGCCGGCGTGCCGGCCTACTACGGCCTCTACGCCGCGTTCCTGCCGGCGATCGTCGGCGCGCTGTGGGGGTCGTCGCCGCAGCTCTCGACGGGACCGGTCGCGATGACCTCGCTCCTCACCGCGGCATCGCTGATGCCGATTGCGCGCATCGGCAGCGACGCCTTCGTGCACGGCGCAGTCGTGCTGGCGCTCCTGTCGGGCGTATTCCAGATCGCTTTCGGCGCGCTGCGCCTCGGCATGCTGCTCAACCTGCTCTCCCACCCCGTGCTGATGGGGTTCATCAACGCCGCCGCGATCATCATCAGCCTGTCGCAGCTTCCGGGGCTGATCGGCGTGTCGGCGCGGCAGAGCGAGCACTTCCTCGTCGACACGTGGCACGTGCTCCTCAACCTCGACCTGGTGCACGAATGGTCGCTCGCGTTCGGTATCGTCGCGCTCGTGCTCCTCGTCGCGTTTCGCAGGTTCGCGCCGAAGCTTCCCGGTGTGCTCGTCACCGTCGCGGTGCTGACGCTCGCGAGCTGGTGGACCGGCTACGCCGGCAAGGGTGGCCGCGTCGTCGGCGCGATCCCGGCGTCGCTGCCCGGATTCGCGCTGCCGCGGTTCGACTGGACGACCGCCATCGAGCTCGTTCCGCCGGCGTTCGTCATCGCGCTGATCAGTTTCATGGAGGCGATGTCGAGCTCGAAGGTCGCCGCGATGAAGACGAAGCAGGCGTGGAACGGCAACCAGGAGCTCGTCGGCCAGGGCCTCGCGAAGATCGTCGGCGCGCTGAACGGAACGTTCCCGGTGAGCGGGTCGTTCTCGCGCTCTGCGCTGAACCTCGCGGCAGGCGCACGCACTGGGCTCGCGTCGATCATCGCAGCGCTTCTCGTCGCGGTGACTGCGCTCTTCCTCGGCCCGCTCCTCTTCCATCTGCCGAAGCCCGTGCTCGCGGCGATCATCGTGCTCGCCGTCTACAACCTGCTCAACTTCGGCGCGATCCGCCGCGCGTGGCGGGCGAGCCGCGCCGACGCAGCGGCCGCGATCATCACCTTCGCGACCACCCTGCTGTTCGCGCCGAACATCCAGAATGGCATCCTGACGGGCATCATCGTCTCGCTCGCACTGTCGCTGTACCGGCGCATGCGCCCGCGCGCGGTCGAGGTCGGCCTTCACGCCGACGGCACGCTGCGCGACGCTGCGCGCTGGAAGCTCGCGCCGCTCGCCCCCCAGGTCGCCGCGCTGCGCTTCGACGACTCGCTCGAATTCGTGAATGCCGCACACTTCGAGGATTCGGTGCTGCGGCTCGCGCGCGAGCACCCCGGCGCGCGCTTCATCCTGATCGCCGCCGGAGGGATCAACGAGATCGACGCCTCCGGCGTCGAGGTCGTCGCCAACCTCGCCGATCATCTCGCCGAAAGGGGGGTCACGCTCGTGTTCAGCGGCCTGAAGCAGCAGGTCCAGCGGGTGTTCGACCGCACGGGCTTGACAGCGAAGCTCGGTTCGTCGAACCTGCACGCGACCGATCGCGCGGCAGTGGAAGCGCTCGTGCCGCGCGCCGGTGCGGGCCCGACGGCGGCAACGGTCGCGTAGGGCTGGACGATGCGCGTCGGGGGAAGGATCGGCCGGCAGGGAGTCGCGATGAAGGCGCTTGCGATCGTTGTCGCCGTGGTCGCCCTGGCGGGCTGTGCGAGCGTCCCGCCGGCGCCGCCGCAGGAGATCCTGCACGACGCGCTGTTCGCGCCGCCCTCGCAGCCGGTGCGTGCCGCGGACGTGTTCGCCGTGACTCCCGCGATGGAGACGTTCATCGCGACCGACGTCGCGCGGCTCGCCCGCAGCAAGGGCCCGCGGCGCGCGCTCTTCGAGGCCATTCGCGACAAGGCGGGGCTCTCTCTCGAGTACGACGCGGCGATCACGCGCGACGCGGCGCAGGCGTTCGCCGCGCGCAAGGGCAACTGCCTGTCGCTCGTCATCATGACCGCCGCGCTCGCGAGGCAGATGGGCCTCCCGGTGCGCTTCCAGAACGTCTTCACCGACGAGACGTGGAGCCGCAGTGGCGACTTCTACCTGTCGATCGGCCACGTCAATGTGGTGATCGGCGGGACCCACGTCGAGCCGGGCTACGGCCGTTACGATCTCGACGCGATGATCGTCGATTTCCTGCCACCCGCGGACGTACGCGGCCTGCGCACGTGGAGGATCGACGAGTCGACGGTCGTCGCGATGTACATGAACAATCGCGCCGCCGAGTCGCTGATCGCGGGTCGTGTCGACGATGCCTACTGGTGGGCCCGCGAGGCGGTGCGGCAGGATCGCCGCTTCGTCGCGGCGGCGAACACGCTTGCGATGGTCTACCGCGCCCACGGCAATCTTGCCGAAGCCCAGCGAGCGCTCGAATACGCGCTCGCGCAGGAGCCGGAGAACACGAGCGCGCTGTCCAACCTCGTCGCCGTGCTGAACGAGCGGGGCGACGCGCCAGGCTCCCAGCGTGCCGCGGCGCGACTCGCGAAGATCGAGCCGACGCCGCCGTTTGCGTACTTCAACCGCGGCCTCGCCGCGATGAAGGCGCGCGATTACCGGCTTGCCCGCGACATGTTCGCGCGCGAGGTCGCGCGCGCCGCCTACTACCACGAATTCCGCTTCTGGCTCGCCCTCGCCGATTTCGCGCTCGGCGAGACCGAGCGCGCGCGCACGAACATGATGATCGCGATCGAGAACAGCCCTGCGGACCAGCGCGAGCTCTACTCGGCGAAGCTCGCGCGCATGCGCGCCGAGATTCCGGTCATCCGGCGCTGACGGCGACGTCGCCGCCGGCCGGCTGCAGCTCCCGCCAGCCTTCGCCGCGAACGGCGCCTTCGAGCTGCGCCGTGTACGGACCGATGTCGTAGCCGCTCGTCCGCAGCCACTCGTCGCTGTAGTAGGTGTCGAGGTAGCGGTCGCCGAGGTCGCAGGCGAGCGTGACGATCGCGCCCTCCTCGTTGCTCGCGCGCATCTCGCTGGCGATCCGCATCGCGCCGTAGAAGTCGGTGCCGGTCGATCCACCGTACTTGCGGCCCACCAGGCGCTCGAGCACGCGCATCGCGGCGTAAGACGCGGCGTTCGGCACGTGGATCATGCGATCGATGACGTCGGGCACGAACGACGGCTCGACACGCGGCCTCCCGATGCCCTCGATATCCGAGCCGCGTTCGCTGACGACGGCAGGATCGCGGCGCTCGTAGTAGTCACGGAAGACCGACCCGTCCGGATCGACGACGCACAGGCGCGTGCGGCTGCCGTGATAGCGGATGTAGCGGCCGATCGTGGCCGACGTGCCTCCGGTCCCCGCGCCGACGACGATCCACTCGGGCTCGGGTCGCGGTTCGCCTCGCATCTGCTCGAAAATGGACTCCGCGATATTGTTGTTGCCGCGCCAGTCCGTCGCACGCTCGGCGTAGGTAAACTGGTCCATGTAGTGACCGTTGCACTCGCGTGCGAGCCGCTCGGCCTCGATGTAAACGTCCGACGGGTCGTCGACGAAGTGGCATCGGCCACCATAGAACTCGATCAGGGTGATCTTTGCCGGCGACGTGCTGCGCGGCATGACCGCAACGAACGGCAGCCTGAGCATCCGCGCGAAATACGCCTCCGACACCGCGGTGCTTCCCGACGATGCCTCGATTATCGTCTGCCCCTCGTCGATCGAGCCGTTGCAAAGGGCATAGAGGAACAGCGAGCGGGCGAGCCGGTGCTTGAGGCTGCCGGTCGGATGCGTCGATTCGTCCTTGAGATAGAGCCGCACGCCCGGAAGCCCGCGCAGATCGACCTCGATCAGGTGCGTGTCGGACGAGCGCTTGAAATCGCGCTCGATGCGGTGAATCGCGTCGATCACCCAGGTTCGCGCCATGGCTGGCTTGCCTGTCAACGCGCGGCATGCTCATCCGGGCGCGTCCCGGGAAATCGGCCGGCTTGCGCCAGCCTGATTCCCCGAGCCGGCTCGGATGAGCACCGCCCGCAGAACGCTCCGCTAGGCGGCGTCGGCCGAGACCTCCGTCGTCGTCGCGGCCGGCGCCTCGGCGGGCGCCTCCTCGCCGGTGCCGAGCAGCACTGCGTCGGGCCCCAGCAGCTTCTCGCGCCTGCGCGCGTTGTGATACGCGAGGCCGGTTCCCGCGGGGATCAGGCGGCCGACGATGACGTTCTCCTTGAGACCCCGCAGGTCGTCGCGCTTGCCCATGATCGCCGCCTCGGTGAGCACGCGCGTCGTTTCCTGGAACGAGGCCGCCGAGATGAACGAGTCGGTGGAGAGCGACGCCTTGGTGATGCCGAGCAGCATGTGGTCGTAGGTGGCGGCCTGCCGCGTCTCGTCGTTCCTCACCTTGTCGTTCTCGTCGAGCAGATCCGAGCGCTCGACCTGCTCGCCCTGGATGAAGCGCGAGTCGCCCGCGTCGGCGACCGTCACGCGGCGCAGCATCTGCCGCACGATCACCTCGATGTGCTTGTCGTTGATCTTCACGCCCTGCAGCCGGTAGACGTCCTGCACCTCGTCGGTGATGTAGCGTGCGAGCGCCTCGACGCCGAGGAGCCGCAGGATGTCGTGCGGATCGGCCGGGCCGTCGACGATCATCTCGCCCTTGTTGACGACCTGCCCGTCGTGCACCGTCACGTGCTTGTCCTTGGGAATCAGGAACTCGTGCGCGGTGCCCTCGAGGTCGGTGATCACGAGGCGCTGCTTGCCCTTGGTGTCCTTGCCGAACGACACCGTACCGGTTACCTCGGCGAGCATTCCGGCGTCCTTCGGCGAACGCGCCTCGAAGAGCTCGGCCACCCGCGGCAGGCCTCCGGTGATGTCGCGCGTCTTCGAGGTCTCCTGCGGAATCCGCGCGAGGACCTCGCCGACGGCAACCTGCTGGCCGTCCTTCACCGTGATGATCGAACCGAGCTGGAAGGTGATGTTGACCGGCAGGTCGGAGCCTGCGAGGTGGATCTCGGCGCCTTCGGCGTCGAGCAGCTTCACCTGCGGGCGAACGCCCTTCGCCGTCGTGCCGGCGCGGCGCTTCGGGTCGATGACGACGAGCGTCGAGAGCCCCGTCACCTCGTCGACCTGCTTCGCCACCGTCACGCCTTCCTCGACGTTCTCGAACTTCACCGTTCCGCCGTACTCGGTGATGATCGGGCGCGCAGTCGCGTCCCACTGCGCGAGGACGCGGCCGGCCTTGACGGCATCGCCGTCCTTGACCGTCAGCGTCGCACCGTACGGAACCTTGTGGCGCTCGCGCTCGCGGCCATTGTCGTCGTGGATCGTCACCTCGCCCGAGCGGGCGATGACGATGAGTTCGCCCTTGGCGTTGGTGACGTAGCGCATCTGCGCCGAGAAGCGCACGGTGCCCGCCGACTTCGACTCGACCTGCGACGCCGCCGCGGTCCGCGACGCCGCCCCGCCGATGTGGAAGGTGCGCATCGTGAGCTGAGTGCCCGGCTCGCCGATCGACTGCGCGGCGATCACGCCGACCGCCTCGCCGACGTTGACGAGGTGGCCGCGGCCGAGGTCGCGGCCGTAGCACGCCGCGCAGAGACCATAGCGGGTGTCGCAGGTGAGCGGGGTCCGCACCTTGACCTCGTCGATGCCGAGCGTCTCGATCCTCTCGACCTCGTCTTCGCCGAGCAGCGTCCCAGCCTCGAACAGCGTTTCCTGCGACTCGGGGTTGACGATGTCGGCGGCCGCGACGCGGCCGAGGATGCGCTCGCGCAGGGGTTCGATCACCTCGCCGCCCTCGACCAGCGCCTTCATCGCGACACCGTTCCTCGTCTCGCAGTCGGCCTCGGTGACGACGAGATCCTGGGTGACGTCGACGAGGCGGCGCGTGAGGTAGCCCGAGTTCGCAGTCTTCAGCGCCGTGTCGGCGAGGCCCTTGCGCGCGCCGTGCGTGCTGATGAAGTACTGCAGCACGTTGAGTCCCTCGCGGAAGTTCGCGGTGATCGGCGTCTCGATGATCGAGCCGTCGGGCTTCGCCATCAGCCCGCGCATGCCGGCGAGCTGCCGGATCTGCGCCGCCGAGCCGCGCGCACCCGAATCGGCCATCATGAAGATCGAGTTGAACGAGTCCTGCTTGACCGCCTTGCCGTCGCGGTCGGTCACCTCCATCTCGCCCAGCTGCTTCATCATCGCTTTCGCGATGTCGTCGCCGGCGCGGCCCCAGATGTCGACCACCTTGTTGTAGCGCTCGCCCTGAGTGACGAGGCCCGACGTGTACTGCGCCTCGATCTCCTTCACCTGCGCCTCGGCCTCGCCGATGATCGCGTGCTTCTCGGGCGGCACCTGCATGTCGTCGGCAGCGAACGAGATGCCGCCGCGCGTGGCGAGGCCGTAGCCCGCCTGCATCAGCTTGTCGGCGAAGATCACCGTCTCGCGCAGCCCGCAGCGCCTGAAGCTCGCGTTGATGATGCGAGAGATCTCCTTCTTCTTCAGTGGCTTGTTGAGGTACGAGAACGGCAGTCCCGGCGGCAGGATCTCCGACAGGAGCGCGCGGCCGACCGTCGTGTCGTAGCGCGTCACCTTGTCGACGCGCTCGGGCTCACCATCGGTCCCCGCGACGACGTCGACCTCCCTGATGCGCACCTTGATCCGCGCGTGCAGGTCTGCCTGCCTCGAATCGTAGGCTCGCGCGACCTCGGCCACGTCGGAGAACATCGCGCCGTCGCCCGCCGCGCCGATCCGCTCGCGCGTCGCGTAGTAGAGACCGAGCACGATGTCCTGCGACGGCACGATGCACGGCTCTCCGTTCGACGGCAGGAGCACGTTGTTCGACGCCAGCATCAGCGTGCGCGCCTCCATCTGCGCCTCGAGCGACAGCGGCACGTGCACCGCCATCTGGTCGCCGTCGAAGTCGGCGTTGAACGCCGTGCAGACGAGCGGGTGGAGCTGGATCGCCTTGCCCTCGATCAGCACCGGCTCGAAGGCCTGGATGCCGAGGCGGTGCAGCGTCGGCGCGCGGTTGAGCAGCACCGGGTGCTCGCGGATCACGTCCTCGAGGATGTCCCAGACGACCGGCTCCTGCGCCTCGACCATCTTCTTCGCGGCCTTGATCGTCGTGGCGAGCCCCATCGTCTCGAGCTTGTTGAAGATGAACGGCTTGAAGAGCTCGAGCGCCATCAGCTTCGGCAGCCCGCACTGGTGCAGCTTCAGCTGCGGGCCGACGACGATCACCGAGCGTCCCGAGTAATCGACGCGCTTGCCGAGCAGGTTCTGGCGGAAGCGCCCGCCCTTGCCCTTGATCATGTCGGCAAGCGACTTCAGCGGGCGCTTGTTGGCACCGGTCATGGCCTTGCCGCGGCGGCCGTTGTCGAGCAGGCTATCGACCGCCTCCTGCAGCATCCGCTTCTCGTTCCTGACGATGATGTCGGGGGCCTTCAGCTCGAGCAGCCGCTTCAGCCGGTTGTTGCGGTTGATGACGCGGCGATACAGGTCGTTCAAGTCGGACGTCGCGAAGCGGCCGCCGTCGAGCGGGACCAGCGGGCGCAGCTCGGGCGGCAGCACCGGGAGCACCTCGAGGATCATCCACTCGGGCTTGATGCCGGACTTGTGGAAGGCCTCGAGCACCTTGAGCCGCTTGGCGAGCTTCTTGATCTTCGTGTCCGAGCCCGTCGCGTCGAGCTCCTTCCGGAGCTTGTCGATCTCGCGCGTGATCTCGAGGCTCTTCAGGAGCTCGCGGATGCCCTCGGCACCCATCGTCGCCGAGAAGTCGTCACCGTACTGCTCGAGCTTCGCGAGGTAGTCGTCCTCGGTCAGGAGCTGGCCGCGGTTGAGCGGCGTCAGGCCCGGGTCGGTCACGACGAACGCCTCGAAGTAGAGCACGCGCTCGATGTCGCGCAGCGTCATGTCGAGCACCATGCCCATCCGCGACGGCAGGCTCTTCAGGAACCAGATGTGCGCGACGGGACTCGCGAGCTCGATGTGGCCCATCCGCTCGCGGCGCACCTTGGCGAGCGTCACCTCGACGCCGCACTTCTCGCAGATGACTCCGCGGTGCTTCAGCCGCTTGTACTTGCCGCACAGGCACTCGTAGTCCTTGACCGGCCCGAAGATCTTCGCGCAGAAGAGGCCGTCGCG
>JAFEDF010000069.1 GCA_018241785.1 Pseudomonadota bacterium | reverse complement strand
GAACTCGCGCGTCACCGTACCCCGCTCCCTCGGCCTTCGCGGTCGGTGTAGAGCGCGCCGGAGCATCCCCACCGCTTCCCAGCGCGGCCGATCGCTGAAACAGGGTCCGTTCCCGTTTCGCAGAGCTTCCCTAATCAGCGCACGAGCTTCGCACTGGACGGTCCGGCGGAGTGTCGCGTCGCGCGGCAGGCAGGCAATGCGCGATCCACTGGGCCGCGAGTTTCTCCTGCAGCGAGTTCTGGCGCAGGCGGTCGGACAGCGCGCGGAAATCGACGCAGTCGAGCATCTGGTCCTGGTTGGCGCAGGAGAACACGTACGAAACGCGCCCGGTCTGCGGATCGCGCTGCGGCTGCAGGCACTGCGCGCAGATCTCCTTCATCATGCACTGCATCGGCGAGTTGATCGAGCCGATCGCGAAGTGGTGCGGCTTCAGGTGCGGTGCAAGCACATCGTGGCGGGCCTGCGCCACCGCCGCCATCATGCGGTCTGACCCGATCGCAATGATCCGGTCGACGTCGGACAGCGCGATCGCCTGCGCGCCGAGCCTCCCGGCCGCATACGCCTCCATCGCCTGCACGACGTTGCCGACGAACGCAAAATCGTGCGCGCGCGACGGCCGGAATCCGGGTTCTTCGTCGCAGCACCAGACGATGGCGTCGGCGGCTGCCTCGATCTCGGGAACCTTGTAACGGTCGATCTCCTTCTTGTACCCGGCGAAGTAGAGCACGCGCGACCCTGCGGCGCGCAGCGCCTGGCCGATCGAGAAGAGGACGGCATTGCCGAGGCCGCCGCCGATCAGCGCGACCGTCTCGTCCGGCGCGATGTGCGTCGGGCTGCCGGTCGGGCCCATCAGCACGACCGGCTCGCCCGGACGAAGCGTCGCGCACACGTTCGACGACCCGCCCATCTCGAGCACGATCATCGACACGAGGCCGCGCTCGCGGTCGACTGATGCCCCCGTCAGCGCAACGCCCTCCATCTGCAGGCGCGTGCCGTTCGCGGTGGCGGCATGGGCGGCGTAGTTCTGCAGCCGGTAGAACTGGCCCGGGCGGAACCGCCGCGCCGCGGCCGGCGCGTGGACGACGACTTCCAGGATGGTCGGGGTGAGCCGGTTGACTTCGGCGACCGTCGCGCGGAGCTCGCGGTCGAGCCCTGCGAAGAACGCCGTGTCGTCCGCGGCGGGGCGCGGCGGGCGTCTTGCGAGCACGCGCGAGACGACCGGATGACCCTGCTTGGTCGAGCCGAGCGCCTTGACGACGTTGCCGAAATACGACGGGTGCAGATCGCCGAAGCACGAGACGAAGCGCTCGCCGGCGAGCCGCGTCATCAGCACGTCCGGACGCGCCGGCTTGGCGAGCGCGTAGTCCGGCCTGACCGGATGGCCGTCCTCGTCGCATGCGCGGAAATGCCGGCCGTCGACGATGAAGTGCGCGGGGTCCTCGCGCGCGAGCACCGTGTTGGGCTGCGTGCCGGCGGCGACGAAGACCGCGCGCGCCGGCAGCACGACGGCGCCGGCCTCGGCGCCGCCATGCGCGTCGCCGCTCGCTCGCGCGAACCTGACCGCGCGCGCGGCACCGTAGTCATCGACTTCGACGCCGAGTGGCGTCAGCCCTTCGGCGAAGACGACGCCTTCCTGCAGCGCCTTGCCGATCTCCTCGTGGTTCAGCGTGTACGCGGGGCTGTCGACGAGCCGCCGCCGGTAGGCGATCGTCGCGCCGCCCCAGTGCCCGAGCAGCTCGGCGATGCGGGCGGGGCGCCCCGCGCGCGCAGCTTCGTGCCGCTCGCTGCGGATCGCGCGCGCGTGCGAGAGGAACTCCTCGGCGATCTCGCGTTCTTCGGCATCCCATTTCGCGCGGATTGCGTCCTCGCCGATCTTGGCGGCGAGGCGCCGGTAGCGGTCGAGGAACTTCTCGACCTGTACGACGTAGTAGGCGAGGGCCTCGGTCGCGGTGTCGATCGCCGTGAGTCCGCCGCCGATCACGGCGATCGGCAGCCGCAGCTGCATGTTGGCGATCGAGTCGCGTCGTGCGGCGCCGGTGAGCTGCAGCGCCATCAGGAAATCCGACGCGGTGCGCACGCCGCGCGCAAGCGCGTTGGGAATATCGAGCACCGTGGGCCTTCCGGCGCCGATGCACAGCGCGACGTGGTCGAAGCCGAAGCCACCCGCTTCCTCGGCTTCGAACGCGTCGTCGAGCGTGACGCTGCCGCCGAAGCGTACGCCGCCGTACAGCGCGAACCGGTCGCGCCGCTCGAGCAGCAGCCGCACGAGCTTGAGGAAGTTCTTGTCCCATCGCACGGTGATGCCGTATTCCGCCACCCCGCCGAACCCGGCCATCAGCCGTTCGTCGAGCGCTTCGTGCAGGGCCATCGCGTCGCGGACCGGCTCGAAGGGGGTGCGCGAGCCGTCGGCGCCGACTCCGGCGAGCGATGCCGGCAGCGGCTCGATCTTCAGTCCCTCGATGCCGACGACGGTGTGGCCGTCGTTCATCAGGTGGTGAGCGAGGCTGAATCCGGCGGGCCCCATGCCGACGACGAGCACGCGGTAGCCGGTGCGCGGCCGCGGCAGCGGCGCCCGCACGTTGAGGGCATTCCAGCGCGTG
>JAFEDF010000068.1 GCA_018241785.1 Pseudomonadota bacterium | reverse complement strand
GCTGCAGCCCCTCGCCGTTCAGCGTCGTCCTCCCCGCGGTGCCGCCGAGGAGGAAGCCGCGGCAGCGCATGTCGCCCGCCGCCCAGGCGAAATCGCCGAAGCGCTGGAAGCCGAACATCGAGTAGAAGATGTAGAAGGGAATGGTCTGCACGTCGTGCGTCGAGTAGGCGCTTGCCGCGGCCATCCAGTCGCACATCGCGCCGGCTTCGTTGATGCCCTCCTGCAGGATCTGCCCTTGCTTGTCCTCCCGGTAGAACATCAGCTGCTCGCGATCCTCGGGCGTGTAGAGCTGGCCGAGCTGGTTCCAGATGCCGAGCTGGCGGAACAGGCCCTCCATGCCGAAGGTGCGCGATTCGTCGGGGACGATCGGCACGATGTGCTTCGAGATCGCCTTGTCGCGCAGCAGGATCTGCAGGAGCTGGACGAAGGCCATCGTCGTCGAGATCTCGCGCTCGCCGGTGTCCTGCAGCAGCCGCTCGAACGCGGTGAGCGGCGGCACCGGAAGCGGCTCGACGCGACGCCTGCGCGCGGGAACGTAGCCGCCGAGCCGCATCCGGTGCGCGCGCATGTATTCGAGCTCGGGCGAACCTTCGCCGAACTTCACGTACGGCACTTCGTCGATCCTCTCGTCGGGTACCGGGATCGCGAAACGGTCGCGAAAGCGCCGGATCGCCTCGACGTTCATCTTCTTCTGCTGGTGGGTGATGTTCTGCGCCTCGCCCGCCTCGCCCATGCCGTAGCCCTTGATCGTCTTGGCGAGAATGACGGTCGGCTGGTCCGGATGATTGACGGCGGCGTGATAGGCGGCATAGACCTTGTGCGGATCGTGTCCGCCGCGGTTGAGGTTCCACACCTCCTCGTCCGAGAGATCGGCGACCATCGCTTTGAGCTCGGGCGTGTTGAAGAAGTATTCGCGCACGTAGGCGCCGTCCTTCGACTTGAAGGTCTGGTACTCGCCGTCGACGCACTCCATCATCCTGCGCTCGAGGGCGCGGTTGGCGTCGCGGGCGAGCAGCGGGTCCCAGCGCGCACCCCAGATCACCTTGATCACGTTCCAGCCGGCGCCGCGAAACTCGCTCTCGAGCTCCTGGATGATCTTGCCGTTGCCGCGCACCGGACCGTCGAGGCGCTGCAGGTTGCAGTTGACGACGAAGATCAGGTTGTCGAGGCGCTCGCGCGAGGCCATGCCGATCGCGCCCATCGACTCGGGCTCGTCCATCTCGCCGTCGCCGCAGAAGCACCACACCTTGCGTCCCGCGGTGTCGGCGAGGCCGCGGTCGGCGAGGTACTTCATGAAGCGCGCCTGGTAGATCGCCATCAGCGGCCCGAGGCCCATCGACACCGTCGGGAACTGCCAGAAGTCGGGGGCGAGCCATGGATGCGGATACGACGGAATGCCGCGCCCGCCGACCTCCTGCCTGAAGTTGTCGAGCTCCTCCTCGCTGATGCGCCCGAGCAGGAACGCTCGCGCGTAGATGCCCGGCGACGAATGTCCCTGGATGAAGATGAGGTCGCCGCCGTGGCGGTCGGACATCCCGTGCCAGAAATGATTGAAGCCGACGTCGTAGAGCGTCGCCGCCGAGGCGAAGCTCGCGATGTGGCCGCCGACGTTGCTGTGCCTGTTTGCACGCACGACCATCGCCATCGCGTTCCAGCGCGTGTACGAACGGATGCGATGCTCGATCTCCTGGTCGCCGGGAATCGGCACCTGCGCGGCGGCAGGGATCGTATTGACGTACGCGGTGTTGGCCGAGAACGGAAGGTAGGCGCCCGAGCGGCGGGCGCGGTCGATCAACTGCTCGATGAGGAAGTGCGCGCGGTCGGGCCCGGCATAGGCGAGGACGCCGTCGAGGGCGTCGAGCCATTCGCGGGTCTCCTGCGGATCGAGATCGGGAACGCGGTCCATGGCTCCACTCCGTCAGGTCGTCACGAGGCGATTGTATGCGCGCGGCGGGCAACGAGTGCGGCGCTCGCAGCTCCGCTTGCCGCCGCGAGCATCGCGAACCCCGCCCGATCGCTGCCGGTCATGTCGGCGAGCAGCGCGAACAGCGGCGGTCCGACGACGACGCCGGCAAACGTGACGACACTGGTCGCCCCGGTGACCTTGCCGGCGGCGCCCGGAGGGGCGAGGCGCGCGACCTCGGCGAGCTGGACGCCGTTCCAGCCGATCGCCGTCGCGCCGAAGCACGCAGCGAGTCCGACGATCGCCGCGGTCGGCCATGCGCGCGTCGACAGCGCCATCGCGACCGCGCAGGCCGCGGCGATCGCGCCGATCAGCGCCAGCGTGCGGTGCGGCGCGAGCAGCCGGTCGGCAACGACCCCCCAGGCGATGCGGCCGATCGCTCCTGCGATCGTCGTCGCGGTGAGGATCAGCCCGGCAGAGACCAGCGGATAGCCGAGCGCGCCCGTCAGGTGAACGACGAGAAAGCTCGTCAGGCACACCTGCGTCGCCGAGTACGCGAACGACACCAGGGCGAGCATGAGCAGTGCCGGCGATCCGCGCAGGATCGCAAGCGGCCCGACGATCGCGGCGACCGACAGCGAGCGGTTCGGATGCCGCTCGGCGTCGAGGCCGGCGCGGATCGGCTGGGAGAGGACGACGACGGCGGCGCCGGCCAGCGCGACGAGGGCGAACGTGGCCCGCCAGCCGAGCGCAAGGGCGGCGATGGGCAGGATCGCCCCCGACAGCGCCACCCCGGCCGGAACCCCGGTTTGCTTGATCGAGAAGGTGAGCGCCATCCGCGACGGCGTCGCCGTTCGCTGCAGCAGTTGCGACGACGCGGGCGTGATCGGGCCGTAACCGAGGCCGATCACGAGCGCGGCGATCGCCAGCGCGACCGTCAGGCCTTGCGGAGTCGCGGCGACGGCGAGCGTCGCCACCGCGCACAGCGCGACGCCACCCTGCGAGACGCGGATCGATCCGAAGCGCTCGATGAACCCTCCGCTCGCGAGGCCCGCCAGCATCGCGCCCGCGTAGACGATGCCGACGAACAGGCCGATCCAGCGGGGATCGACGCCGAACGTATTCGCGATCTCGGGGGCCAGCACCGCGGTCGCCGTCGCGGCGAACGACGTGTAGATCTGGATCGCGAGGGTCGCGACGAGCGCGATGCGCGCGGTCCGCGCCGACGTCATGCGGGGCCCGGACGCGCAGCGATCTGCCGCGATTCGGTGACGACGATGTCGATCGGCAGGTCGTGCCCGGCGTGCGGAACGGCTTCGACGACCTGCAGGTCGAATGCGCCCGCGACCTTCGCCGCCCGCGGAGCGATCAGCGGAAGAAGGCGGTCGTAGTAGCCGCCGCCATAGCCCAGCCGGTGACCTCCTGCATCGAATGCGACGCCGGGCACCAGCACCCAGTCGACGGCGTCGGGCGCGACCCACGCGCAGCCGGCGCGCGGCTCGGGGATTGCGTGACGGCCCGCAACGACGTCGCGCTCGAGATCGCCGATCCGGTGAAGTTCGAGCATCCTTCGCGTCGCGTCGATGCGCGGCAGGAGCACGATCCTGCCCGAAGCCAGGGCTGCGCGCGCGATGAGCGCCGCATCCCATTCGCCGCGGACCGGGAGCGTGAGGAGCAGCGTGTGCGCGTGCTGCCACGAAGCGAGTGCCGTGAGCCGGCTCGCGATCGCCTCCGACCGCGACGCGTGCTCGTGCGCCGGCAGCGCGAGGCGCGCCGCGATGATCCGTGCGCGCAGCGCTTCCTTCGCCGCGCGCAGGGGCGCCGGCTGCCCGGACGCGGCTCTGCCGGGCGCGCCGCCGCCCGTCGACCCGGATCGCTCTCCGCTGTGCACGGCATAACTATAATGCGGGCTTCCCGGCTTCGAGCGAAAGTGAACGATGGATCACGCCCACCAGGTCTACCGGTCGCGCCGCGACGCGTTGATCGGCGCGATGCGCAGGAAGAGCGGCGGGGGCGTCGCGCTCGTGCCCACCGCGCCCGAGGTCGCGCGCAACCGCGATTCGCTCTATCCGTACCGGCACGACAGCTACCTCTACTACCTCTCCGGCTTCCCCGAGCCCGAAGCCGTCGTCGCCCTCGTCGCGTCGAAGGACGGCGACCGCCACGTGCTCTTCTGCCGCGAACGCAGCGAGGAGCGCGAGATCTGGGACGGCTTTCGCTACGGCCCCGAGGCGGCACGCGAGGTCTTCGGCTTCGACGAGGCGCACCCGATCGCCGAGCTCGCGTCGCGGCTGCCCGATCTCGCCTCGGACCGGGAGGCGCTCTACACGCCGCTCGGTCTCTTCGCCGATTGGGATCGCACGACGGTCGCCACGCTGAACGCAGTGCGCGAGCGTGCGCGCACCGGTGTGTCGGCTCCCGCCGAGGTCGTCGACGTGCGCTCGATCCTCGACCGCATGCGCCTCGTCAAGGATGCGCACGAGATCGCGCTGATCCGCCGCGCGTGCGCGATCTCGGTTGGCGCGCATCGCCGCGCGATGGAGAGCGCCGGCCCCGGCAAGCACGAGTACGAGGTCGAGGCCGAGCTGATGCACGAATTCCTCGTCCACGGCGCGCAGGCGGTCGCCTACTCGTCGATCGTCGCGTCGGGGCCCAACGCCTGCGTGCTGCACTACCGTGACAACAACCGGCAGATGCAGCCCGGCGACCTGTTGCTGATCGATGCCGGGTGCGAGTACCAGGGCTACGCGTCCGACATCACCCGTACGTTCCCCGTCGACGGCGCCTTCACCGGACCGCAGCGCGCCGTCTACGAGCTGGTGCTCGCCGCCCAGCTCGCCTGCATCGACGCGCTGAAGCCGGGTGTGCCCTTTCATGACTACCACGCCGTCGCCGAGAAGGTCCTTGCTCAGGGGTTCATCGACCTCGGGCTCGTCGCGGGCTCGCTCGACGCCGTGCTCGAGCAGGGCACTTACAAGCGCTTCTACATGCACCGCGCCGGTCACTGGCTCGGCATGGACGTGCACGACGCCGGGCCGTATCGGGAAGAGGGCGAGTCGGTACGGCTCGCTCCGGGCATGGTGCTGACCGTCGAGCCCGGGGCCTACATCCGCCCGGCGGACGATGTGCCCGAGCGCTTCTGGAACGTCGGCGTGCGCATCGAGGACGACGTGCTCGTCACCACCGGCGGCGTCGAGAATCTGACGGGCGCGGCACCGAAGAGCGTCGCCGACGTCGAGGAGGTGTGCCGTGCGCGCACGCGGCGCGCGGCCTGACGTAGCGATCGTCGGTGCCGGGCCCGTCGGCGCGACGCTCGCGCTCGCACTCGCGCGCTCCGGGAGCGATCTCGACGTCGTCGCGATCGATCCGCGTGCCGCGGGCGAGGCGGGACGCGCCGATCGCTCGCTCGCACTGTCGCATGGCGCGCGCCTCATCTTCGAGCGCCTCGGCGTCTGGGCGCGTGTCGCCGGGGTCGACGGCGCCGTCACGCCGATCGTCGCCATCGACGTCTCGCAGGCAGGGGGTTTCGGTGCCGCGAGGCTCGCTGCGCGCGAACTCGGGCTGCCTGCGCTGGGCTACGTCGTGTCCTACCGCGCACTGTCGTCGGCACTCGACGATGCGCTTGCGGCGACGAACGTCGTGCTTCGCTTCGGCTCCGAGGTGACGCGCGTCGACGGGACGGCCGATCACGCGTCGCTCGAGCTCTCCGGACAGTCGAGCGGGTCGATCGAGGCGCGCCTCGCCGTCATCGCCGACGGCGCCGGTGCCGCAGTGAACGCAATCGCCCGGCGGCGCCGCGACTATGGACAGGTCGCTCTGATCGCGCCGCTCGCGCTCGCGGCCCCGCATGGCGGGATCGCCTACGAGCGCTTCACCACCGAAGGGCCGGTGGCGCTCCTGCCCGAGGGCGATCACTATGCGCTCGTCTGGACGCAGTCCCCGTCCGATGCCGAGCGGTCGAAGGCGATGCCCGACGCGCAGTTCCTCGATGCGCTCGCCCGCCACTTCGGCGCGCGCGTCGAACGCTTCCGAGGCGTCGGTGTCCGGCGCAGCTTTCCGCTTGCGCTCGACGTGGCGTCGGCGACGACGGCGCGCCGCATCGTCGTGATCGGCAACGCGGCACAATCGTTGCATCCGGTTGCAGGCCAGGGCTTCAATCTCGGCTTGCGCGATGCATGGGAGCTCGCGCGAACGATCGGCCGGACGCCGAGGAGCGAGCTGGGCGGCGAGGCGATGCTCGCAGCACACCACCGCAGCCGGCGCGTCGATCGCAACGCGGGAATTCTTTTCACCGACGGGCTCGTACGACTGTTCGGGAACCGCACGGCGCTCGCGTCGGCGGCGCGCGGCACCGGCCTCGCGCTCCTCGATCTCGTCGGTCCCGCGCGGCGCATGTTCACGCGCGCAATGCTGTACGGCCTGCACTGATCGGGCGCGCCGGATGTCGTTCGCGCGCGCTCGATTGCCGGTATAATTCGACCCCTTCCCCGAAGTGGTTCCCCGACGTTGTGCGCATCGGTGATCATCTGCTGCCGAACAATCTCGCCGTCGCACCGATGGCCGGTGTGACCGATCGCCCCTTCCGCATGCTGTGCAAGCGCCTCGGTGCCGGCTACGCGGTCTCCGAGATGGTGGCCGCCAACCCGCGGCTGTGGGCGACCGACCGGACGCGCAGGCGCACCGATCACGAAGGCGAGGTCGCTCCGGTCGCCGTGCAGATCGCAGGGGCCGACCCGCATCTCGTCGCTGACGCTGCGCGCTACAACGTCGACCGCGGCGCCGAGATCATCGACGTCAACATGGGCTGCCCGGCGAAGAAGGTCTGCAACGCAGCCGCGGGGTCCGCGCTGCTCGGCAATGTCCCGCTCGTGACGGCGATCCTCGACGCGGTGGTCGCCGCGGTCGACGTCCCGGTGACCGTCAAGATCCGCACCGGACCTTCGCCGCATGCGAAAAATGCCGTCGCCATTGCGCAGGTCGCCGAGCGTGCGGGGGTCGCTGCGCTTGCGGTCCACGGGCGCACGCGCGCGTGCATGTTCAGCGGGCCCGTCGAGTTCGACACCGTACGTGCGGTCAAGCGCGCCGTCTCGATCCCGGTCTTCGCCAACGGCGACATCGCGACCCCCGAGCGCGCGCGCGAGGTGCTCGAGTCGACCGGCGCCGACGGCGTGATGATCGGACGCGCAGCGCAGGGCCGGCCGTGGATCTTCCGCGAGATTGCGCACTACCTCGCAACCGGCGCGCGCCTCGCGCCGCCGTCGCTCGCCGAGGCGCGCATGCTGATCGTCGAGCATCTCGCCGACCACTACGCGTTCTACGGCGACGAGCTCGGCGTGCGCGTGGCGCGCAAGCACCTCCACTGGTACATGGAAGGCCTGGGCCTCGGCGGGGTGTTGCGCGACCGGATCAACGCCGGGACGACGCCGGCCGAGCAGCTCGCGGCCATTCACCAATGCTTCGACCGGGCGGAGGATCGGCGGCCGCATGCGTTGCGCGACGACGCGCCGAGCCCGCACAATCCGCATGATCGATGGGAGGAGGAGGCCCTCGCCGCGTGAAGAAGAGCCTGTGTCTCAACGGCCGCAACGAGATCGGCAGGAGCGTCGTGAAGTCGCTCGACGACTATTTCCGGCACCTCGACGGCGAACCGCCGCACGGCGTCTACGACATGGTGATCGGCCAGGTCGAGCGCGTGCTGCTGACGACGATGCTCGAGCGCTCGAACGGCAACCAGTCGCACGCTGCCGACATGCTCGGGCTCAATCGCAACACGCTGCGCGCGAAGCTCGCGAAGCACAAGCTCATCTGACGTGGGCGCGCGGATGCCGCAAGCCATCGCGCAGGCGCTGCTGTCGGTTTCCGACAAGACCGGCATCGTCGAGCTCGCGCGCGGGCTCGCCGCTCGAGGCGTGGCGCTGCTTTCGACCGGCGGCACCGCGAAGACGCTCGCGGCGGCGGGCATCCCCGTCGTCGAGATCGGCGCCTACACCGGATTTCCGGAGATGCTCGACGGCCGCGTGAAGACGCTGCATCCCAGGGTGCACGCGGGGATCCTCGCGCGGCGCGACGTGGCCGCACATCGGGATGCCCTCGCGGCAGCGGGCATTCCGGGCATCGACCTCGTCGTCGTCAACCTCTATCCTTTTCGCGAGACGGTCGCCGATCCCGCGTGCACGCTCGACGCGGCGATCGAGAACATCGACATCGGCGGCCCCACGCTCGTGCGCGCGGCGGCGAAGAACTGGGCGCACGTCGGCGTGGTCGTCGATCCCGCCGATTACGACGGGGTGATCGCCGACCTCGACGCGCACGCCGGAGCGCTGTCCGAGGCGCTGCGTTTCCGGCTGATGCAGCGGGCGTTCACCCACACCGCTGCCTACGATGGCGCGATCGCGAACTGGGTGACGGCCCGCGCGAGCGACGGCAGCGTCCGGGGGATGCCGCAATCGTTCCACCTCGCGGGCGAGCTCGTGCAGGAGATGCGCTACGGCGAGAACCCGCACCAGCAGGCGGCGCTCTACCGCGAGGCCGGCGCCGCGGCGTCGGCCATTGCGTCGGCGCATCAGCTCCAGGGCAAGGAGCTCTCGTACAACAACGTCGCCGACGCCGATGCCGCATGGCAGTGCGTGACCCGCTTCGACGAGGCGGCGTGCGTGATCGTCAAGCACGCCAATCCCTGCGGCGTGGCGTGCGCCGAGACGACCGTCGAGGCTTACCGGCGCGCATTCGCGACTGATCCGACGTCGGCGTTCGGCGGCATCATCGCGTTCAACCGCGGCGTCGACGCGGCAACCGTCGAAGCGGTCGCCGGGCAGTTCGCCGAGGTGCTGATCGCCCCCGGATTCACGCGGGAGGCGCTCGCGCTCGCCGCGTCGAAGAAAAACCTGCGCGTGCTCGAACTGGCGCTGCCGGCAAAGGCCGGCGCGGCGGCGCCGTCGCCGGACCTGAAGCGTATCGGCGGCGGTTTTCTCGTCCAGAGCGCGGACACGCGCGAAGTCGGTGCCGCCGACCTCACCGTCGTGACGAAGAAGGCTCCCGGCGCCGACGAGCTCGCCGATCTCGTGTTCGCGTGGCGGGTCGCCTGGTTCGTGAAGTCGAATGCGATCGTGTTCGGCAGGGGTGGGCGCACGCTGGGGATCGGCGCCGGCCAGATGAGCCGCGTCGATTCGACGCGCATCGCAGCGATCAAGGCGGGCCACGCGGGCCTCTCGCTCGCCGGCTCGGTCGTCGCCTCCGATGCGTTCTTTCCGTTCCGCGACGGCCTCGACGTGGTCGCCGAACAGGGCGCGACCGCGGTGATCCAGCCCGGCGGCAGCGTACGCGATGACGAGGTGATCGCTGCGGCGGACGAGCGTGGGATCGCCATGGTCTTCACCGGCGTCAGGCATTTCAGGCATTGAGCCCGATGAGGCAATCCTCGCGATGGTTCGCGCGGGCGCTCGCATGCGTCGCCGGCGCACTCGCGACGCTCGGCCCCGTGCAGCAGGCGCACGCCGGATGCGCCGACCTGCCGGCGTGGGTCGCGGCGGGATGCGACCGCCTCGTCGACACCTGGGAGAACGGCCGTTCCGGAGTGTTCGTCTCGGGCTACGCGTGGCACCTTCCATTCACCTGGACGGCGGAGCGCCGCCGCGAGCTCAATTCGCTGGCGTGGGGCACCGGCTACACGCGCGTCACCGAGAACGCCGACGGCGACGAGCATTCGGTCTACGCGCTGGTGTTCTCCGATTCGCACAAGCACGCCCAGTTCAACGTCGGCTACGAGTACTCGACGTTCTGGGGCCCGCGTTCGGGCGTCCAGCCGGGGCTCGGCTTCACCGCGTTCATGATGCAGCGGCCCGACATCGCAAGCGGCATTCCGGTACCCGTACTGCTGCCCCTCGCGTCGCTGCGCTATCGCGACGCGACGCTGTTCACCACCTACATCCCGACGCTGAACGGCGGCATCAACCACGGCAGCACGCTGTACGTGTTCGGGCGCATCCTGCTGAAGTGACCGGGGCGCCGCGGTGAAGGTCCTGGTCGTCGGCAGCGGAGGCCGCGAGCATGCGCTCGCGTGGAAGCTCGCGAAGTCGCCGCGGGTCGCAAAGGTCTACGTCGCGCCGGGCAACGCCGGCACTGCGCTCGATCCCGCGCTCGCCAACGTCGCGTTCGAGAGCGTGCCTGCGCTCGTCGAGTTTGCGCATCGCGAATCGATTCGACTCACCGTCGTCGGCCCCGAAGGGCCGCTCGCCGAAGGCATCGTCGACGCGTTCCGCGCGGCGGGCCTTGCCATCTTCGGGCCCACGCAGGCCGCGGCGCGGCTCGAAAGCTCGAAACAATTCGCGAAGGCCTTCATGCAGCGCCACGGCATCCCCACCGCCCCCTGGGGAAGCTTCGACGATGCGCATGAGGCCCATCGCTGGATCGATGCCCGCACCGGGCCGGTAGTCGTGAAAGCCGACGGGCTCGCTGCGGGCAAGGGCGTGGTCGTCGCCGCCGACGCCGCCGAAGCCCACGCCGCGGTCGACGCAATGCTCTCGGGCAGCGCAGCCGGAAGTGCAGGCGCGCGAGTCGTCGTCGAGGATCGCCTCGACGGCGAGGAGGCGAGCTTCATCGTGATGGCCGACGGCGTGCACGTGCTCCCGCTCGCGTCGTCGCAGGACCACAAGCGCCTCGGCGACGCCGACCTCGGCCCCAACACCGGCGGCATGGGCGCCTATTCGCCGGCGCCGGTGGTCACGCCGGCGGTGCACGCGCGGATCATGCGCGAGGTCATCCAGCCCGCCGTCGCGGGGATGGCCGCCGAGCGAATGCCGTACACGGGGTTCCTCTACGCCGGCGTCATGATCGACGCCGCCGGCAATCCGCGCGTGCTGGAGTTCAACTGCCGCCTCGGCGACCCGGAGACGCAGCCGATCGTCGTGCGCCTCGCGAGTGATCTCGTGACGCTCGTCGAGCACGCGACCGCCGGGACGCTCGACGCCATCGAGGCCGAGTGGGACCGGCGCGCGGCATTGACCGTCGTGCTGGCGGCGGCGGGCTACCCCGGCGCGCCGCGCAAGGGCGACGTCATCAGCGGGCTCGACGCCGCTGCTGCACATCCGGACGTCGTCGTGTTCCATGCGGGAACCGTGCAGGACGGCGCGCTCGTGCGCACGAGCGGCGGGCGCGTTCTCGGCGTCACCGCGATCGGCGACTCGATCCGGCAGGCGCAGCGCGCGGCGTACGCGGCGGTGGCGTCGATTCACTTCGACGGCATGCAGTATCGCAGCGACATCGGCCATCGCGCGCTCGCGCGCCGCGGCTGAGCCGGGGTTCGGCGATGCAGCTCGCTCCGGTTGCCGCGTGGTTCGCCTCGCTGCAGGACGGCATCGTTGCGGCGCTGCAGGAGGTCGATCCGGTGCCGTTCGCGCGCGACGAGTGGCGGCGCGCCGAGGGAGGCGGCGGCGTCACGCAGGCGCTCGAGAACGGCGAAGTCTTCGAGCGCGCCGCCGTGCTCTATTCGAACGTCAGCGGGGCGAGCCTGCCGGCTTCGGCCACTGCGCACCGCCCCCAGCTCGCCGGACGCGCGTGGCACGCAGTCGGCGTCTCGCTGGTGATCCATCCGCGCAATCCCTATGTGCCGACCGTGCATTTCAACGGGCGCTTCTTCCTTGCACCGGATTTGCCCGGAGGCGCCGGCGGCGACGTCTGGTGGTTCGGCGGCGGCATGGACCTGACGCCGTACTATGGCTTCGTCGACGACGCGCGTCATTTCCACCTGACCTGCCGCGACGCGCTGGCGCCGTTCGGCGCCGAGCTCTATCCGCGCTTCAAGGCCGCGTGCGACGCGTACTTTTTCCTGCGGCACCGCAACGAGGCGCGCGGCATCGGCGGCATCTTCTACGACGATTTCGACGAAGGCGGATTCGAGCGCGCCTTCGCGCTCGCGAAGAGCGTCGGAACGCATTTCGTGCCGGCCTACCTGCCGATCGTCCGCCGCCGCCGCGGCCATGCGTTCGGCCAACGCGAGCGCGATTTCCAGGCCTTGCGGCGCGGCCGCTACGTCGAGTTCAACCTCGTGTGGGACCGCGGCACGCTGTTCGGGCTGCAGTCGGGGGGGCGCACCGAGGCGATCCTGCTGTCGATGCCGCCGCAGGCGGCCTGGCGCTACCAGTGGAGCCCGCCGGCGGGAAGCGACGAGGCGCGCCTCTTCACCGACTTCCTTCCGGTCCGCGACTGGCTCGCATGAATCACGCCGATGATCGGCCGCGGCGCACCGCGGCTGCGACGGCAGGCGACGATCCGCTGCGCGAGTCGCGCATCGACGGCACGCAGGTATACGCCGGCGCGCTCCTCGACGTGAGGCGCGACGAGATCCTGCTGCCCGACGGCACGCGCTCGGTGCGCGAGTACGTCGTCCATCCGGGCGCCGTGCTCGTCGTGCCCGAGCGCGACGACGGGATGCTCGTGGTGGAGCGCCAGTTTCGCTATCCGCTCGACCGCGCATTCCTGGAGTTTCCCGCCGGCAAGGTCGACGCCGGCGAGTCCGCACTCACCTGCGCGCGCCGCGAGCTCGTCGAGGAGACCGGGTGGTCGGCGGTCGAGTGGACGCACCTCGGCACGATCCATCCGTCGATCGCCTACTCGACCGAAGCGATCGAGCTCTACCTTGCCCGCTGCCTGCGGCACGTCGGCGCGAAGCTCGATGCCGGCGAATTTCTCGAAGTCGTGGCGATGAACGAGGCTGCGCTCCTCGACGCGCAGGACGAAGGACAGCTGACCGATGCGAAGACGGTTGCCGCGCTCGCCTATCTCGCACGCTGGCGCGGCGCAGCGGCGCGGTCCTGCCGCGTCCGGATCGCGGGGACGGTTCAGGGCGTGGGCTTTCGCCACTGGATTACCCGCACCGCCGAGGCGGCGCAGGTCACCGGCTGGGTGAGAAACCGCCGCAGCGGCGACGTCGAGGTCCACCTCGAAGGCGCGCGCGAAGCCTGCGACGCGGTGATCGAGCGCTGCCGGCGCGGCCCGCGGGGAGCCGCGGTCGAGCTCGTCGAAGTGATGCGCGACGCGGCGTCGCGCGACGGAACCGGATTCTCGATGCTGCCGACGCAGTGAGCGTCGATAGTGCCGCTTCGCAAAGGCGGAGCTGACCGGTTTCAGGGGGCCGCCGGGTAGCGGTGGCGATGCTGCGACGCGCGAGTTCGACCGCGGAGGCCGAGGGAGCGGGGCACCGTGACGGGCTCAAACACCGGCTGCGTTCCGCAGCCGAACTCGCGCGTCACGGTGCCCCGCTCCTTGCCTCCACGGTCGGTGTAGAGCGCGGCGCAGCATCGCCACCGCTACCCGGCGCGGCGGTCCCCTGAAACCGGTCAGCTCCGCCTTTGCGGAGCGGCACTATCGCACGCTGAAGATATCCTTCCACGCGGCGTAGGACGCCGCCGCCGACCACGGCAGGGCCAGCAGCAGCCCGACACCGCTCGTGAGGAGCCCGACGATCAGCAGCGCGTACGACAGCGCTCCCCATGCGAGGAGGGGCAGCGCGTTGCGCAGGTAACCCTCGAGGCTCGCCGCGAAGGCCTCGCGAAAGCCGACGCCGTCGAAGAGTGCGGCGAACGGCACGAACGTCAGCGGCAGCGACGCGAGCATGCCGGCGGCGTAGACGACGAGGAGCGACCCCGGGGCGATCTGCGTCGCGTTCGATCCCGGCGCCAGCAGGTCGATGCCGGCGAACTCGCTCGCCACCATCGCTTCGACGCCGAACACCAGCGAGCCCGCGACGATGATCGCGGCGAGCGCGGCCGGGCGTGCGCCGGCGACGGCAACGAGATGACGCAGGCGCGGGCGATCGCCGCGGTCGACGGCAAGGCTCGCATAGAAAAACCCGCATTCGAGCAGCGGAAGGAGCATCTGCGCGGCGACGACGCCGGCCCGCGGCAGGAGTTCGAGGGCGACGTTCGCTGCGAGGATCGCGAGGGCAAGCGCGGAGAAGGTGAGCGGGCCGCGCTGCCACAGTCGCATCGCCTCGGCGTACCACTCGAGCACGTGCGGCAGCGCGACGGCTCGGACGTCGCGGTGGCCGGGACGCGGGTCGTGCGGGCTGCCCGGATCGGGGGACATCGACTCGCGCCGGCCGCAGGCTGCCGCAGCGGCGTGCCGTCAGAGCGCTTCGCCGAGATAGGCGCTGCGAACCTTCGGATCGTGCAGGAGTGCGGCGGCGTCGCCGTCGAGGGTGATCTCTCCCGACTCCATCACGTAGCCGCGGTCGCTCACCTCGAGAGCGAGCTTCGCGTTCTGCTCGATGAGGAGAATGGTGACCCCTTCCTTCGATACCGCGATGATCGTCTCGAACACCTTCTGCACCATCAGCGGCGCAAGGCCCATCGACGGCTCGTCGAGGAGCAGCAGACGAGGGCGCGACATCAGCGCGCGCCCCATCGCGAGCATCTGCTGCTCGCCGCCCGAGAGCGTTCCCGCGGTCTGGCGCCGGCGCTCCTTGAGGCGCGGGAACAGCGTGAACACCCGCTCGACGTCATCGCGTATCGCGGCGCGATCGTTGCGGATGTAGGCGCCCATCGCGAGGTTCTCCTCGATCGTGAGCCCGCCGAACATGCCGCGTCCCTCGGGCACCATGACGAGCCCGCGACGGACCAGCCTGAACGAACGCGTGCCGGTCACGTCGTCACCGCCGTAGCGGATGCGCCCCGACTTCAGAGGAAGCAGCCCGCAGATTCCCTTCAGCGTCGTCGTCTTGCCGGCGCCGTTGGCGCCGATCAGGCACACGAGCTCGCCCTTGCGCACCGTCACGTCGATGCCCTTGACCGCCTGGATTCCGCCATAAGAGACGGCGACGCGCTCGAGCGCGAGCAGCGGTACGGAGTCTGCGCTCATCCGGTCACGTCCCCTTGAGGTTCAGCGACACGTCGCCGCCGAGGTAGGCGGCGATCACGCGCTCGTCCTTCTGCACTTCGGCGGCGGGGCCCTCGGCGAGCTTCTTCCCGTAGTCGAGCACCAGCACCCGGTCGCATACCGACATCACGAGCTTCATGTCGTGCTCGATCAGGAGGATCGTCGTGCCGTCCCTGCGGATGCTCTCGAGGAGGCTGCGCAGGCCGGCGGTCTCGGTCGCGTTCATCCCCGCTGCGGGCTCGTCCAGGGCGAGAAGGCGCGGGTCGGTGGCGAGCGCGCGGGCGATCTCGAGGCGGCGCTGGTCGCCATACGCGAGATGCTTGGCGAGGTCGTTCGCGCGCCGCCTGACGCCGACGTAGTCGAGGAGCTCGATCGACCTGCGCCGGATCGCTCGCTCCTCGTCGCGCGTGCGCCGGCCGCGGAAGATCGCGCCGATCACGGTCGCGTGCGTGCGGACGTGGCGGCCGACCATGACGTTCTCGAGCGCTGACAGGTTGGCGAACAGGCGGATGTTCTGGAACGTGCGCGCGATGCCGCGCTCGGCGACCTCGTCCGGCTTGAGGTCGTCGAGCGGCGCGCCGTCGAACACGAACGTGCCGCTGTCCTTCGTGTAGATGCCGGTCAGCACGTTGAAGAGCGAGGTCTTGCCCGCCCCGTTGGGGCCGATCAGGCCGTAGATCTCGCCGCGGCGGATCGAGAACGACACGTCGCTGAGCGCAGCAATGCCGCCGAAGCGCTTGCCGATGTCGCGCGCGACGAGGAGTTCGCCGGCGGTGCCGGCGTCACTGGCCATCCGCACTGTCCTGCTCGAGCTCGCGCTTGCGCACGGCGGACGGAAGGATGCCGGCCGGGCGGAACAGCATCATCAGCACCAGCGCGAGCCCGAAGAGCAGCATGCGGAACACCTCGGGGTCGATCAGCGTGCGTCCGAACACTGCCTGCTGCGCGGGACCGACGGTATAGCGAAGCACCTCGGGAATATAGGAGAGGAGCAGCGCGCCGATCACGACTCCGAACACGTTGCCCATGCCGCCCAGCACGACCATCGACAGCACCATGATCGACTCGACCAGCACGAAGCTCTCGGGACTGATGAAGCCCTGCATCGCCGAGAACATTCCGCCGGCGATGCCGCCGAACGAGGCGCCCATCGCGTAAGCCAGGAGCTTCATGTTGCGCGTGTTGATTCCCATCGCGCGTGCGGCGACCTCGTCCTCGCGAATGGCCTCCCAGGCGCGGCCGATGCGCGAGTTCTGCAGCCGGACGTTGACGACGATGACGACGAGGAGCACGGCGACGAGGAAGTAGTAGTACTTGATCGGCGAGCTCAGCGCGTGGCCGAGCACGTGCTGCGTGCCGGCGAAGCTCAAGCCGTCGAGGCGAAACGGGTCGATCAGCGAGATTCCCTGCGGACCGTTGGTGAGGTTGAACGGGGTCGACAGGTTGTTGAGGAAGATGCGCACGATCTCGCCGAAGCCGAGCGTGACGATTGCGAGGTAGTCGCCGCGCAGCTTCAGCGTCGGCGCGCCGAGGAGCATGCCGAAGATGCAGGCGAGGAGCGCACCGAGCGGCAGGATCACCCAGAACGGAAGATGGATGCCGAATTGCGGGCTCGCGAGGAGCGCGTAGACGTACGCGCCGACTCCGTAGAAGGCGATGTAGCCGAGATCGAGGAGCCCGGCGAAACCGACGACGATGTTGAGGCCGAGCGCGAGGAAGCAGTAGAGGACCGCGAGATTGGTGATCCGTACCCACGCGGTGCCGATGCCCGCCAATGCCCACGGCAGCGCGATCAGCGCCGCCGCGACCAGCGCCAGCCCGATCCAGACGAGCGCCGGGCGGCGGCGGGTGTCGAAGAACGCGTGCATCGTCCGGGCGTGCTACGCGCGGTCCGAGACCCGCTCGCCGAGCAGTCCCGACGGACGGAACACGAGCACCAGGATCAGCACGACGAACGCGAACACGTCCTGGTAGTTGGATCCGAACAGCGCGAGATGCGGGTCGTCCACGCAGCGCAGCGCCAGCGCATGCGACCAGCCGGACAGGTGGCAGAGGTTGGTGAGCTCGCCGACGTACCCCGCACCGAGCGCCTCGATGATCCCCAGCAGCAGGCCCCCCAGCATCGCGCCTCCCAGGTTGCCGATTCCGCCCAGCACCGCTGCGGTGAACGCCTTCAATCCCAGGATGAATCCCATCTGGTAATGCGCGACGCCGTAGTAGGTGCCGTCCATCACGCCGGCGACGGCCGCGAGTCCGGAGCCGATCACGAAGGTGATCGAGATCACGCGGTTGACGTCGATCCCCATCAGGCCTGCGACCTGCGCGTTCTGCGCGGTCGCGCGCATGGCGACTCCGATCTTCGTGCGGTAGACGAGGAGCAGCAGGCCCGCCATCATGACGATCGACAGCCCGATGATGGCGATCTGCACGTTGGTGATCGTCGCGCCGTCGGGATGCGACGTGAGCCGATAGGTGATCGTGTCGATGATCTGCGGATACGGCAGCGGCGAGCGGCCCCAGATGATCAGCGCCACGTTCTCGAGGACGATCGACAGGCCGATCGCGGTGATCAGCGGCGCGAGGCGCGGCGCATTGCGCAGCGGCCGGTAGGCGGCCCGCTCGAGGCCGTAGCCGACCACCATGCAGACCGGAATTGAGCACACCGTCGCGACGACGACGATCGCGAGCGGAGACAGGGGCACGTGCGCGCCGACCAGCGCGGCGATGATCGAATAGGCCACCATCGCGCCGATCATCACGACGTCGCCGTGCGCGAAGTTGATCAGCTGGACGATCCCGTAGACCATCGTGTAGCCGAGCGCGACGATCGCATACACGCTTCCCAGCGTGACGCCGTTGACGAGCTGCTGGATGAGGGTGTCCACGCGGGAAGGGGGGCGATCGACCCGGCGATTGTCCGGATTTGGCTCATCGCCGGCAAGGGCCGTCGGGCCCCTGCGCGATGGCTGGCGCGGCGGGTGAAAAAGGAACGGCGCCCCGCGGGGCGCCGTCCTGTCCTGCGGGCGCGGTGGCCTACTTCTTCGGCTCTTCCTTCGCCGGCTCGGCGGCTGCGGGCGCTGCCGCAGCGGGTGCAGCAGCGGCGGGCGCAGCAGCGGCGGGTGCAGCAGCGGCGGGCGCAGGGGCTGCCGCCGACGCGAGGCTCATGAAGTCGGCAAACTTGACGCTCTTGCCGCCCTTCACGACCGCGATCGGGTCGAGCTTGTCGTTGACCATCTTGAAGATCGTGATTTCGGCGTTCTTGCGATCGCCCTTGTCATCGAACTCGATGTGCCCGGTCGCTCCGTCGTAGCTGATCTTCTGCAGCGTCGGCAGGTACTTGGCAGGATCGGTCGAGTCGGCCTTCACCATCGCGGTGATCAGCAGGTTCGCCGCATCGTAGGTGAACGGCGCGTAGATGATCGGATCGACGTTGTACTTCGCCTTGTAGGCGTCGAGGAAGCTCTTCGAGGCAGCGACCACCGGCAGGCCGGCCTGCGAGCAGATCATGCCCTCGACGTTCTTCTCGCCGCCGAGTTTCGGCATCGTGTCGGTGCACGCGCCGTCGCCGAACGCGAACACCGCCTTGATGCCGAGTTCGCGCGCCTGCCTCAGCATCGGGCCGCCGGTCGCGTCCATCCCGCCGTAGAAGACCGCATCGGGAGCGCGCCCCTTGATCTTGGTCAGGATCGCCTTGAAGTCGGTGGCCTTGTCGGTGGTCTTCTCGCGCGCGTCGACCTTGATCCCCTCGGCCTTGAGCGTGTCCGCGACTGCGTTCGCGAGCCCTTCGCCGTAGGCCGTCGCGTCGTCGACGACCGCGACCTTCTTGACGTTGAGCGACTTCAGGTACTGGGCGACGGCCGGCCCCTGCTGATCGTCGCGACCGACGACGCGGAAGATGTTGTTGAAGCCCTGTTCGGTCAGCTTCGGGTTGGTCGCCGAGCCCGAGATCATCGGGATGCCGCATTGGTGGTAGACGGCCGAAGCGGGGATCGTGACGCCCGAATTGAGGTGCCCGACGACGCCCGCCGCCTTCTCGTCGCAGTACTTCTGCGCGATCGTGGGGCCGAGCTTGGGATCGGCCTGGTCGTCCTGGCTGTCGACGGTGAACTTGACGAGCTTGCCGCCGATCTTCAGGTGCTTCTCGTTGGCCTGCTCGATCGCGAGGCGCACGCCGTTGTCGTTGTCCTTGCCGAGGTGCGCGATCTCGCCGGTGAGAGGTCCGGCCGAGCCGATCGTCACGGTGACTGCCTCTTCCGCCGGGGCGGCGGGTGCTGCTGCCGTTGCCGGCGCCGCGGCTTCGGCCGCCTTCTTGGGTTCTTCCTGCTGGCCGCAACCGTACATCACGACGACCGACGCTGCGATGAGCGTCAGGCCGAACCTGTGTCCAACACGCATTGGGTTCCTCCGGATGGAGTGACGGGAAAGGGAAACGTAGTATTATGACCGGCGCCGGCAAGATGTGTCAATCAGGAGTCAGGTCTTGCCTTTTGCCTGCCGGAACGGGACTCGCCCGTTCCGGCAGGCAAAAGGCAAGACCTGACCCCTTGAATCCGCAGCGCGGGTGCGCGGCATCCAACGCGCATCCATGTCCGTCGGGCGGCTCCCACCGGGGCCACTGCGCGACCGATCAGGCAATTCGAGCGCGTCCTACCGGGCGCGAAGGGGGTCCGTGTGTTCAATCGGATTTCGCGCCGGCGCATCGTCGCCATCGTCGTCGCCGCGGCGGTCGTTGCGGCGCTGGGCGGTACCGTCGCGCTGCGCGCGGCGCACCGGGCGGCCGATGCGGCGCGCGAGAAGGCCGCTGCCGCCGCGGTGGCGCTCGACTTCTCGGCAGCGGACGTCACGCACGTCGCGAGCGCACCGATTGCGCGGTGGCTCCAGGTCTCCGGCTCGCTCGAGCCGGTGCACCAGGCGGTCGTCAAGGCGAAGGTGACCGGCGACGTCGCGGCGTTAACGCTGCGCGAGGGCGACGCCGTGCGGGCCGGGCAGCTTCTGATGCGCATCGACTCGCCCGACCTGTCGGCGCGTCTCGCCGACCGCGAGGGAGCGCTCGCGAGCGCGCGCGCGCAGCTCGCGCTCGCGACCAAGACACGCGCGATGAACCTGCGGCTGCTCACCGACAAGTTCATCTCGCAGAATGCGTTCGACAACGCCGAGTCGAGCTTCGACGTCGCGCGCGGCAACCTGCGCTCGGCCGAGGCCCAGGTGCAGCTCGCCCGCAACGCGCTGCGCGATGCCGAGGTGTTCGCGCCGCTCGCGGGCATCGTCGCGAAGAGGAGCGTCGACCCGGGCGAGAAGGTCGCGGTCGAGGCACCGCTCCTCACCATCGTCGACCTCTCGGACCTCGAAGTCCAGGCGATCGTGCCCGCGCTCGACGTGCCCGCGCTCGCCGCCGGGATGCCGGTCGAGTGGACGGTCGACGGCTTCGGCGAGCGGCGCTTCGAGGGCCGCATCGACCGCATCAACCCGTCGACCGAGCCGGGCACGCGCGCGATCGTCGTGCACGTCGAGTTGCCCAACCCCGACGCATCGCTGCGGGCAGGGATGTTCGCCGTCGGCCGGATCGCGCTCGCCGCAGCGGCGGCGGTGCCGACGCTGCCGATCGCCGCAGTGCGCAGCGATGCCGGCCAGGATTACGTATGGACGATCGAGGACGGCAGGCTCGCGCGGCGCGTCGTCGTCCTCGGCGCGCGCGACGACGCGGCCGGGCGCGTCGAGATCAGGACGGCGCTGCCTGCGCAGGTCCCGGTGCTCGCGATGCGCTTCGACAACCTGAAGGACGGCGCGGCTGCGCGCCTCGTCGACGGTGCCTCGGCGCTCGACGCGGCATCGATGCGGCGTCCGCACGCCGGCTGACCGGGGACCGTCGCCATGTGGATCACGCGCACCTCGATCGCCAATCCGGTGTTCGCCACCATGGTGATGATCGGCATCGCCGTGCTCGGGCTCTTCTCCTATGCACGGCTCGACGTCGAGCAGATGCCGGACGTCACGCTCCCCTATGCGCTCGTGCTGACCGCCTATCCGGGCGCCGCGCCGGAGGCGGTCGAGGCCGACGTCACGAAGCCGATCGAATACGCGGTGAACCAGGTTTCCGGAGTGAAGACGATCCGCTCCAACTCGCTCGAGGGCCAGAGCCAGGTGTTCGTCGAGTTCCGCCTGTCGACGAATGTCGCGCAGGCGATCCAGGACGTTCGCGACAAGGTCGCCCCGGTGCGCGCGTCGTTCCCGAAGGACGTCAAGGATCCGCAGGTGATCCGCGTCGAGGACGAGAACAGCCAGCCGGTCGTGTCGCTCGCGGTCACCTCGCCGACGGTCGGCCTGCGCGAGCTCACTTCGCTCACCGACCAGACGATCGTCAAGTCGCTCGAGAACCTGCCGGGAGTGGCGAGGCTCGACGTCAACGGCGAAGCGCAACGCCAGGTACTGATCCAGATCCGGCCCGAGGCGCTGGCCGCGCTCGGCATCGGCGTCGACCAGGTGATCGACGCGATCCGCAACGCCAACCAGGATGTGCCGGCGGGACGGATCACGCGCGGGCCGCGAGACTCGATCGTGCGGATCGAAGGCAAGCTCCGCGAGCCGTCGCAGTTCGGGCGCATCATCGTCGCGCAGCAGGGCGGAGGCCCGGTCTATCTCGCGCAGGTGGCCGACGTCATCGACGGCACCAAGGACCAGGACTCGATCTCGCGCGTCAACGGCCAGCCGGCGATCACCATCGACGTGCAGAAGGCCCAGGACGCCAACATCGTCGACACCGGGCGCAACATCCGCAATGCCGTCACCGCGCTGAAGGCGAGGCTGCCGAAGGACGTCGACCTGCGGGTCACCTATTCGGGCGCCGACGAGGTCGAGCGCTCGGTCGACCGCGTCAAGAGCACGATCGTCGAGGGAGCCCTGCTCACCGTGCTGATCGTGTTCTTCTTCCTCGGCAGCTGGCGCAGCACGATCATCACCGGACTCACGCTTCCGATCGCCGTGGTCGCGACGTTCATCGCGCTCTACGCGTTCGGCTTCACGCTGAATTTCCTCACGTTGATGGCGCTCTCGCTCACCATCGGGCTCCTCATCGATGATGCGATCGTCGTCCGCGAGAACATCGTGCGCCACCTCGCACTCGGCAAGGACCATCGCAGCGCGGCGCACGACGGCACCGACGAGATCGGCCTCGCGGTGATGGCGACGACCTTCGCGATCGTCGCGGTGTTCGTGCCGATCGCATTCATGAGCGGCATCATCGGGCGCTTCTTCTTCCAGTTCGGCGTGACGGTGGCGGTCGCCGTGCTCGTCTCGCTGTTCGTCAGCTTCACGCTCGATCCCATGCTGTCTTCGGTCTGGCACGACCCGCCCGGAACGCGCTTCGCACGCGCGCCGTGGCTCGGGCGCCTGATGGCGCGCGTCGAGCGCGGCATCGACCGGCTGCACTCGATGTACGGCGCGGTGCTCGCCTGGGCGCTCGGCCACCGGAAGACCGTGCTCGGGGCGGCGCTCGCGACCTTCTTCGCGAGCTTTCTCGTCGTTCCGCTGGTCGGTACCGAGTTCATCCCCGACGTCGATCAGGGTTTCATTTCGTTGCGGCTCAACACACCGGTCGGGTCGAGCCTCGAGTACACGAACGGCAAGGTCGCCGAAGTCGAGCATGTGCTGAAGCGCTTTCCCGAGGTCGACCTCAGGATGACGACGGTCGGAACCGACGAGGGGCGCAACTACGCGCGCGTCAACCTGAAGCTCGTCGACCGCGCGAGGCGCAAGCGTACGCAGAAGGAGATCGAGCGCGCGATCCGCGCCGCGCTGAAGCCGATCCCCGGCATCCAGCTTTCGGTCGGCTACGACTTCCCGATCTGGTTCAACGTGCTCGGCCCCGATCCGGCGACGCTGTCGAAGCTCGCGCGCGATTTCGCGGCGGAGGTCGCGAAGGTGCCCGGCATCGCCGATCTCGAGACTTCGGACAAGGACGCCAATCCGGCCTTGTCGATCCGCGTCAACAACGCCGCCGCGGCGGATCTTGGCATCACCGTGCAGCAGGTCGGTGCAACGATCCGCCCGCTCGTCGCAGGCGACACCGTCACCTACTGGCTCGCCCCGGACGGCCAGAACTACGAGGTGAACGTCCAGCTTCCGCGCTCGCAGCGCCGGCTCACGTCTGACCTCGCCAACCTCTATCTGACGACGAACCGCCGCGGCCCGGACGGGCAGATGCGCATGGTGCCGCTGCGCCAGGTCGCCGAGATCGTGCCCTCGACGAGCCCGCAGATCATCAAGCGCGAGGCGCTCGAGCGGCGCATCGGCATCTACGCCAACGCCGAGGGGCGCGCGTCGGGCGACGTCGGTGCCGACGTGCAGAAGATCGCCGACCGCATGGACCTGCCGCCGGGCTACAGCATCAAGGCGGCGGGCACGCAGCAGGACATGCAGGAGTCCTTCCGCGCGGCCGTCGCGGCGCTCGCTCTCGCGGTGATCTTCATCTACCTGATCCTCGCCTCGCAGTTCGCGAGCTTCACGCAGCCCGCAGCGATCATGGCCTCGCTGCCGTTCTCGCTGATCGGGGTGCTGCTCGCGCTGCTCCTGACCGGAACGACGCTGAACCTCTTCTCGATCATCGGCTTCATCATGCTGATGGGTCTCGTGACCAAGAACGCGATCCTGCTCGTCGATTTCGCCAACCGTGCGCGCCGTTCCGGCGCGTCGCTCGACGACGCGCTCCTGACGGCAGGGCAGGTTCGGCTGCGCCCGATTCTGATGACGACTGCCGCGATGATCGGCGGGATGCTGCCGCTCGCACTCGGTCTCGGCGACGGCGGCGAGCAGCAGGCTCCGATGGGGCGGGCGATCATCGGCGGAGTCGTGACTTCGACGCTGCTGACGCTCGTCGTCGTGCCCGTCCTCTACACCTACCTCGACCAGTGGCACGAGCGCCGCAGGTCCCGGCGCGCAGTGCGTGGCGCGCAAGCGGGCGCACCCGCCGCCGCGCCGGCGGTAACGCCGCACATCGCGAGCGACTGATCCCGCGCCGCACGCCGCATGGCGCTCGCGAACGTCCGGTGCGTGCGAGCGCGCGGCGGGGTCGGTTGCGCAGGGCTTCGGCGGCGCAACCCACGTCGTCGAGCGGGTCCCGGTGCGGCTCGCCAGGTGTGCGCCGGCATCGTGCGTGCGCGAACGCAGGGCTCGCCGTACCACCCGCTTGCGACGACTGCGCCTCAGGCGCCCTGCGCAACCGACCCCGCCGCACGCCCGAGTCGGTGCCGCACCGGACCTCGTGGCGCATCGGCGGCGCAACCCACGTCGTCGAGCGTGTCCCGGCGCGGTGCTCGCCGCGCCACCCGCTTGCGACGACTGCGCCTCAGGCGCCCTGCGCAACCGACCCCGCCGCGCGCCCGAGTCGATGCCGCACCGAACTGCGTGGGACCTTCCGCGCGCGAGTGGGAGCGCCTGCCGCAGCGGGTGGCGCGGCAAGCGAGCCCGCGAGCGTCGTGATCGGCACGGCTCTCTCGAGCGCCGTCGCGCCGGGCCCCCGCCGGCAGGC
>JAFEDF010000067.1 GCA_018241785.1 Pseudomonadota bacterium | reverse complement strand
GCGCCGAAGGTGAACAACGGCGTCCTCGGCAAGAAGGTGAAGCTCCTCTCGGCCGATTCGGCCGCCAAGCCGAACCAGGCGCTGCAGGTCGAGCAGACGTTCATCAACGAGCACAAGGTCATCCTGATGACCGGGTCGACGTCGTCGGCCGTCGCCGTGGCGATGAACAAGTTCGCGCAGCGCGAGAAGATCCTCTACGTCGCCGCCATTTCCGGCTCGAACGACACCACCGGCAAGGACTGCGTGCGCTACGGCTTCAGGCAGAATTTCTACGGCGAGACCGCGGCCAACGCAATCGGCCCGGTCCTCGTGAAGAACTTCGGCAAGAACCGGAAGGCGGCGTACATGACGCCGGACTACACGTACGGTCACACCGTAACCAAGTCGGTCAGTGATTACCTCGCCAAGGAAGCCGGCTGGACGATGGTGACGAACCAGGTCTCGCCGCTCGGCACGCAGGACTTCAGCCAGTATCTCACCAACATCGCGAATTCCGGCGCCGATTTCCTGATCAACGTGAACTGGGGTCGCGACGCCGTGCTTTCGTGCCAGCAGGCGAAGCAGTTCGGCATCCTGCCCAAGATGAAGCTGGTGATTCCGTACCAGATCCCATTCCTCGCCAAGGAGTGCGGCCCCGACATCACTGCCGGAGTCTTCGCCGCCACCGACTTCTGGTGGACGCTCGAGGACAAGTATCCGCTCGCGAAGCTCTTCGTCGAGTCGTTCCACAAGAAGTACGGCTATCGGCCGGAATGGGGCGCCGAGAACGGCTACAGCAGCTTCTCGCAATGGGCGCGGATGGTGACCGAAGCGGGCACGTTCTATCCGCCCGACGTCATCAAGCAGTACGAAAAGGGCGAGACCATTCCGTCGGTCGTCGGCGACGTCCACTACCGGCCGGAGGATCACCAGTGCGTGCGCCCGGTCGTCATCGTGCGCGGCAAGGCCAAGAAGGACATGAAGAACGACGAGGATTTCTGGGAGGTCCTCGAAGTGGTGCCGGGTGCGCCGCTGATGCAGAAGCCCGACGCGTTCGGCTGCAAGCTCGGCGACTACACCTGACGGGCCATGGTGCTCCCGGGCCCGCGTGGGTCCGGGAGCGCAGTTTCCCCCTTTTTGCCCGCCGCGCGCGGGCTCGCACTTGCGCATCCGGCGTCGCGCCGGCCGCGTGAAGGGTGGTGACCCGCTGTGTTCGATTCGATCCGCGTTCGGGGTGGGGCAGCGTGATCAACTGGGCGAACTTCATCTCGCAGTGCTTCAACGGGCTCGTGCTGGGCGCGCTC
>JAFEDF010000066.1 GCA_018241785.1 Pseudomonadota bacterium | reverse complement strand
GGCCGCATCGGCCTCGAATACCACGTGTTCCTCGCGGCGATGGGCTTCGTGCTGATCGCCAACGACGCGTACCTCTTCATGATCGCGTGGGAGACGATGGCGGTGGCGTCGTACTTCCTCGTGACCACCGACCACCGGATTGCCGAAATCCGCAGCGCGGGCTTCCTCTACCTCGCGATCGCTCACGTCGGAGCGATCGCGATCGTCTTCTGCTTCGGCGTGCTGCAGGGGGGACACGGCGACTACACGTTCGACGCGATGCGCGGCACCACCCTCGCCGGCGCCTGGCCTGCCGTGGCGTTCTTCCTGGCGCTCGCCGGCTTCGGCGCGAAGGCGGGCCTGCTGCCGCTCCACGTCTGGCTGCCGGAAGCCCACCCGGCGGCGCCGTCGCCGGTCTCGGCGCTGATGAGCGGCGTGATGCTGAAGACGGCAATCTACGGATTGCTGCGCGTCACCTTCGACCTTCTCCACCTGCAGGTCTGGTGGTGGGGCGTGTTCGCGCTAGCGCTGGGACTCGTCACCGCACTCTACGGGGTGATCTTCGCCGCCGCGCAGACCGACATGAAGCGCCTCCTCGCGTACTCGTCGATCGAGAACATCGGTATCCTCGTAGCCGGAATCGGGCTCGCGATCGTGTTCCGCGCGAACGACAAGCCATTCCTCGCCGCGATCGCCCTCACTGCCGTCCTCTACCACGCGCTCAATCACGCGTTCTTCAAGAGCCTGCTCTTCCTTGCCACCGGCGCAGTCATGCACGCGACGCGCGAGAGGAGCCTCGGCAGGCTCGGCGGGCTCATCCACCGGATGCCGTGGGTCGCGTGGCTCGCCCTCGTCGGCACGCTTGCGATCGCCGGGCTTCCGCCGCTGAACGGCTTCGTGTCGGAATGGCTGCTGCTGCAGGCGTTCCTGTTCACGCCGGCATTGCCGCAGTCGTTCGTCAACATGCTGGTGCCGCTCGCCGCGGCCGCGCTCGTCCTCGCCGTCGCGCTCGCCGCGTACGTGATGGTGAAGTTCTACGGCATCGTGTTCCTCGGCCGGCCGCGCGAGCCGAACCTCGTGCACGCGCGCGATGCCGGCCGGCGCGAGCGCGCGGCACTCGCCGCGCTCGCTGCAGGCTGCGTCGCGCTCGGCCTCTTTCCGTCGGCGGTGATCGCTGCGATCGACCACGTGAGCACGCTGCTCCTCGCAACGAGCCTCGCTGGCGCCGGCGATTCGACCTGGCTGCTGCTCGCCCCGATTGCGACCGGCCGCTCGAGCTACAGCCCGCTCGTCGTGCTCGTCGTGATCGTCGTGGTCGTGACGGTGACGATCGTCGTCGTTCACCGCCTCTGGCATGGTCGCGTGCGGCGTTCGGCGGCGTGGGATTGCGGCTTTCCGCGCCAGACCCCGCGGATGCAGGACACCGCCGAGGGATTCGGCCAGCCGATCAGGCAGGTGTTCGAGCCGTTCTTCGACATCGAGCGCCACCTGCCGTCCCCGGCCGAAGAAAAGCCGCGCTACTTCGTGCGCGCGGGCGACCGCCTCTGGCGCGGGGTCTACCTGCCGGTGGCCGCGGCGGCCGAGCGCCTCGCGCGCATCGCGGGCCTGCTGCAGCAGGGACGGATCGCCGTCTATCTCACCTTCAGCTTCGCAACGCTCCTCGCGCTGCTGTTCTTCGTCCGATGACCCTCGCCGGCATCCTCTCGCAGCTTCTGCAGATCGCGGTCGCGATCGCGCTCGCGCCGATCCTCGTCGGCTGGGTCAACCAGTGCCGCGCGCTGCTGCAGGGCAAGAGGCCGCCGCCGCTCCTCGTCCCGTACCGGACGATCCGCAAGCTGTTTGCGAAGGATGCCGTGGTCGCCGGGAACGCCTCGCCGATCTTCCGCGTGACGCCCTACGTCGTGTTCGGGGCGATGTGCTGCGCGGCGGCGATCGTTCCGTCGCTCGCGACGGCGCTGCCGTTCGCGACCGCTGCCGACGCGATCGCTCTCGTCGGCCTGTTCGCGCTCGCGCGCGTGTTCACGGCGCTCGCGGCGATGGACGTCGGCACGTCGTTCGGCTCGCTCGGTGCACGGCGCGAGATGTTCGTCGGGTTCCTCGCCGAGCCTGCGCTCCTGATGGTGCTCTTCACCGCGTCGCTGATCTCGGGGTCGACGTCGCTCCCCACGATCGTCGATACGCTCGCGCACCGCGAGCTGGCGATCTACCCCAGCCTCGCGTTCGCGGGCGTCGCCTTCACGATGGTCTCGCTCGCCGAGAATGCGCGTATCCCGGTCGACAACCCGGCCACCCACCTCGAGCTCACGATGATCCACGAGGCGACGCTGCTCGAGTACTCGGCGCGCCATCTCGCGCTCATCGAGTGGGCGTCGGCGTTGAAGCTCTTCAACTATTCGTGCATCGGTCTCGCATTGTTCGTTCCGTTCGGGATCGCCGAGGGGACGAGCGGCCTCGCCATCCTCGCCGCGGCGCCGGTGCTCGTCGCCAAGCTCGCCGCGGGTGGCGCAGTGCTCGCGCTGATCGAGACCGTCTCGGCGAAGCTGCGCATTTTCCGCGCCCCCGAGTTCCTCGGCACCGCGTTCCTCCTCGCGGTGCTCGGCATGCTCGTCAAGCTGCTGCTCGGAAGCTGACCGGGAGCGATCGATGGCCCCGACGCCGATCGGCTTCCAGCTCATCAACCTCCTTGCGGCGATCCTGCTGCTCCTCGCCTTCGCGATGCTCGCCCAGCGCCGCGTCGTCTCGCTGATCGACCTCTTCGCCTGGCAGGGCGCGGTGCTGGCGGCATCGACGGCGGTCGTCGCGTACACGACGGCGCAGCCTCACCTCTACGCGTCGACGATCCTCACCGTCCTCCTCAAGGTGCTGGCGCTGCCGTGGCTCCTCTACCGGATGGTGAAGAGACTCGACGTGCACTGGGAGTTCGAGACCCTCATCAACATTCCGGCGACGATGCTGATCGGCATCGTGCTCGTCGTCTTCTCGTTCAGCCTCACGCTGCCGGTGTCCGAGCTCGCAAGCACGGTCACGCACGCAACGCTGGGAATTGCGCTCGCAAGCGTGATGCTCTCGTTCCTGATGATGATCACCCGCCGCAAGGCGATTCCGCAGGTGATCGGCTTCCTCGCGATGGAGAACGGGCTCTTCTTCGCCGCGACGAGCGCGACCTACGGCATGCCGATGGTGGTCGAGCTCGGCATCGCGCTCGACGTGCTGGTCGCCGTGTTGATCCTCGGCGTGTTCTTCTTCCAGATCCGCGAGCAGTTCGACAGCCTCGATCTTCGGCACCTCGAGCGGCTGAAGGAGGGCGACTGATGATCGCGATCGAGATCGAGATCGCGCTCGTCCTGGCGCTTCCGGTCGGCGCCGCTGCGGTGCTGGCGCTCGCCGGCCATCGCCGGCACGCTCCGGAGGTCAACATCGCCGCGAGCCTGTGCACGCTCGCCGCGGCCGCCGCGCTCACTCTTCACGTGATGCGCGCCGGGCCGATGCTCGCATTCGGCCGCCAGTTCCTCGTCGATCCGCTGAACGTCTTCCTCGTCGCGCTGACGGCGTTTGTCGCGTTCACGACGGCGGTGTTCTCGCGCCCGTACATGAGGATCGAGGAGGAGCACGGCCGGCTCAGTGCCGCGAAACTTCGCCTCTACCACAGCATGTTCCAGCTCTTCGTGTTCGCGATGCTGCTGGCGCTCGTCACCAACAACGTCGGCATCCTGTGGGTCGCGATGGAGGCGGCCACCCTCACGACGGTGTTGCTGGTGTCGCTATACCGCACGCCCGAGGGGCTCGAAGCCGCGTGGAAGTACTTCATCCTCTGCGGCGTCGGCATCGCACAGGCGCTCTTCGGCACGATCCTCCTCTACTTCGCGGCCGAGCGCGTGCTGGGTGCCGGGGGTGACGCGCTCCTGTGGACCGCCCTCGAGGGCGTGCGCGGCCAGCTCGAGCCGACGGTGCTCGCGCTCGCATTCGTGTTCCTCCTCGTCGGCTACGGCACCAAGGCGGGGCTCGTGCCGCTGCACAACTGGCTCCCGGACGCCCACGCCGAGGGTCCGGCGCCCGTTTCCGCAGTGCTCTCGGGGCTGCTCCTCAACGTCGCCCTGTACGCGGTCGTGCGCTGCAAGGTGCTGGTCGACGGGGCGCTGCCCGCTGCCTTCGCACACCGCCTGATGATGGGCTTCGGACTCGTCTCGGTGGTCGTCGCAGCGCTCCTTCTCGCCCGCCAGCGCGACATCAAGCGCCTGTTCGCCTATTCGTCGATCGAGCACATGGGCATCGTCACGTTCGCCTTCGGCATCGGCGGGCCGATCGCGAACTTCGCCGCCCTTCTGCACATGACCGTGCATTCGCTCACCAAGTCGGCCCTCTTCTTCACCGCCGGCCACGCCGCACAGAAGGCGGGCACGCAGATGATCGACGGCATCCGCGGCCTCGTGACGATCAACCCCCTGGTCGGCTGGGGCCTCGTGCTCGGCACCCTCGCCATCCTCGGCGTTCCGCCCTTCGGAGTGTTCGCGAGCGAGTTCCTGATCCTCACAACGGCGATGCACGAGCAGCCGTGGGCGACGCCGTTCCTGCTCGCCGCCCTCGGCATCGCGTTCGCGGCGATGTTCTCGCGCGTGCAGCCGATGGTGTTTGGCGACACCACTGCGTCGCGGCTTCCACTGCGCCCGGCGATGCTGCCGGTGTTCGCGCATCTCGCGCTCGTGCTGATGCTCGGCCTGTGGATCCCGCCGGCGCTTGCCGAATGGTACCGGCAGGCGGCGCGATTGATCGGCTGACGCGATGACGCGATGAAGCCATGAACCTTCGCCCCCTCGGCGTCGCTCCCGAGCCCGTCCGCGCTGCGATGGCCACGCAGCGCGCGCAGGTGAGCTCGGGCCAGCTCCTCACCGCCTGCCGCCTCGGCTGGGAAGGCGGAGCGCGCCTCGTCGCACTCTGGGGAAGCGACGAGCGCGACCGGCAGCGCGGGTTTCGCGTTCGCGCCGTGCTCGAGGACCGCGACGGACTGACGGTGCTCGACCACACGCTTCTGCGCGAGGACGCCCGCTACCCTGACCTCACGCCGATCTTTCCGGCGGCGGCGCGGATGCAGCGCGCGACCTACGATCTCGTCGGGATCGCCGCCGAGGCCGACGACCAGCGCCCGTGGCTGTGGCTTGCGGGCTGGCCGATCGACCGCTTTCCGCTGCGCCGCGATTTCGAGCCCGATCCGCGCTGGGAACCCGGCGAGGAGGATTACGCGTTCGTCAGGGTCGAAGGCGAAGGCGTGCACGAGATCCCGGTGGGGCCGGTGCACGCCGGCATCATCGAGCCTGGCCACTTCCGCTTCCAGGTCGTCGGCGAGAAGGTGCTGCGCCTCGAAGAGCGCCTCGGCTACACGCACAAGGGGATCGAGAAGCGCTTCGAGTCGCTGTCGATCGCCGATGGCGCGAAGCTCGCGGGGCGCGTGTCGGGCGACAGCACCGTCGCCTATGCGTGGGCCTACGCGCAGGCGGTCGAAAGCCTCGCCGATGTTGTGCCACCTCCGCGCGCCACTTGGTTGCGCGCGCTCTGCCTCGAACGCGAGCGCGTCGCGAATCACTTGGGCGACCTCGGAGCGCTCGGCAACGACGCCGGCTTCGCGCTCGGACTCGCGCAGTTCTCGCGCCTTCGCGAGGACGTGCTGCGGCGAAACGAAGCGGCGTTCGGTCACCGGCTGCTGATGGATGCCGTCGTTCCGGGTGGCGTCGCACGCACCCTCGATACGGCCAATGCGCTCGCGATCCGCGACGACGCGATCAGGCTGCGCAACGAGGTCGCCGAACTGCGGAGCCTCTACGACGAGCACGCGGGCGTGCAGGACCGCTTCCGCGGCTGCGGCGTCCTCGCCAACGACGTTGCGCACAAGCTCGGCGTCGTCGGGCTCGCCGGCCGCGCGAGCGGCATCGACGCCGACCTGCGCCGCGACCTCCCGGTGGCTCCCTACGACGCGCTGGCGATCGAGCCCGCGACCGCGGCAACCGGCGACGTCGCCGCGCGCGTCGCGGTGCGCTTCGACGAGGTGCTCGGATCGCTTCGCGCCATCGAGGTCATCATCGACAAGCTCGGCGACCCTTCGCTGCCGCCTGCGATCGACACGCCGCTCAAGGAAGTTGCGGATGGGAGCCTCGGCCTCGGCTACGTCGAAGGCTGGCGCGGCCCGGTGCTGGTCGCGCTCGAATCCGGCCCCGGCGGATCGATCCGCCGCTGCCATCCGCACGATCCGTCGTGGCAGAACTGGCCGGCGATCGAATACGCGGTGATCGGCAACATCGTCGCCGACTTCCCGCTGATCAACAAATCGTTCAACCTCTCGTACAGCGGGCACGATCTCTGAGGCCGAAAGATGTACGCCTTGCTCCGCAGAATCGTTCGCACCGGCATTCGCACCGAGCCGGCGCCCACCCCCGCCGACGGCGACCGGATCGCCGATCGCCTCGATCATGTGATCCGCCACCGGCTCGGCCGCGCGCTCGCGATCCGCTACGTCGACGCCGGCTCGTGCAACGCGTGCGAGCTCGAAGCGCAGGCGCTCGCCAACCCCTACTACAACCTCGAAGGCTACGGAATCCGCTTCGTCGCGAGCCCGCGGCACGCCGACGCGCTGATGGTGAGCGGGCCGGTGTCGAAGCACATGGCGATCGCCTTGAGGCGTACCTACGATGCGACGCCCGAGCCGAAATTCGTCATCGCCGTCGGCGACTGCGCCAAGGGCTGCGGCATCCTCGCCGCGAACTACGCGACGTTCTCGAAGGTCGCCGACGTGATACCCGTCGACGTCGAAGTCCCGGGATGCCCGCCGTCGCCGTCGGCGCTGCTGAGCGCGATCCTCGCGGCGGTGCGGTGAGCGCCTGCCGTGCGGTGAATGTCCGCCGCGCGGTGAGCCGGTCCGAATCGATGGGTGCGGTCACGCGCCGGATTCGAGCGGATTCCTCCACTTGAGCCGGGGAAAGCGCGCGAAATCGCGGTCGGTCGTGCACAGCGTTGCGCCGTGCTCGATCGCGATCGCCGCGAGCGCAGCGTCCATCAGCAGCGGCCCGGTCGCCTGGCCGACGGTCGCAAGCCCGCTCAGAATCGACGCGTGCCGCTCCCCCGGCTCGACAATGCCGCAGATCGGTTGCGCGAGCCACGACGCGACGGCAGCGTGCGCATCGGCGAAGGTCAGCGGATACTCGAACACCCGCGGATGCGTCGAGATCCGCAGGAACGCCCATAGCGTGAGCCAGGCAAAGCGAACGAATTCGCTTCCGGCGAGCGCGTCTTCCAGCCATCGCCTGCTGGCCGCGTGGGTCGGCGATTCCGCGCGATACGCGTAGATCAGCAGATTCGCGTCGGCGAGAATCAACGGTGCAGCGGTCCGTCGACCTGCTCGATCAGGTCAAAGGTGTTGTCGAGCGACAGACCGGCGCGAAGCTGTCCGAAGTGATGCGGAACCACCTTGAATGTTGGCCGCTCACCAGCCGCTCGCGGCGCAGCGAGACCACGACGAAGGGATTCGTTCGCTACTTCGCGAAACGTTCGGCCGCTTCGGCGAACTTCCGATTTTAGCCGGGCGGCGACGTCGTCATCCAAGGTAAGCGTTGTGCGCATGACTTGATGCTAGTCGACTCGCATCATGATGTCAATCGTAACCGTTGTGCGACCCAGGGTGTCACCCAGTCCGGGCATCCCCTACACCCCGCCTTTGGTGGCATAGTGCCGGTCGGCACGGTTGGCAAGGGACCACCGATTGGGCTCGGCACGCAGCATCGAACCTGTACGTAAGCGTCGAAGTGCAGCGCGCGGCCCGCACGCGCTCACCGCCGACCCGATTCGGCCGGTGATGGAGGCGGCCGCGCGCGGGAAGCACGCGCGCGCGATCGAGCTCGCGTCGGCCGCGCTCGAATCCGCCGATCTTCCGCTCACCGAGCGCATCGCGCTCCTCGACCTGCGCGCCGAAAGCCTGACCGCCGAAGGCGATCTCGCCCGCGCGCTCGCCGACGCCGAATCGATGCTCGGACTCGCCGGCCCGCGCGCGGATCCGGCGCTGCGCGCAAAGGCGCTCACGCGGCGGGCGTACCTCCGGATGCGCGAAGGACGCCCGCGCGAAGCGACCGACGATGCGGCGCAGGCGCTGCGCGCGGCGCAGCGCAGCCGCGAACCGGAGGCCGTCGCGCGCGCGCTGCTGTGCCTCGCCGAAGCGCAGTCGCGCTCGGGCGATCGCGGCGACGCGGCTCTGCGCACCGCCGGCCAGGCGCGTGCGCAATTCGACAAGCTCGGGAACCGCGGCGGCGAAGGACGGGCGATGTGGGTCGTCGCGATGGTGCAGAGCCGCGAGGGCCAGCCTGCCCAGGCTCGCGCTGCGGCAAGCGAGGCGCTCGAGCTTTGTCGCGGCGCAGGGGACCGCTACGGAGTCGGCAACGCGCTCAATCTGCTGATGTTCGACGAGCCCGACGTCGCCGAGCGGCTGCGACTGCTGCAACCGGCGTTGGCGGCGTTCGAGGTGTCGGGACACGTCGAACGCCGGGCGATGGTGACCTTCAACCTCGCGATCGCGTATGACCGGCTCGGGCTCTATCGCCGCGCGCGCCGCCTGGCCCTCAGCGCCGGTGAACTGTACGAACGGGCGGGAGCCCGGAGCGAAGCTGCGGGCGTCCCCCCGGTGCTTGCCGGGGGCGAGATCGAGCTGGGGCACCTCGACGCCGCGCGCAGGCACCTCGAAGAGCACGCGTCGCTCGTTGCGAAACTTCCCGAAGGGACGCGCGAACTTCACCTCGCCTGGGGTGCGGCGTTGCGTTTTCGGCTCGCCTTCGACGGCGGGGACTGGAGCCGCGCGCTCGTCCATGCGCGCGCTGCGCTGCGACACGCGGAGCGCGAGGGACGACCGTCAATGCGGATGAATTGTCTCGCCATGGTGGCGCGCGCCGAGCTCGAAACGGGCAAAGCGACCGCCGCGCTCGCGACCACCCGCCGCGCCACGCGCATTCACTCGCAATACGGATTCATAGCGCTCGAAGGGCTCGACGCCGCCGACCTGTGGTGGCACCACAGCCTCGCGCTCGCCGCGAATGGAAAGAATGCCGAAGCTGCCGAGGCCGTCGACCGCGCCTATCGCTTCATGTGCGCCGAGATCGCGCACATGGGTGACGAGGGCCTGCGCCGCAACTACCTCGGCAAACGTCGCGTCAACCGCGAGATCGTCGCCGCGTGGCTCGCCGATGGGGCCAGGCGACGCTCCGGCAAGGGTCGCAAGATCCCGCACCTCGAAGGCGACACCAACGTTCGCGAGCCGCTACAGCGCGTAGTCGACGGTGGACTGCGAATGAACGAGATCAGGAGCGCCGCCGAGCTTCGCGAGTTCATCGTCGACGAGATCACCGAGCTTACCGGCGCCGAGCGCGTGCTGCTGGCGCTGGAAGGGCCGCAGGGCTTCGAACTCGCGGGCGCGCTGGTTCCACCGGGCGAGGACGCGAGCGTGGTGCTCGAACGTGCGCGACCGCTGTTCGAGCAGGCAGGGCGGATCCGCTCCGCTTCGCTCGCGTGGACACCGGCTCGGGCGACTGCCGTAAAGCAGCGCTCGAAGCTCGTCGCCCCGCTGATCGCGCGCCAGGAGATCGTCGGTTACGTCTACGCCGACCTCGACGGAGCTTACGGACGCTTCCGCGAATCCGACCGCGATCTCGTCGGGCTGTTCGCGTCGCAGGCGGCAGTCGCGCTCGACAACACCCGTTTCACCGAAGAGCTCGAACAGAAAGTCGCCGAGCGCACCGCAGATCTGCAGGTCTCCAACGCGAGCCTCGAGCAGCGCGCGAACGAGCTCGCGGTCGTCAACGGCATTCAGCGCGGAATGGCCGCAAGGCTCGACTTCGATGCGATCGTCGACCTCGTCGGCGACAAGCTGCGCGAGGTCTTCGCGACTGGCGATCTCGGCATCTGGTGGTGGGAATCTGCGCGCGGGATCGTCCGCTCGGTCTACGTGTACGAGCACGGCAAACGCCTCGGCAACGTCGAGGTTCCCGTCAGCGAAGACGACGGTGTCGGCGGCCGCGCACCCTACCGGATGCTCGTCGGCCACGAGGTGCTCGTCGCCGGAAACCACGCCGAGCAGAATGCATGCGGTTTCAAGGCCGTTCCGGGCACCGATCGCAGCCAATCCGTCGTCGGAGTGCCGATGATCGCCGGTGACCGTGCGATCGGCGCGATCCTCGTCGAAAACCACGAGCGCGAACACGCGTTCGGTCCTGCCGAAGTGCGCCTCGTCACGACGATTGCAGCCGGGATGGGGGTGGCGCTCGAGAATGCGCGCCTCTTCGACGAGACGCAGCGTTTACTGAAGGAGACCGAGCAGCGCAACGCCGAGCTGGCAGTGATCAACCGCATCCAGCAGGGCATCGGCGCCGAGCTCGACTTCCAGTCGATCGTCGATCTCGTCGGCGACAAGCTGTGCGAGGTCTTCGCCACCGGCGACATGAGCATCCGCTGGTGGGACGAGCCGGCCGACCGGATGCGCATGCTCTATGCGTACGAGCACGGCGTCAGGCTGCCGCGGCCTGAAGTCGAGCCTCCGCCGCCGCCCGCGCTGCGGCGCTTCATCGCCGAGCGAAAGGTCTCGGTGTTCAACACGATCGCCGAGCAGGAAGCCGCCGGCGTCAACACGCGTCCCGGCACTGATCAGGCGCGAAGCATCGCCGCTGTCCCGATGCTTTCCGGCAAGCGCCTCCTCGGCATGGTGATCCTCGAAAATCACGAGCGCGACCACGCGTTCGGGCCTTCCGAGGTGCGCCTGCTCGAAACGATTGCCGGCAGCATGGGCGCTGCGCTCGAGAACGCGCGGCTCTTCGACGAGACGCAGCGCCTCCTGAAGGAGACCGAGCGGCGCGCGGCCGAGCTCGCGGTCATCAACAGCGTCCAGCAGGGCCTCGCCGCCGAGCTCGAGTTCCAGGCGATCGTCGACCTCGTCGGCGACCGGATCGCCGGGGTCCTCCATACGCGCGACATGTCGATCGCGCTCTACGATCGTTCGACGGATCTCCTGACCATTCCGTACTGGCTCGAAAGCGGCCGCCGCTTCCCGGTCGAGCCTACACCGCTTCGGGGTGGCTTCGTCGGCCACGTGATCCGGACGGGGCAGCCGCTGGCCGTCAACCGCGACCTGTACGCACGTGCACGCGAGTGCGGCTCGGTGGAGATCGGCGATCCATCGCAGCGGGGGACAGCGCAGAGCTACCTCGGCGTGCCAGTGATGCGCGGCGGCGTCGCCCACGGCGTCATCGCCATGTACGCCGATCGCGAAGATGCATTCAGCGATGGCGACGTCCACCTGATGACGACCCTCGCCAACGCGATGAGCGTCGCGCTCGAGAATGCGCGCCTCCTCGACGAAACGCGGCGCCGCGAGCGCGAGGCCGCAGCGCTCGCCGAGGTCGGCCGCGACCTCTCGTCGTCGCGCGATCTTTCCTCGGTGATGGATCGCATCGCCCGCCATGCGAAGGAGCTCCTCACCGCCG
>JAFEDF010000065.1 GCA_018241785.1 Pseudomonadota bacterium | reverse complement strand
GCGGAGACTGCGGAAGATTCACCCTTGGCGTTGCCCCGGCGGGGCCGTAGAGTGTTGAATTGACTGGCCCGGTCCGGGTATCCGGCGGCCGGGCGCCGATTCGTCGCGGGTCACGAGGCAGCATGCAGGATAGCACCGCAACGCCGACGTTTCTCTTCACCGACATCGAGGGGAGCACCTCGCTGTGGGAGGCGCAGCCTGAGCTGATGGCGCAGGCGGTCGCGCGCCACGACACGGTACTGCGCGAGGCGGTCCAGGGCCACGCCGGGCGCATCGTCAAGACCACCGGCGACGGCATCTACGCGGTGTTCGGGACGCCGGCGGACGCGCTGGCGTCGGTGATTGCGATCCAGTTGGGGCTGCGGGACGCCGGGGCGACGGCGGGGTTGGCGCTGAAGGTGCGCTGCGGATTGCACACCGGGGCGGCGCACCAGCGCGACAACGACTATTTCGGCACCACGATCAACCGCACGGCGCGGATCATGGGGGCGGCGCACGGGGAGCAGATCCTCGTGTCGCGGGCGGTGGCGGAGGCGATAGAGGAGAAGCTGACCGACGGGGTGACGCTGCTCGATCTGGGCAGCGTGCGCTTGAAGGGGTTGTCGACCGCCGAGGCAGTCTTCCAGGTCGTGCATCCGCAGCTTCGGAAGGAGTTTCCGGCGCTGCGCGAGCTCGAGGCGACTCCCAACAACCTGCCGCAGCAGTTGACCTCGTTCATCGGACGCGAGCGCGAGCGCGACGAGATCGAGGACATGCTCGAGGGGACGCGGCTGCTCACTCTGCTCGGCATGGGAGGCCTCGGCAAGACGCGCCTCGCCCTGCAGGTCGGCACGTCGGTGATGGACGCCTACCCGGACGGGGTGTGGTTCGTCGATCTGCAGACCATTCGCGACGAGGGGCTGGTGGCGAGCGAGACTGCGCGTGTCCTGGGCGTGCGCGAGGAGCCGGGGCGCCCGCTCGTCCAGACGCTGGCCGCGCATTTGAAGACTCGCAAGCTGATGCTGATCGTCGACAACTGCGAGCAGGTGATCGATGCTTGCGCACAGCTTGCGGGCGCGATCCTCAAGGCGGCCCCCGAGGTGCGCATGCTGGCGACGAGCCGCATCGCGCTGCGCGTGCCCGGCGAGCAGACCTACGTCGTGCAGCCACTGCCCGTGCCGACGCGAAACCAGGGCTTCGAGGCCCTGCAGAAATCGACCGCGGTGCAGCTCTTCGTCGAGCGGGCGAAGCTGCACAAGCCCGCGTTCGCGCTGACCGAGAAGGAGGCGCCGGCGGTCGCCGACTTGGTCTACCGCCTCGAAGGCATTCCGCTGGCACTCGAGCTCGCTGCGGCACGCGTGCGCTCGCTCTCGGTGGCGGACATCAACAAGCGCCTGAACGATCGCTACAAGCTCCTCACCGGCGGCGATCGCACGCTGCAGGCGCGCCAGCAGACGCTGCGCGCGCTGGTCGACTGGTC
>JAFEDF010000064.1 GCA_018241785.1 Pseudomonadota bacterium | reverse complement strand
TGACGGGCTCAAACACCGGCTGCGTTCCGCAGCCGAACTCGCGCGTCACGGTACCCCGCTCCCTCGGCCTCCACGGTCGGTGTAGAGCGCGCCGGAGCATTCCCACCGCTCGACCCGGCGCGGCCGATCGCTGAAACAGGGTCCGTTCCCGTTTCGCCGAGCTTCCCTAGGGCCCGCGCTCGAGCGCCAACGATTCGCCGAGGTAGCGCGCAGCTTCTTCGAGCGCGCCGCGCGCGCGCGCAGCTTCGGCGGCGCGCTCGAAGCATTCGGCGGCGCGTGCGGGCTCCTCGGCAGCGCGCCAGTGCATGGCGAGCGTTGCGTGGTACGGCGAGAGATCGGCACACTCGCGCTCGTACCACTGCGCGATGTCGCGGTGGAGCTGGCGACGCTGCGCGAAGGGCATCCGCGCATACGCGGCGTCGCGCAGCGCAGGCTGTGCGAAGCGGTAGCGCGCCGAGCGCGACGCCTCGCCCTCGTCGAGGGGTATGCGTTCCCGGCGCCCAGCCGCCTTGTCCCCGTCCACTTCCGGCACGCGCTCGACCAATCGCTGCGCAACGAGCGCGTCGAGATGCGACGCGACGCCCGCTCCGGCTGCACCTTGCGGATGCACGGCGGCGAGCACCCCGAGCGTGAATTCGCGGCCGATCGCGCTCGCCGTCTTGACGAGCGCCTGGTCGATCGGATCGAGGAGGTCGAGCGTGCGCGCGGCGGCGGCGGCATCGAGCACCGCCTCGCCGCGCGGGCGATAGATGCGGACCGGCTCGGCGAAGCCCTTGACGCGGATCGGCGCCAGCGCCTCGAAGTCGATTTCCTCGCGTGCTGCGGCATGGATCGCCTCGCCGCAGAGCGTCGTTCCGGGATCGGCCGCCATCATCAGCCTCGCCGCGAGGTTCGCGCGATCGCCGAAGGCCGTGTAGGCGCGCTGGGCCGCGCTGCCGTAAGCGCCGGTGCGAAGCGCGCCCCAGCCCAGCCCCGCGGCGACGTTGCCGATGCCGGCATGCTCGGGCGGGGGACGCTGCAGCGCGAGCGCGGCGCGCACCGCGCGCAGCGCGTCGTCGCGATGCGACACCGGGACGCCGAAGACGATGTGAAAGTAAGCCCCTTTGTCGTCGTGGACGAGCTGCAGCAGCGTTCCTTCGAAGCGCGCCGTCACCGACTGCACCCAGCGCACGAAGTTGTCGAGCTTCGCGCCCGCATCGCAGTCGCGCTCGTAGTCGAGCCCGCCGAAGCGCAGGAAGAGCGTCGCCGCCGGGCGAAGCTCGGCGAGTGTTGCGCTCTGCCGCGCATGCACGCGCGCATAGACCGCCGGAGCGAGCCACGGCCGGGCGCGCTCGTCGTCGAGCGCCTCCGCGGCGAGCGCGGGCCACGGCGACGGATCCGCTGACACGCGCAGCGCGGCGACCGTCACGCAGGCGGCGTCGCCTTCACCGCGCCATTCGCCGACCGCGATCGCCTCGCCGAGGGCTGAAGCGAGCCGGCGGTTGACCACCACCTCGCCGCGCCGCGCAACGGCCGCCGCAACGCCGAGATCGTGCATCGCCGCGCCGGCGAGAGCCTCGACGACCTGCAGCGCCGGATCGCCGGCCAGAACGCGCGTTCCTCTTCCTAGCGCAACCGCAACCTTGACCCCGAGCGAGACCTCGACGCCTCCCGGAGCAGTCACCGCTTCGAGCGCCCGCAGCGTGCGCTGCATCGCGAACGCGCAGGCGACCGCGCGCCGCGCGGCGTCGCCGTCGAACCAGCAGGTGATCGCATCGCCGCCGAAGCCGATCACGCTGCCGCGGTAGCGGTGCACCTCGTCGGTGACAAGGGCCAGCGCGCGGTTGACCTGGCGGGTCAGCTCCTCGGCGCCGCGCAGGGCGCCGAGCGCCTGCGCGAACGCTTCGGCGAGGACGGTGAAGCCCGCAACGTCGGCGATGAGCGCGCAGCCCTCGACGTTCCCGGAAAGCTCGCGTCCCTCGATCAACGCGATACGCCGGTCCATCGGCACCCACGCGGCGGCGGACTCGGCAGCAGCGGCGTTGCGCTCGTCGAGGTCGTGCTGGAGCTGGCGCAACTGCTGCTTCAGTCGCTGCTCGCGCGCGGCGACCTCGCGCACCATGCCGCCGAACATCCGCGCGAGATTGCCGAGTGCGTCGTCGCGCGCAGCGACCGGCGCGATCGTCGCCTCGTCGTAGGTCGCGTCCTGCACCGATTTCGCGGCTCCGGTCAGTCGCTCGACCGCCTGCAGGTATTCGATCTCGCGGTCGCGGCGAAGCTTGCGCTCGAGCCCCGCGCCGATGCGCGCGTGGAGCAGCACCGGCTCGAACGGCTTCGGAAGGTAGTCGTCGGCGCCCAGCGTGATCCCGCGCACGATGCTCGCGAGATCGCTCATCGCCGAGATGACGACGACCGGGATGTCGCGCGTCGACGGATCGGCTTTGAGGCGCTCGAGCACCGCGAAGCCGTCCATCACCGGCATCATGATGTCGAGCAGGACGAGATCGGGCTTCTCGCCGCGGACGGCTTCGAGGGCTGCTGCGCCGTCACCCGCCGACACGGTGTCGTAGCCCAGGTCGTCGAGCTCCTGCTCGAGGTAGTCGACGTTGAACGGCTCGTCGTCGACGATCAGGATGCGCGGGCGCATCGGGCCGGGCCTCGAGCTCGCTTCACGCGCCTGTTTCGAAATCGCGTCACGTCTTCAGGTACTGGTCGAGCTTGCGAAAGAGCAGCGCGTCGTCGAGCGGCTTCGTCATGTAGTCGCTGCAGCCCGCGGCGAGCGCGCGCTCGGCGTCACCCGACATCGCGTGCGCCGAGAGCCCGATGATCGGCAGCGCGAGGCCCGCCGCACGGATGCGGCGCGTCGCCTCGTAGCCGTCGCAGACCGGCAGCGACATGTCCATCAGGATGAGGTCGGGATGCTCGCTCGAGGCGAGCGCGGCACCCTGCTCGCCGTCCTTGGCGATCGCGAGCTCGTAGTCGTCTTCGAGGAGCTGAGTCAGGAGCTCGATGTTCAGGTCGACGTCCTCGACGATCAGGATCTTCTTCATCTCGTGGCCCTGCTCATGACTGCACCCCGCTCATTTCAGCGCACCTTCGATTTCGCGGATCAGCGCGTCGCCTGCGAGTCCCTGCTTGCGGATCACCCGCGCGACGGTTGCGCTCAGGTCTGCCGACTCGGCGGCAGTGAGGCTCTTCGCGGTGAGCACGACGACCGGGATCGAGCGCAGCGCAGGATCGGCCTTCAGCCGCGCGATCACGCCGAATCCGTCGAGTCCCGGCATCATGAGGTCGAGCAGGATCACGTCGGGTGGCCTCGCGGCGACGGCGGCGAGCGCCGCGTTGCCGTCCGCCACCGCTTCGATTTCGTAGTGATCGCCGAGGAGCTGCGCGACGAGGTCGATCACGTCGGGATCGTCGTCGGCTACGAGGAGGCGCTTCGGTGCCGATCCCCCGTTGAGATGCGCGACGCGCTTCAGTGCCGCGACGACCGCGTCGGCGTCGAACGGCTTCACCAGGTAATCGGCGGCGCCGAGCTCGTAGCCGAGCGGCTTCTTGTCGACGATCGTCAGCATGACGACCGGGATGTCGTGCGTCGCCGGATCGGCCTTCAAGTCGTAGAGCACCTGCCAGCCGTCCTTCTGCGGCATCATCACATCGAGGGTGATGACACGCGGGCGCAGCGCCTTCGCGCGCGCGATCCCCTCTTCGCCGCCGGCTGCGCCGACGACGCGGAAACCCGCGTCGGCGAGGTTCTCCTGCAGGATCTCGATGTCGTGCGGATTGTCGTCGATCGCGAGAATGAGCGGCGCAGCACCTGCCCCCCCGGAAGCGGCTCCGCTCGCGCTGCCGGCGGTATCGGCATCGCTCACGCCCGCGCCGATGCGCGCCGCTGCCGCCTCGTCGCGCCCGCCCGTGTCTGCCGCCGCGGGCTGCGCTCCGGTAGCCTCGCCTGCGACCTGCACGGCCTTCGGCGCATAACGCAGCGGAACGCTGAGGGTGAACGTCGATCCGCGATCGACCTCGGAGGTCGCCGTGATGTCGCCGCCGAGGAGCCGCGCGAGGCTGCGGCTGATCGAGAGCCCGAGCCCGGTGCCGCCGTATTGGCGAGTCGTGCTCGTGTCGGCCTGCTGGAACTCCTCGAAGATGCGGGTCAGCGCCTCCTCGCCGATGCCGATGCCGGTGTCGCTGACCGCGATCGACAACCGGTCGTCCGAGGTCTTCGCCGACACGGTGATCGTTCCCCGGTGGGTGAACTTGGCGGCGTTGCCGAGGAGGTTCAGCACGATCTGCTTGATCTTCTCCTGGTCGGAATGGACGAGCGCGAGGTTGCCGCCCCAGGCCTTGACGAGCGCGACTCCCGGCTTCAGGAGCGGCGTCGCCGTCGTCGCACACTGGTCGGCGAGCTGCGCCGCGTTGAAGTCGCTCGCGACGACGTCCATCCTGCCGGCTTCGATCTTGGCGATGTCGAGGACGGTGTTGATCAGCGACAAGAGGTGCTCGGCGCTCGTCAAGACCTTGTCGAGGTTCTCCGTCTGCTTGTCGGGAAGCACCTTGTCGGCCTTGCGCCGCACGATCCGCGTGAAGCCGATGATCGCGTTGAGCGGCGTCCGCAGCTCGTGGCTCATGTTGGCGAGGAAGGTGCTCTTCGCCTGGTTCGCGTGCTCGGCGGCAGCGCGCGCCTCGTGGGTCTCGGCGAATAGCCGCGCGTTCTCGATTGCGACGCCGACGTTGGCGGCGATCGTCGCGAGCAGGTGCTGGTCGTCGTCGGTGAAATGGCCCTCGTGCCGCGTGCTCTGCACGCTGATCACGCCGATCGCCTCGTTGCCCGACATCACCGGAACGCCGAGGTACGACTTCGCCTCGGCGCCGATCTGCGACGCGCCGATCTCCGACACCGTCGTGTCGAGGGCCTCGTTGATGAGAAGCGGCTTCGCGGTCGCGACGATCTTTCCGGTGAGCCCGTCGCCCAGGCGCATCGGCTCGAAGTCGTCGCCGTGAACGTAGGGGAAGCGGATCAGCCCGGCGGCCTTGTCGACCAGCGCAACGTAGGCGATGTCGGCGTGGAAGGTCTGGCGCAGCCGCTCGCCGACGAAGCGGATCAGCGCGTCCTGGTCGAGTTGCGACGCGATTGCCTGGCCGATCGTGTTGACGGTGGTGAGCTCGGCCGCGCGCTGCTCGGTCTCCTTCAGGAGGCGCTGCGTCTCGTCGAACAGCCGCGCGTTCTCGAGCGCGACGCTCATCGTGTTGGCGAGCGTCTGCAGGAGCCGCAGGTCGGCGTCACCGAACGCATCCTCGCGCTGCATGTTGGAGAGGCTGACGAGGCCTCGCACCGCGTCGCCGACGACGAGCGGCACATGGATCGCCGACTTCGCCATCTCGGTACCCGGCAGCACCGAAGAGCCGTAGCGGACGAGCGCGCCCGCCATGTCGCGATTGATGACGAGCGGTGCGCGCGTGCTGATCACGTGGCTCGTGATGCCGCCGTCCTTCAGCGGATGCGGCTCGATGACGATTCTTGCGCCGTTCTCGTACGCGTACGGATAGTGGACGAGCTTCGTGCGCGGGTCGTGGATGCGGATCGACAGATCGGTGTCGCCGAACACCTCGCGCACCTTGCGCCCGACCGTCTCGTAGATCCCCTCGATGTTGAGCTCGGTGGCGAGTGCGGCCTGGACCGCGTTGATCGTGCCGAGCTCGGCGTTGCGCGCTTCGGTCTCCTTGAGGAGACGCTGCGTCTCGTCGAAGAGCCGCGCGTTGTCGAGCGCCACGCTCATGCTGTTGGCGAGCGTCTGCAGCAGGCGCACGTCGGAATCCGAGAACGCATGCTCGTGCTCCATGTCGGCGATGGTGATGACGCCCCGCGCCTGGTCGCCGGCGATCATCGGGACGTAGATCGCCGCCTTTTCCATCTGCGTCCCGGGCAACACGTAGGAGCCGTAGCGCGCGATCATCCGCTCCATCCCCTCGTTGACGACCAGGGTCTCGCGCGTCTTCAGGACGTGCGCCGAGAAGCCCTTCCCCGCGAGCGGTTCGGACACGACGTCGATCCTTCGGCCACCTTCGTACGAATACGGATAGTGAATGAGGTCGGTCTTGGGATCGTAGACACGGATGCCGATGTCGCGGCCCTCGAACACGTCGCGGATCTTGTCGCCGACCGCGTCGTAGATGCCCTGCATGTCGAGCTCGGCCGCAAGCGCCGCCTGCACGCTGTTGATGATCGCGAGCTCGGCATTGCGCTGCTCGGTCTCCTTCAGCAGGCGCTGGGTCTCGTCGAAGAGCCTCGCGTTCTCGAGCGCCACGCTCATGCTGTTGGCGAGCGTCTGCAGGAGCCTCACGTCGGAATCGACGAACGCGTGCTCGCGCTCGACGTTCATCAGGCTGATCAGGCCCCGCGTCTGGTCGCCCGAGACCAGCGGCACGTAGACCGCTGATTTCTCCATCTGCGTGCCAGGGACGATCCGGGCGCCGAAGCGGCGTATCGCACCCGCCATGTCGTCGTTGACGACGATCGTCTCGCGCGTCCGGATGACGTGTGCCTCAAACCCGGCCGTACCGAGCGGCGACGCGCCGACGGTCATTCGCGTGCCCGCCTCGACGACGTACGGATAGACGACGAGATTGGTCCGCGGGTCGTAGATGCGGATCGACATGTCGGTGTCGCGGAAAATGTCGCGGATCTTGTTGCCGACGGCGTCGTAGATCCCCTGCATCTCGAGCTCGGCCGCGAGCGCCGCCTGCACGCTGTTGATGATCGCGAGCTCGGCGTTCCGCTGCTCGGTCTCCTTCAAGAGGCGCTGCGTCTCGTCGAAGAGCCTCGCGTTCTCGAGTGCCACGCTCATGCTGTTGGCGAGCGTCTGCAGGAGCCTCACGTCGGAATCGCTGAACGCGTGCTCGTGCTCCACGTCGACGATGCTGATGAGGCCGCGCGCCTGCTCGCCGATGACGAGCGGCACGAACACCGCCGCCTTCTCGTCCTGGGTCCCGGGAATCGTGAAGCTGCCGTACTGCTCGGAGGCAGCTTCCATTTTCTCGTTGATGACGAGCGTCTCGCGCGTGCGGATGACGTGGGCGCCGAAGCCCTTGTCGGTGAGCGGCGTCGACGCAAGCTCGAGCCTCACCCCGCCCTCGTAGGCATACGGGTAATGAACGAGATCGGTCTTCGGGTCGTAGATGCGGATGATGATGTCGCGTCCGTGGAAGATCTCGCGGACCTTGTCGCCGACGGCGTCGTAGATGCCCTGGATGTTGAGCTCGGCTGCGAGCGCCGCCTGGACGCTGTTGATGATCGCGAGCTCGGCGTTCCTCTGCTCGGTCTCCTTCAGGAGGCGCTGGGTCTCGTCGAAGAGGCGTGCGTTCTCGAGCGCGACGCCCATGCTCGACGCGACCGTCGTCAGCAACCTGATCTCGGACTCGCCGAACGCTTGTTCGTGCTCGTAGTCTTCGACGACGATCGACCCGACGACGCGGTCGCTGGCGATGATCGGTACCTGGACACCCGATAGCGAGCACTCGGTTCCGGGGACGACACCAACTGCGGCAGACTCGGCTGCCGTATTCATCACCTTCGGCTCGCGGCGATTCATCAGCTTCTCCCACCGCTCCGGCTCGTAGGCTATCGGCGCGATGTCGAGGCGCTTGCCGCGCTCGTACTCGTAGAGATAATGGGCGCGGCGCGATGCGTAATCGAACCAGCGAATGCCGATCTCGCCGGTACCGAGCACCTCGCGCAGCTTGTCGCCGACGAGGTCGACGATCGGCTGGAACTCGAGCTTGGCCGCCACCCCCTGCTGGATGCTGTTGATGACGGCGAGCTCGGCCGCGCGCTGCTGCTCCGCCTTGAACAGGCGCTGGGTCTCGTCGAAGAGGCGCGCGTTCTCGAGCGCGGTGCCGAGCGACGCGGCGATCGTGGTGAGAAGCCGCACTTCGGATTCGCCGAACGCGTTCTCGCGCTCATAGTTCTCGATCGTGATCGATCCGAGCACCCGGTCGCCGCCGACAATCGGGACCGAGATCATCGAGCGGCTGGAATCGGTCCCGGGCACCGTTCCGCCGGGGATTGCGGCGTAGTCCGCGGCAGTGTTGAGCACGATCGGCTCGCGCGTGCGCGACATCGTCTCGAACATGCCGCCCGGCGTCGGAGTTTGCGGAGGCAGTTCGAGCCGCTTGCCGTGCTCGTATGCGTAGAGATAGTGCCCGAGGTTCGTCCGAGGGTCGTGCCAGAGGATGCCGAGGTCGCGCGTCGCGAACACCTCGCGCAACTTGTCGCCGACGAGGTCGACGATGTGCTGGAAATCGAGCTCGGCCGCGACCCCCTGCTGGACGCCGTTGATGACCGCGAGCTCGGCCGCGCGCTGCTCGGTCTCCTTCAGCAGGCGCTGCGTTTCTTCGAAGAGGTGCGCGTTCTCGAGCGCGGTGCCGAGCGACGCGGCGATCGTCGAGACGAGCCGTACGTCGGCCTCGCTGAAAGCGTTCTCGCGCTCGTAGTTCTCGATCGAGATGTCGCCGAGAAACCGGTCTCCGCCGAAGATCGGCACGTCGAGCATCGACAGGCTAAGGTCCGTGCCCGGTGCCGGGGCCGAGAGCCCGTATCGGCCGTAATCCGATCGCTGATTGAGAACGAGCGGCGCGCGCGTACGGCGGACTGTTTCGTAGAGGCCGCCTGCTCGCGGCGGGAGCGGGTCGACGGTCAGCCGCTTGCCGTGCTCGCAGGCGTACAGGTAGTGGACGAGGTTCGACCGCTCGTCGTACCACGTGATCACGAGGTCGGGTGTCGCGAGCACCTCGCGCAGCCTGTCGCCGACGAGGTCGACGATGTGCCGGAAGTCGAGCTCGGCGGCGATCCCCTGCTGGATCGAGTTGATGATCGAAAGCTCGGAGTTGCGCTGGGCGAGCTCTGCCGTGCGCTCCTCGACCTTGCGCTCGAGACCTTCGGCCCAGCCGGCGTTGTCGAGCGCGATCGCGCCCTGGTTCGCGAGCATGCCGAGAAGGTCGCGGTCGGCCTCGGTGAAGCGGCCGAAGGCTCCGTCGAGGCCGGCGTACAGGTAGCCGCGGGTCGTGCTGCCGCTCGCAAGCGGCGCGACGACGATCGAGCGCTGCTTCCACCGCGGAGCCTTCGCAGGCGCGTGGACGAGCGTCACCGCGCCCGCAGCACGCGCGGCGTCGAGATCGGCGCCGATCGAGCCGAGCAGTTCCGCGGCGTCCTCGCCGCGAGGCACCCATGCATCGGTGACGCTTCTGCCGCCGTCGCGTTCGGCGACCAGCAGCACGTGTTCGGCTCCCGTCAGCTCGGTCGCCTCCTCGACGAGGAAGGCGCGAATCTCGGAAACGGTGCGCAGCGCATTGAGGCGCAGTCCACTCTCGGCGAGCCGCTCGAAAGGCTCCCTGACGTCCGACTCGATCGCGAGGTGCGCGTAGAGCTTCGCTTTCGCCAGCCGGTGGTTCGCGGGGTCGGCGAGCCACGCGGCGATGATTTCACGGTTGTCGTCGATCTTGACGAGATAGTTGCGCCGCAGCCCCTCGTCCTTCAGGTGCGCGATGCTGTCGAGCAGGAACGCATGGGCGCGGGCGAGCGCCACGCGAGCGTCGCGCGCGCGACCGCTGGCGGCGAGCGCCTGGGCGTGACGCCACCAGATCGACTGGCGCGGAAACGCGTCGGGCTTGGGGTAGCCGAGGCTGCGATGGAGCGCGGTCGCGCGCGTCGTCGCGGCGAGCGCGGCCTGTCGGTCGCCGAGCGCGAGCCGCGCAGCGGCGAGCTCGGAGAGCGCAATGTACTCGATCGCGATGCCGCTCTCATGGGCGATGCTCGCCGACGCGTCGAAGTACCGGGCCGCCGACGCGGCGTCGCCCTCGGAGAGCGCGACGATGCCGTGTCTCGCCTCGGTTCCCGATCGCAGGAGCGGATCGGACCGGCCCGACATCACATCGTCGAGCGCGCCGAGGTGCCTGCGCGCGGCGGAGAGGTCACCCTGCTTGCAGCACGCGTAGACGAGGTTGCCGAGTGCGAAAGCCTCGCTCTGCCGTGCGCCGACCCGCCGTGACCATTCGGCCGATTGCTGGAGCAACCGAATCGCGTGCCGGTAGAGGCCGAGCTCCATGTAGTCGAGGCCGAGGTTGTGGACCGCAACGTCGCGGCGCAGGAGGTCACCCGCGCGCTCGAATATCGCGAAGGCACGGCGCAGGTGGCGCATGCTGTCGGCGACGTCGACGTCGGCGTAGGCCATCGCGGTGAGCGCAAGTCCGACGCCGCAGGCATCGCTCGCCGCCTCGCAGAGTTCGAGCGCCTTGCGCGCCGTGCGGCGCAGTTCGGCGTGCCGCCCCTGCCGGTGCCGGACGCAGGCGATGACCCAGTGGGCGCGCCCCTCTCCGGAACGGTCGCCCGACGCGCCGAAGAGCGATGCCGCGCGCGACGCATCGGCGATTGCGCGCTCGTAGGCGCCGGTGCGCATCGCCGCTTCGGCGGCGCGCAGGAGCGAAGCCGCGATCAGCGTTCGGCTGCGAGTCTTCTTCGCCGCAGCGAGTGCGTCGCTCGCGGTCGCAAAGGCGTCGTCGAGCCGGCCCTGGCGCAACTCGACCTGCGCCCGCTGGTTGAGCGCCACCGCGAGAAGCGTCGCGGAACGGTCCTTCTTCGCGCGCCGCAGCATCTCGGCGGCATCGCGCGCGGCCGCCGCGAATTCGCCCGCCGCCAGCGCGGCGTCGGCCCGTCGGTCGAGTCTGGCGATCGCTGCAGCAGCGGAATTCGTCGTCATGTGCCTCCTCGGCGAGGTCCGCGCGGCGTACCGGCCACCCTGGTTCCGCGCCCCGGCCCCGCCCGATGGTGCTTCGGAGGTCGTCGCCGGTCAAGCGAAGAACTCGACACGGTCCGGGTGGACCGCCGGGCGGCACTGCCGGCGCCGCCGCAGTTCAGTCGGCGCCGGCGAGGCGCGCCACGATGCGCTCACGCAGCGCGGCAACGATATCGACCGTCCGCAGGCCGCGGCACTCGCGGGCCATCGTCGTCAACGCATCGGCGCAATAGCGCCTCTCGCTGCCGAGCGCAGCCTCGAACGCGTTCGCGCGCGCAGTCAACTCGACGCAATCGGCGTCGACGAGCAGCAGTGCGTGCGCAAGCACTGCCTGCTTCCCCCCGCCGCGCCGCCAGTACTGCGCGATCCCGGCGATCTTGCGCCCGCCGACCGCGAGGTTGAAGCGCCCATCGCAAAACGATCCTTCCACCGCGCGGGGCGCAGCCTCGATGCCGAGGTCGCGAAGGGCGCGCACGAGGACACCGCACAGTAGTTCGTAGAGGCGCGACGCGAGGTCGCCCGGCGCGCCGTCGACCGCCTGGACCCGCGTCAGGTTCAGGATCCCCGGCCCCTGCGGGACGACGCCGCCTCCCGAGCGCCGCAGGTGCACAGGCCAGCCGTCGGCGGCGAACGCCTCGCGCACGCTATCGAGACGCGCATACCGGCGATACGACATCGGTGCGACGAGCCCCTGCACCCCCTGCCACAGCACGGTGCGCCGGCGACCGGTTTCCAGGGCTGCGTCGAGCCACTGCAGTTCGACCGCGCCCTCGGCGACCGGGGCATCGATCAGGTCGATCTCGCCGGCCGCCCATGTCCCGCGCAACCCCCGCGCCCCCTCGTACTCCCCGTCGTCAGCGGCTTGCGCCAAGCGTCACCGTCACCGCGATCTCCTTGCCGTCGCGCAGCACGCCGAGGCGCACGCGCTCGCCGGGGTTGAAGTCGTCGAGCCGAGCCTGCAGCCGCGACGGACTCGTCACCGGCTTGCCGTCGACCGACACGATGACGTCCCCGGGGACGATCGAGCCACGCTCGAGCTTCGCCGCGTGCAGACCCGCTTCCGCGGCGGGCCCGCGCGGAGCGACCCGCAACACGAACACGCCGGCGACGCCGAGGCGTGAGCTCAGGAGGTCGTTGAGATCGGCATCCATCTCGATGCCGAGGGCAGGACGCGTGTAATGGCCGTGTTCGATCAGCGCGGTGACGACGCGGTTGATCGTGTCGGCGGGGATCGCGAAGCCGATGCCGGCTGACGCGCCGCTCGGGCTGAAGATCGCCGTGTCCATGCCGATGAGTCGTCCCGCGCTGTCGAGGAGTGGACCGCCGGAATTGCCCGGGTTGATCGCCGCGTCGGTCTGGATCAGGTGCTCGATCGTGTTGCCGTTGTCGTCGTCGATCGAGCGGTCGAGCGCCGAGACGATGCCGGTGGTGAGCGTCCAGTCGAGGCCGAATGGATTGCCGATCGCGTAGACGCGCTGGCCGACCCTCAAGTCGTGGCTGGTGCCGAGCGGCAACGCGGGTGGCGGATTGGATGGCACGCGGATGGCGAGCACGGCGATGTCGTGGAACTGGCTCGCGCCGACGAGGGTCGCCGGATAGTCGCGCCCGTCGTTGAGACGCACCGTCGCGGCGGACGCGCCGGCGATCACGTGATAATTGGTGATGACGTGGCCGGCGCCGTCCCATATGATGCCCGAGCCCGTGCCTCGCGGAATGGTGCGCACGTTGCGCGACCACAGGTCTCGTACGCGCTCCGAAGTCGAGATGTAGACGACCGAGCGCTTCGACTTCTCGAAGATGTCGATCGTGCGCTGCTCGTCGGCGGCGAGCGGGCCGCGTGGAGTCACCGGGCGCGCGAGGGCAGACGGGGCCGTCACCACGACCGCGGCGAGCACGGCAGCGAGTGCCGCGGCGGAGACCGCGGCGCGCGCGCTGCCGGGTGCAGCGAAGCGTACGACGGCAGTGGCGCGACGCAAGGGTGAGGGTGCGGGTTCGAACCGGGAACGCATGGGCAAGCTGATTCGCACGATCAACGCGATCATTCTACCGGCCGTAGCGCCTTCGAACCGGATCCCGCATCGCTGGTTCTTTCCCGCCGCCGCTGCCTACGCGGCACTGGCGCTGCCGGTCTCGGTGCTCGCGATGCAGGGGTCCATCGCTGGTCCGCGTGCGCTCGCGCACCCGCTTGGCCACGCGCACGAGATGCTGGTCGGCTTTGCGCTCGGCGTCGTCGCCGGCTACCAGCTCCCGCCGATGACGTACGGGCGTCTCGCCGCCATGTTCGGACTCTGGCTTGCCGGGCGCGTGCTGTTCCTCGCATTTCCGGGAAGCTTCGCAGCATCGGGGGCCGATACCCTGTTCGTGCTCACCCTCGCGCTGTACATCGCACCGCGCCTCTTCGTCGCCGCGAAGAAGCTGCGCAACCTCGCGCTGCCGCTGGTGCTGTCGGGCCTGTGCGTGGCCGCCGCGTTGTTCGACGCCTTTCTCCACGTCGCACTCGCAGTGCTGCTGCAGGCGCTCGTGCTCGCCTTCGTCCTGCTGCTGTGCGCGCTGATGCTGTTCATGGGTGGGCGCATTCTCGCCCCCGCAGTCGCAGGCCAGTTCTACCGCCAGGGGCGCAACCTCGCGACGCGCGTGCAGCCGCGGATCGAGGCGGCGCTGCTCATCGTGGTCGGTATCGCGATCGTCGCGACCGCGTTTCCGCGCGCGGGCGCCGTCGTTCGCCTGGCGTGCGTGGCAGCGGGCCTCCTCGCCCTCGCTCGCCTTGCGCGCTGGCACATCTGGGAATGCCGAGGCCGCCCCGACCTCATCTGCCTCGGCATCGGCTACACCTGGCTCGCGTTCGGCCTCGTCGCCCTCGGCGCGAGTGACACCGGGCCGCTTCGCACCGCGGCAATCCACTGCGTCACGGTCGGAGCACTCGGCACGCTGACCTTCAACGTGATGGCGGGCACGGTGATGCTGCGCGCCCGTCTCGAGCGTGCGGACGAGCCGCGGCTCGTCTGGGGAACGGCGCTGATCGCCGCGGCAGCGGTGCTGCGGATCGGAGGGGCATTGGCGGGTGCGGCGGCGCCGCTGATGCTGGTCGCGGCGGCCGCCTGCTGGAGCGCAGCCTACCTGATTCTCCTCTGGCTCCTCGCCGATGCCCTTCGCGTCGTCCGGCGGCCGCACCCGCCTTCCGCCGAGGCCTGACCTTTGGCATCATGCGAATGATGAAGCTCTATCACTCGCCGTCCAGCCCGTTCGTGCGCAAGGTGATGGTCGTTGCGCATGAGCTTGGCCTCGCCTCGCGCCTCGAACTCGTTCCGAGCGCCGCGCACCCGGTCAATCGCGACGCCGGCCTTGTCGCCGCCAATCCCTTGGGCAAGGTGCCCGCCCTCGTCACCGACGACGCAACGGTGCTCTACGACTCGCGAGTCATCTGCGAATACCTCGACCGCGAGGCCGGCGGCAAGCTCTTCCCTGCTACGGACGCGCTGCGCTGGCGAGTCCTTCGCGACCAGGCGCTCGGTGACGGACTGCTCGACGCTGCCGTGCTCGCGCGCTACGAAGTCGCGGTGCGCCCGGAGCCCTGCCGGTGGCAGCCTTGGACCGACGGCCAGCTCGCAAAGGTCACCTCGTGCCTCGCGGTGATCGAAGCCGATGCGGACCGCTACGGAGAGCGCGTCGACATCGGCACGATCGCGATCGGCTGCGCGCTCGGCTACCTTGATTTCCGCTTCGCCGATCTCGGCTGGCGCGACGCGCATCCGCACGCCGCCGCGTGGTTCGCGCGCTTCGCCGCACGGCCGTCGATGCAGGCCTCGGCGCCTCCGGCAGCGCCTGCCGCGGCACCTTCCACACCGCCTGTTACATCCGGAGCGCCTGCCGCACGAGGTTCGAGGTAAACGCGGCATCGCGCTCGCGCGTTGTCGGGTTTCGATCAACGACCGCCGGAGGCACCCATGCCGCATGCATCGCGGGTGGCAGTTTTTGCAGTGTTGCTCGCAGCGTGCACCGTGGCATCGGCCCAGGTGACGCTCTACCAGCAGCCGGGACTGCGCGGCCGCGCGTTCAGCACCAACGGAGCGGTGCCGAACCTCGAGCACTATGGCTTCAATGACCGCGCGTCGTCGGTCGTCGTCCAGCGCGGACGCTGGCAGCTTTGCTCGGATGCGCAGTTCCGCGGTCAGTGCGTAATCATCGAGCGCGGCCAGTACCCGTCGCTCGCCGCGATGGGCATGAACAACCGTGTGTCGTCGCTGCGCCCGGCGCAGGGTCATGGGCACTACGCGCCACCGCCTCCGCAGCCCGTGCCGTATGCCTACTATCCGCGCTACGGCGAGAAGCTCTACCAGGCAAATGTCGTTGCGGTCCGCGCAGTGGTCGGGCCGCCTGAGCATCGCTGCTGGATCGAGCGCCAGCAGGTCGTGCAGGACACCGGCCCCAACGTCCCGGGCGCGATCATCGGCGGGGTCATCGGCGGCGTGCTCGGCCATCAGATCGGCGGCGGCCGCGGCAACGACGTGGCGACTGCGATCGGCGCGATCGGCGGCGCGGCGGTCGGCGCCAACGTCGGCACCGGCCAGCAGGTCACCACCCAGGACGTGCGGCGCTGCCAGGCCGTCCCGGGCTCGGGTCGCCCGGACTACTGGGACGTGACCTACGTGTTCCGTGGGCGAACGCATCGCGTGCAGTTGAGTGCGCCGCCCGGCGCGACGATCACCGTCAACCAGTACGGCGACCCGCGGATGTGACCTGCGCGGCGCGCGCGTGTCGCTGCTGCGAAACCGCGACTATCTGCTGCTGTGGGGCGGGCAGGTCGTCTCGACGCTCGGCTCGACGGCGTCGTGGGTCGTCTATCCGCTGCTGATCCTGGCGCTCACCGGCTCGCCCGAGGCGGCAGGTGTCGCGGGGGCGCTGCGCGCGCTGCCCTACCTCGTGCTGAGCCTTCCCGCGGGTGCGCTGATCGACCGCTGGGACCGCAAGCGCGTGATGATCCTCTGCGATGCCGGGCGCGCGGTCGCGGTGGCGAGCATCCCGGTCGCGATCGCGTTCGATGCGCTGACCCTCGCGCAGATCTACGCCGCCGCGCTCGCCGAGGGAAGCCTTTTCGTGCTGTTCAATATCGCGGAAGTCGCCGCACTGCCGCGCGTCGTGCAGACCGCCGAACTGCCACAGGCGGCGGCGCAGAACGAGGCGGGATTCGCCGCCGCGAGCATCGCCGGCCCGTCGTTCGGCACCGCGCTCTACCAGTGGCTCGGGCGCGGCGCGCCGTTCGTCGCCGACGCACTCTCCTATGCGGTGTCGGTCGCCTCGCTCCTCGCCATCCGCACGCCGTTCCGCGACGCCCCGGTCGCGGCGAGGCGCCATCTCGGTGCCGAGATCTCCGAGGGACTCGCGTGGCTGTGGAGCAATCGCCTCGTCCGCTACATCGCGTTCCTCACCGGAGGCTACAACCTGGTGAACGCAGCGGTGCCGCTCGTGCTCATCGTACTCGCGAAGGAGCGCGGCGCGAACGACGCTGCGATCGGCATCCTGTTCAGCGTATCCGGGATCGGCGGAATCGTCGGGTCGCTCGTCGGCGGGCAGATCCAGCGACGCTTCAGCTTCGGCCAGGTGATCATCGGCACCGCGTGGATCAACCTCGCATTGTTTCCGCTGTTCGCGCTCACCCCATCGTGGATCTGGCTCGGCGTCGTCGCAGCCCTCATCGCGACCCTTGGGCCGGTCTACAATGTCGTCCAGTTCAGCTACCGCCTGTCGCTGATCCCCGACCCGTTGCAGGGCCGCGTCAACAGCACGTTTCGCCTCGTCGCGTTCGGCTTCATGCCGGTCGGCGCCGCGCTTTCGGGCGTGCTGATCGAACGCTTCGGCGCGACCGTCGCCGTGTGGGCGCTCGCTGCGGGCCTCCTCGCACTCACCCTCGTCACCACG
>JAFEDF010000063.1 GCA_018241785.1 Pseudomonadota bacterium | reverse complement strand
TGGAGGTTGCAGCGCTCATGTGTCGTCTCGCAACGCAGGGGCGACGCAAGGTATAGGTTGGCGTTTTAGCCCGCGACCTCTACGCCGCACGTCGAGCGTCCGCAGTTCACTTCTGCGGCAATTCTGCGGCAACTGGGCGCTCTTTCAACCGCCGGAAATTTCCAGCAGATTCTCGAAATGGTGTGCTAAGCTTTTGACTCGTAGAGAGGCGCCATTTTGACGCCGAGGCTCTTTTAGCCATAAGGGCGCGTTCGGGACGTAGAGGCCGGAGGTTCAAATCCTCTCACCCCGACCAGCATCATCGCCCCTGACTTGCCACAACCGCACATTTCCCCGGGACCTTCCCACCGTCAACCTATGAAAGACCACGCCATGTCGAATCGACGCGCAGTACTGGCTGCCGTATTGGCCCTCGCAGCGACCGTCGCCGCACCGAGCGGCGCCCAGGCAGCGGACACGTTCAAGATCATGGTGGGCGGCATCGAGAAGCAGATCTATCTTCCCGCTGCGCTCACCGAGGCGCTCGGCTACTTCAAGGACGAGGGGCTCGACGTGCAGATCCTCAACGAGGGCGCCGGGGTCAATGCCGAGAAGGAGCTCCTCGCCGGTGCGGTGCAGGGTGTCGTCGGTTTCTACGACCACTGCGTCGACCTGCAGCCCAAGGGCAAGTTCGTCGAATCGGTCGTGCAGTTCAGCCAGGCACCCGGCGAAGTGGAGATGGTCTCGACCAAGCACCCCGAGATCAAGTCGATGGCGGACATCAAGGGCAGGACGCTCGGCGTCACCGGACTCGGGTCGTCGACCAACTTCCTGACCCAGTACCTGGCCACGCGCGCCGGGGTTCCGGTCGGCGATTACACGGTGCTTGGCGTCGGCGCCGGCACGACCTTCATCGCGGCGATGCAGCAGGACCGCATTCAGCTCGGCATGACCACCGAACCCACGATCTCGCGCCTGCTTGCAACGGGCCAGGCGCGGGTGCTGGTCGACATGCGCGACCTTGCGAAGACCAAGGCCGCGCTCGGCGGCACCTATCCGGCGGCGTCGTTCTACATGGAGACGAGCTACGTCGACAGCCACAAGGAGCAGGTGCAGAAGCTCGCCAATGCGTTCGTCAAGACGCTGAAGTACATCCATTCGCACTCGGCCGCCGAGATCACGGAGAAGATGCCCAAGAGCTTCTACGCCGCCGACAAGGCCGCCTACATCAAGGCGCTCGCTGACGGCAAGGGGATGTTCACGGCCGACGGCGTGATGCCGGAAGGTGGACCGGAGACGGTGCTCTCGGTGCTGCAGTCGAAGGAGAGCATGAAGGGCAAGAAGGTGGATCTGTCGAAGACCTACACCACCGAGTTCGTGAAGAACGCGAAGTAGGACCGCCGCTTCGCGCAGTGCGCCCAGTGCATGACTGAACGCAACGCAGCGCCATCTTCACCGTCGGCGCCGGCGGGCGCCCGCGCGCCGGCGATCGAACTGATCCGGGTCAACCGGCGGTTCGTGACGCCCGACGGCAAGTCGATGACGGCGCTGCGCGACTTCACGATGACCGTCGACGACGGCGAATTCGTCGCGGTCGTGGGCCCGACCGGCTGCGGCAAGTCGACCACGCTCAACCTGATCACCGGACTCGACCGGCCTTCGGGCGGCGAAGTGAGGCTCTACGGGAATCCGGTCGACGGCATCGATCCGCGAATCGGCTTCGTGTTCCAGACCGATGCGCTGTTCCCGTGGCGCAACGTCATCGACAACGTGGTCGCCGGTCCGCTGTTTCGCGAAAAGGATCGGTCCGAGGCCTACGCGCTGGCGCGGCGCTGGCTCGCGCGCGTCAAGCTCTCCGGCCACGAGACCAAGTATCCGCACCAGCTCTCCGGCGGCATGCGCAAGCGGGTCGCGCTCGCGCAGACGTTCATCAACGAGCCGCGCATCCTGCTGATGGATGAGCCGTTCTCGGCACTCGACGTGCAGACTCGCGTGCTGATGCACGAGGCGCTGCTCGCACTCTGGTCGGAGTCGGGGGCGTCGGTGGTCTTCGTGACCCACGACCTCGAGGAGGCGATCACGCTGGCCGACAAGGTCTACGTGCTGACGGCGGGCCCTGCGACGGTCAAATCGGTCTATCGGATCGAGCTTCCCCGTCCGCGCGTCGCGGCCGAGATCCGCTACCAGCAGGATTTCATCGACATCTCGCACACGATCTGGAACGACCTTCGCGACGAAGTCATGAAGGGCGCCGCCAGGAGCGAGGCCGCCGCATAGGCCTCGCGCGGCGAACTGGATTCGAAGCGGCAGCAGCGACGGCAAGGGAGCGCGCGATGAGCGGGCAACAGACAAGCGACATGCTGGCACCGCCGGTCCCTGAATTCAGGCCGGGCACGTCCGATGCCGAGATCGAAGCCGCGGCCGCGCGGGCCGAACGCAAGCGCAGGCTCACCGTCCGGTTCTGGCAGGTACTGCTTCTCGTGGTGCTGCTGGGCGGGTGGGAGGTACTCGCGCGCGCCAAGATCATCGACGTCTTCTTCTTCTCGAGCCCGTCGGCGATTGCCGAACGCCTGGTTCAATGGATCACGCAGGGCGCCGACGGCACGCCGCTGTGGTTCCACGTCTGGGTGACGATCGAGGAGGCGCTGCTCGGGTTCTTCAGCGGCTTCATCCTCGGCATCCTCGCCGGCGTCGCCCTCGGGCGCAACCGGATGGCTTCCGACGTCCTGACGATCTACATCAAGGTATTCAATTCGGTGCCGCGCGTGGTGCTGGCGCCGATCTTCATCCTGCTGTTCGGGCTGGGGCTCACGTCGAAGGTGGCCCTGTCGTTCGTCATGGTGTTCTTCATCGTGTTCTCGAACGCGTTCCAGGGCGTGCGCGAGGCCGACCGGGCGCTGATCGCCAACGCGCGCATCCTCGGCGCATCGAAATGGCAGCTCACGCGGTCGGTGATCGTACCCTCGGCGATGAGCTGGATCTTCGCGTCGCTGCACGTGAGCTTCGGCTTCGCCATCGTCGGCGCGATCGTCGGCGAGTTCGTCGGTGCGCGTCATGGCATCGGCGTGCTGATCCAGATTGCCGGCGGCGCATTCGACACCGCCGGAATGTACGCGGCAATCGTCATCATCATGGTGGTCGCGCTCGTCGCCGAGTACGCGGTGACGATCCTCGAGAACCGGCTCGCGAAGTGGCGGCCCGTTCCGCTGCCGGACACCCAGTAACGGGCATTCCGCGCCGGCTCGCCGGCAAGCTCAGCGCGCCATCGGCAGCCTGAGCCCCGCCTCCTTCGCGACCTCGATCGCCCGCGCATAGCCGGCGTCGGCGTGACGCATCACGCCCGACGCAGGGTCGTTCCACAAGACCCGCTCGATCCGCCTGGCGGCAGCGGGCGTGCCGTCGCAGACGATCACCACGCCCGCATGCTGCGAGTAGCCCATGCCGACGCCCCCTCCGTGGTGGATCGACACCCAGGTGGCGCCGCTCGCGGTGTTGAGGAGCGCGTTGAGAAGCGGCCAGTCGGATACCGCGTCGGAGCCGTCGGCCATCGCCTCGGTCTCGCGGTTCGGGCTTGCGACCGAGCCGCTGTCGAGGTGATCGCGGCCGATCACGACCGGCGCCGCGAGCTCGCCCTTCGCGACCATCGCGTTGAATGCGAGGCCTGCGCGGTGGCGCTCGCCGAGGCCGAGCCAGCAGATGCGCGCCGGCAGGCCCTGGAAGGCGATCCGCTCGCCGGCGAGATCGAGCCAGCGCGAAAGATGCGCGTCGTTCGGGAAGAGCTCGCGAAGCTTCCGGTCGGTGCGCCGGATGTCTTCGGGATCGCCGGACAGCGCGGCCCAGCGGAACGGTCCCTTCCCCTCGCAGAAGAGCGGGCGCACGTAGGCGGGAACGAACCCCGGGAAATCGAACGCTGCTGCGATGCCCTCGTCCTTCGCCGCCTGCCGGATGTTGTTGCCGTAATCGAACGTCGGGATCCCGCGCGCATGGAAGTCGAGCATCGCCGCGACGTGCGCCCCGATCGAGCGCCGCGCTGCATCGGCCACCTCGCGCTGGCGCGCAGGATCGCGCTGCGCGTCCTCCCATCGCTCGACGCTCCATTCGGCGGGCAGGTAGCCGTGGACGAGGTCGTGCGCCGACGTCTGGTCGGTAACGAGGTGCGGCGCGAAGCCGTCGGCGCGGCTCCGTCGTGCGATCTCCGGAACGATCTCGGCGGCGTTGCCGAGGAGGCCGACCGACACCGGCCGCCGCGCGTGGCAGGCCTCGCGCATCATGGCGAGCGCCTCGTCGAGCGAGGCCGCCTGGCGGTCGAGGTAGCGCGTCGCAAGGCGCATGTCGATGCGGCTCTGCCTGCACTCGATTGCGAGAAGCGACGCACCGGCCATCGTCGCGGCAAGCGGCTGCGCGCCGCCCATGCCGCCCAGCCCCGCAGTCAGGATCCACTTGTCATCGAGGCGGCCCCCGTAGTGCCGGCGCCCCGCTTCGACGAAGGTCTCGAACGTACCCTGGACGATCCCTTGGCTGCCGATGTAGATCCACGACCCCGCGGTCATCTGGCCGAACATCATGAGGCCGCGGCGGTCGAGCTCGTTGAAGTGCTCCCACGTCGCCCAGTGCGGGACCAGGTTGGAGTTGGCGATCAGGACGCGAGGCGCGTCGGGGTGCGTGCGGAACACGCCGACCGGCTTTCCCGACTGGACCAGCAGCGATTCGTCATCGCCGAGCACAGTGAGCGCTGCGACGATCGCGTCGTAGCATTCCCAGTTGCGCGCGGCGCGTCCGATGCCGCCGTAGACGACGAGCTCGGCGGGGTTCTCCGCGACCTCGGGATCGAGGTTGTTCATCAGCATGCGCAGCGGCGCCTCGGTGAGCCACGAGCGCGCAGTGAGCGCGGTGCCCCGCGGCGCGCGGATCGTTCCATCGCGGCGGCGCGTCCATTCCTTTCGAGTCCGGTCGAGCATCGTTCCTCCGTCAGTGTCCGAAGAGCTCAACGTACGAATCGAGCCGTCCGTCTTCGACGATGGCGCACGCGCGGGCGAGGTCGGGCGCGAACGCCCGGTCGCGGTCCCAGAACGGAACGTCGCGACGCAAGGTCGCCAGCACCTCGCGCAGCGGCAGCGACGTGACGAGCGGCCGGCGAAGCTCGATTCCCTGCGCTGCGGCGAGAAGTTCGATCGCGACGATCGCCGCGGTGTTCCGCGCCATCGGCGCGAGGCGCAGCGCGGCGCCCGTCGCCATGCTGACGTGATCCTCCTGGTTCGCGGAGGTCGGCAGCGAGTCGACGCTGCGCGGATGGGCGAGCGCCTTGTTCTCCGACGCCGCCGCCGCCGCGGTCACCTGCGCGATCATGAAGCCCGAGTTGACGCCGCCGTCCTCGACCAGGAACGGCGGCAGTCCCGACAGGCTCGCGTCCATCAGCAAAGCGATGCGCCGCTCGGAGAGCGCACCCGTCTCGGCGAGGGCGAGGGCGAGGTTGTCGGCTGCGAAGGCGACCGGCTCGCCGTGGAAGTTCCCCCCCGAGAGCACCGCGCGATCCTCCGCGAACACGAGCGGGTTGTCGGATACGGCGTTCGCCTCGGTCAGCAGCGCTTCCGCCGCGTGCCGAAGCTGGTCGAGGCACGCTCCCATGACCTGCGGCTGGCAGCGCAGGCTGTACGGATCCTGCACACGGTGGCAGTGGAGGTGCGATGCGCGGATCTCGCTGCCGTCGAGGAGTGCGCGGTAGACCGCCGCGACGTCGGCCTGCCCGCGGTGGCCGCGCAGCGCCTGGATGCGCGCATCGAACGGAATGTCGCTCGCAAGGCACGCGTCGACCGACATCGCGCCCGCGACGAGCGCCGCCGCGAGCGTGCGCTCGGCGGCGAAGAGCCCGGCGAGCGCCAATGCCGTCGATACCTGGGTGCCGTTGAGAAGTGCGAGACCCTCCTTGGGTCCAAGCTCGACCGGGGCGATCCCCGCCTTCGAGAGCGCTTCACCGCCGGGAACGACGCGGCCGTCCTCGAGCGCTTCGCCTTCACCGATCAGCACCGACGCGAGGTGCGCGAGCGGAGCGAGATCGCCCGACGCCCCCACCGAGCCCTGCGAAGGAATACGCGGCAGAACGCCACGGTTGTTGAGTTCGATGAGCGTCTCGATCACGCTCCAGCGCACGCCCGAGAATCCGCGCGCGAGCGATGCGGCCTTGAGCGCAATGACGAGGCGCAGGAGCGGAGCGCCGAGGGGCTCGCCGGTCCCTGCGGAGTGGGAGCGAACGAGCGCCCGCTGCAGCTCGGCGAGCCTCGCGTCGCCGATCGACGTTCGCGCGAGCAGGCCGAAGCCGGTGTTGACGCCGTAGACGGTGTCGTGCCGGGCGACCACTTCGGCCACGACGGCGGCGGCCGCGTCGACGCCTCGGCGCGCCTCCGCCGCGACGCGCAGCACGTGCGGGCGCATCCACAACGCGCGCAACTGCGCGAGCGTCAGCCGTCCCGGCGCGAGCGTGAGCTCAAATGTCGGCATCCCCGGCAGGCTAACGCATCGGCGCACCCGGTGTCACGCTGCCGCGCATGAACGCGTCGACCGCGTCGGTGTACGACGACGGCTCGCCGAGCCTGCGATTGATCTCCGCGTGGCTCAGATCCTCTTCGAGAAGCGTCGCCTGCGTGCCGAGCGCCTTCGCCTTCGCAACGAAGGCACGGGCCTCCGGACAGGAGACCCGGCGCCGCGTCGAGCACACGACGAGCATCGGCGGCCCTGCGCCCGCCAGGAGTGCCGTGGGCGACTGGCCCGCCCACTGCCCGGGGTCGGTGCCGAATGCACGGTCGTAGAGGTGCAGGTGGCGCGAGCGCATCACCGCAGCCACGTCGAGCGCAGCGGTGTCGAGCAGCACGTATGCCGCCGGCGCGATGACGCCGGCATCCTCGCCGATCGACTGCGACGTCGCGATCAGCGCAGCGAGATGTGCCCCCGCCGAGTGACCCATGACGATGAAGCGCCGCGGATCGGCGCCGTATTGGGCGGCATGCGCCTGCGCAAACGCGAGCGCACGAGCAACGGCGCGTGCCTGGCCCAGAGGACGCGCCTCCGGGAGGAGCTGATAGTCGACCGAGATCAACACGAAACCTTCCGGAAGCCACCGCGCAGCCTTCGCGTCGAGTCGCCCCGGTGACGCCTTGTCTCCGCGTGCCCACCCGCCGCCGTGGACGAAGAACAGCACCGGCGCATTCCGAGCACCCGGTGACGTGTAGACGTCGAAGCGCTCGGCTGGATCGCCGCCATAGCCGACGTTTGGCTGCGTGGGTGCGACGCCGGCGCCGCCGGAGGCAGCCGACGCCCAGCCGATCGCCAGGCACGACAAACAGCTTGCAATGAACTTTGCTGCCCTCTCTGCAGTCATGTACGACATTCCTGCGCCGTCGCGAGTCGCAGCGCCTGCTTGCACTCTACGCAGGGCGCGACTACGGCGGTATGGAAGAATTGCAACCGTCTATGCACGGGAAGGTGCGCGGGACCTGCGGCTGCAGGCTCTGCGCGCCACGACCGTGCCGACACTCCCGAGGAACTTCCCACGATGCTGCGCCCGTACCCGGACTTCCGAGTCATCGCCGCCCTCCTCCTTGCGGCGCTCGTTGCAACCGGCTGCAGCACGCCCGGCCCATCCGGTCCGGCCGGGCGCACGACCGCGCCGGCGCAGCCAGCCACGGCGGCTGCCGCCGCCCCTGCAGCCGACGAACACAGCAATGTCCTGCGTGCGACGCTCGCCAACGGGCTTCGCGTCGTCATCGTTCGCGACACGCTCGCGCCGATGGTGACGACGCAGGTCACCTACCTCGCAGGCGGCTACGAGACGCCGCCGGGCTTTCCCGGCACTGCGCACGCCCTCGAGCACATGATGTTCCGCGACAGCGACGGCCTCTCGGGCGCGCAGCTGAACGAGATGACCGCGAAGATGGGCGGCGAGAACAACGCGTTCACGACGAGTGACGCGACGCAGTTCTACTTCGTCGCACCGTCGGCCTACCTCGACATCCTGCTCGAGATCGAGGCGCACCGGATGCGCGGTGCGCTCCTCACCGCGAAGGACTGGGATGCCGAGAAGGGCGCGATCGAGCAGGAAGTGTCGGGCGACATCGCCGATCCCGGCTATCGCGCGTTCATCGAGGCCGAGCGAACGCTGTTCGCGGGCACGGGATACGCTGAGGATGCGCTCGGAACGCGCCCGTCGTTCGATCGGACAACCGCACAGACACTGCGCAGCTTCTATGACACGTGGTACCAGCCGGGCAACGCGATCTTCGTGATCGTCGGCGACGTCGACCCCGCCGCGACGCTCGCGCGCATGAAGGAGCTGTTCGGCGGCATTGCGTCGAAGCCGGTTCCGGAGCGCGCGCCGGTGGCGCTCGCTGCGGTCAAGCCGCGCACGATCGAGATGACGACGCCGCGCGGCACCGGAAGCGTGCAGTTCCTGTACCGGATGCCCGGCATGATGGCGCGCGACTACGCCGCCGCGCAGGTGCTGGTCGACGTTCTCGGCAATCCGCGCAGTGCGCTGCAGGAGCTCGCCGCGCAGGGCAAGGTCCTTTCGGCCGATGCCGACACCGAGCCGTTCAGCCGCGGCGGGATCGTGCAGGTCGAGGTCGGCTTCCCCAAGGGAGGCGACGCGAAGGAAGCGCAGGCGCATCTCGAAGGAGTCATCGACACCCTGCTGAAGGACGGCGTCTCGCCCGACCTCATCGCGGCCGCCAAGCGTTCGGAGCAGGCGCAGTTCGAGTTCAACCGCAACAGCGCAGTCGACCTCGCCAGCGCGTGGTCGCAGGCCCTCGCGTGGCAGGGACTCGATTCACCGGAGGCGGCGCTGCGCGCGATCGAGGCCGTCACGCCGGCCGACGTCGACCGCGTCGCGCGCGAGTACCTGCGTGCCGACGCACGCGTCGTCGTCGTGCTGACGCCCAGCGAAACCGGCGAGCGCGCAGCGAACAGCCGCGGCTTCGGCGGCAGCGAATCGTTCGGCAGCAAGGAGCAGCTCGGCGTTCCGCTTCCGGCCTGGGCGGCAGATCCGCTCGCGAAGCTCGAGCCCCCGCATTGGACGCTCGGTCCAACGCGCACGACGCTCCCCAACGGCATCACGCTGATCGTGCAGCCCGAATCGGTGAGCCGCACCGTCACCGTCGTCGGACACATCGACCACGATGCCACGCTGCAGGAGCCCGCGGGGAAGGAAGGCGTCGCGCGCGTTCTCGCAGGACTCTTCGACTACGGCACGACGACGCTCGACCGCAGCGCGTTCCACAAGGCGCTGGACGACATCGCCGCGAGCGAATCTGCGGGAACCGACTTCTCCCTGATGGTCCTCAGCCGTGACTTCGACCGCGGGATGCAGCTCCTCGCCGACAACGAGCTCGATCCAGCGCTGCCGACCCACGCGTTTTCGATCGTGCAGAAGACGACGGCGCGTGCGCTTGCCGGTGAGCTGCAGTCGCCGCGCTACCGGATGTCCCATGCGCTGCGGCAGGGGCTCCTTCCCGCGGGAGACCCGCACCTGCGCGAAGCGACTCCGGCGAGCGTCAATGCGCTGACGCTCGCCGACGTGAAGAGCTACTACGCGAGCGCGTACCGGCCCGATCTCACGACGATCGTCGTCGTCGGCGACGTGACGCCCGCTGCCGCGCGCGAGACCGTCATGCGCTGGTTCGGCCGCTGGCGCGCGACCGGCCCGAAGCCCGATGTCATCCCGCCGGCGGTGCCGGTCAACAAGCCCGGCTACGCCACCGTTCCGAATCCGTACTCGGGGCAAGACGAGGTCGTGATGGCGCAGATCCTCGCGCTCGATCTCGGCAACCCGGATCGCTACGCGCTCGAGCTCGGCAACGACGTGCTCGGCGGAACCGGATTTGCGTCACGGCTGATGGCCGACATCCGCATCCGCCACGGTTATGCCTATGACGCCCGCTCGGAGCTCTCGTTCGACCGCAGCCGGTCGGCCTTCTACGTGAGCTACGCGAGCGACCCCGACAAGGTTCCCGCGGCCGACGCGCTGGTGCGCGAGAATCTCGAGCGGATGCGCACGCAGCCGGTCACCGAGGCGGAACTCGCCAACGCGCGGCAATACGAGATCCGCTCGATTCCGATCGCCGTATCCAGCGTGAACCGGATCGCGCGCTCGCTCGTCGCGTGGAGCTATCGCGGCGAACCCCTCGACCAGCCGATGGTGGCTGCGAAGCACTTCCTCGCGCTCACTGCATCCGACGTGCAGGCTGCGTTCGCGAAATACGTGAAACCCGGCAACCTGATGCAGGTCGTGCAGGGCCCGGCGCCGGCCGCGCACTGACGAGCAGTGGATCGGCGCACGCCGCGGCGGCCCGCGCGGCGACAGCCCGCGCCTGCGCATCAGGCCTTGAAGCCCCGCCGGCGCAGCACCTCTCCCAGGATCAGCGTCGCCGGGTAGAGGACTTCCTCCTCAGTCTTCGCGTGCAGCTTCAGCTTCTCGGCGAAGTGCACGACCTCGGCCTGGCCCTCGCGCTTGGCCGCCTCGATCAAGCCGTCGAGGGCCGCGGCGATGGCGCGATGCTCGTCGAGCATCCGTGGCAGTTCCTCACGAAGGTGCTCCGACATGGCGATTATCTGGTCAGCGCCAGAGGGCATCTCGCCCCGCGCCACTGCGGAGAGCAGCCCGAGCGGCGGCAGCGCGTACTCCTCCTCGGCGACGAAGTGCGGGTGAAGCACGCGCGCAACCTCCCTCGCGGCCTCGCCGACGGCCCCCGGTTGCCGGGTGGCGCGGGCGAGGTCCTGATGCAGTTCCTCATGCTCCTCTCTGATCGATTTCGGAACGGTGGTTCCCACGGTGAGCTCCTTCATGATGCGTCGGACGAGGGGGGAACGGTGGGCGACCGAAGCCTCGCAGCAGTCAGGCTGCCGCCCGGGCCGCCCCGTCTTGCGTCCATACCCGCCTCGTGCACCTTGTGCCCCCCTTGATCGACCACGCGCACACGAACCGGGATGCCGCGGCGGAATCCCTCAGGGGGATCGTGACGCCGATGTCTGCGATGCGCACGCGTCCGCGCTCCGTCCGCTCGAACCTGCCCCCGACCTCGCCGCGAAGCGGCGCGGGGCCATCGCCTGCAGCGAACCTGCACAACTGCGCCGACGATCATCTCCGCTCCTGACCCGCGCGTTCTTGATGCGCGTCAACGCCG
>JAFEDF010000062.1 GCA_018241785.1 Pseudomonadota bacterium | reverse complement strand
GGTCAGGTCTTGCCTTTTGCCTGATCCCGCGGGATCAGGCAAAAGGCAAGACCTGACCCCTTCCGGGCCTCAGTCGTCGTCGATCACGCGTCGCGTCGCCGGTGGCGCGACGTTGCCGTCGACATCGCCGCGCGGACGCAGCGGACGCTGCCCTGGGCGCGGGTCCTTGCCGCCGCGCTCGTGGCCGCGTCCGCGAAACGCCGGCCCCGGAGCGCGCGATCCGTTGCCGGGCACCTCGCGGGTCCGGTGGCCGAACGGCAGCGCGTTGGCGTTACTCTGCGGCTGCACCTCGTCGAAATTGACCCGGTGGCGCTGCTGCGGCTGCGCGTGCGGCACCCCGCCTCCCGCCGACGGACCGCGGAAGGGACCGTGTGGGCGCGGCGGCTTGCCCGGCTTGCCTGCCGCGCTGCGCGGCCCCCGGTGCTCGGCCGGTCGCGACGGGGCTGCGCGCGGCGGCAAGTCGAAGGCAGGCGCACCCTCGGTCACCGTCGGGCCGGCCGACGCAGCCGCCTCGACCGCAGCGTGCGCTTCGCGCGGCAGTCCGGGTCCGCCGGGCGGGTTCGGGCCCTTCGCATGCTGAACCTTCCGATGCGGCTCCTTCGGATGCGGGCCCTTCGGATGGGCCCCCTGCGGACCCTGCCTGCGCTGCCCGCCGCCATGCCCCCCGCGCGGGGCATGGCGCCCCCCCGGTCCCCCATGGCCCTGCGGCGCAGGATGCCGGCGGGGGCCACCCTGCAATGCACGCCCGGCCGGTTCGGGTGTCCCGCCACGCAAGCCCGCGGCGGCGAGCAGCGCGGAGACGTCGGCCCCCTCGAGCTCCTGGACGTCGCCGCGCTTCAGGTGCGACGGCATCGAGAGCTTGCCATGGCGCGTGCGAATGAGCCGCGACACCATGACACCCACGGCCTCGAACAACCGGCGCACCTCGCGGTTGCGTCCCTCCTTCAGCACCACGCGGTACCAGTGGTTCGACCCGTCTTCGTCGCCACCGCCGTCGACCACGCTGTCGCATTGCGCCTTGCCGTCGTCGAGCTCGACGCCCGTGGTCAGCGCGCGGACCTGCGCGTCGTCGAGCCTGCCCATGACGCGCACCGCATATTCGCGCTCGACCTCGTAGCGCGGATGCATCATCCTGTTCGCGAGCTCGCCCGAGTTCGTGAACAGCAGCAGCCCCTCGGTGTTGTAGTCGAGGCGGCCGATGTTGATCCACTTGCCGTTGGCGATTGCGGGGAGCCGCTCGAACACCGTCGTGCGGCCTTCGGGATCGTCGCGGGTGACGATCTCGCCCGCCGGCTTGTGATAGATGAGGACGCGCGGGCGCGGAGGTGCGAAGCGCACCTTCACGAGGTCGCCGTTGATGCGCACCTCGTCGTCGGGCCCCACCTTCTGGCCGACTTCGGCCGGCATCCGGTTCACCGTGATGCGCCCGGCGAGGATCATCTCCTCCATCGCCCGGCGCGAGCCGAAACCGCAGCTCGCCAGCACCTTGTGCAGGCGCTGGGGCTCGTTGAAGATCTCGTCAGTGGACCGTTTGTGCCGCGGAGGCGGAAGGCTCTCCGCGATCCTCTGCAGTGCCAGGCTCGGCTGCTGGATCGGACCCGGCAGGCGGGGTCTCGAGAACGGGCTGCGTCTCGGCGGCCGTGGAGGGGACATCGGGAATCTCCGTGAGGTGGGACGAATCGAGATCCGCGAGAGGCGGAAGCTCGGAGAGCGAAGCGAGGCCGAGGTCGTCGAGGAAGCTTGGCGTCGTCGCGTACAGCGCCGGGCGCCCGGGAGTGTCCCGGTGGCCGATGGATTCGATCCATTGCCGGTCTTCGAGGGTCTTGATCACGTTCGTCGAGACGGCGACGCCGCGGATCGCCTCGATGTCGCCGCGGGTGACCGGTTGCCGATAGGCGATGATCGCGAGCGTCTCCATCACCGCACGCGCATAGCGCGGCGGCTTATCGGGTGCGAGCCGATCGAGATGGCGCTGCAGCCCGGGACGCCCCTGGAAGCGCCAACCCGACGCAACGCGCACGAGCTCGACCTTGCGTGGCTTCCACACGAGCGCGAGGGCCTCGAGAAGCCGATGCACGTCGGCCACCGGCAACGCAGGCTCGAACAGGCGCGCGAGGCGCGCTTCGTCGAGTGGCTCGCCGGCGATCAGGAGCGCGGCCTCGAGCACGCTCGTCGCTTCGGCGTCGGGAGGCGCGGCTGACCCGTCGTCGGCGCCGGCGGGCCCCGTCACGTGCACCCCGTCGCCATTCACGCTTCGTCTCCGGCGAGCCGGAACGGCGTCTCGCCGCGCAGCTGCACGTGGATCGGCGCGTAGGGCTCCGCCTGCGCGACGCTCACGAGCTGCTCGCGGACGAGCTCGAGCAGCGCGAGGAAGGTCACGACGAGGTGCGGCACATCGGCGTGCGCAGCGAACAGCGAAGTGAATTCGACGTAGCGCGACGGCTGCAGCAGCTTGACGAGCCTCGTCATCTCCGAGCGCACCGAGAGCTGCTCGCGCGTCACCAGGTGATGGCGGTGGGTGCGCGCGCGCTCGACGAGTCCCGCCCACGCGGCGCGAAGGTCAGCGGGAGCGACGTCGGGCAGGCGAGCCGCCGCCATGCGATCGAACCAGACGCGCACGACGGAGAAATCGCGTTCGACCTGCGGCAGGGCGTCGAGCTCGCGCGCGGCCTGCTTCATGCGTTCATATTCGAGCAGGCGCCTCACGAGCTCGGCGCGCGGATCGTCGGGCTCCTCGCCGGGAGGCGCCGGCGGGCGCGGCAGCAGGAGCCGCGACTTGATCTCGATCAGCACTGCGGCCATCAGCAGGTATTCGGCGGCGAGCTCGAGCTGGGTGCGGCGCATCATCTCGACGTAGCCGAGGTACTGGCGCGTGAGTTCGGCCATCGGTACGTCGAGGACGTTGATGTTCTGCCTGCGGATCAGGTAGAGCAGGAGGTCGAGCGGCCCCTCGAACGCCTCGAGGAACACCTCGAGCGCCTCGGGCGGGATGTACAGGTCCTGCGGGAGCTCGCTGACCGGCTCGCCGTAGACGCGCGCGAGCGGGCGCGGCCCGGGCGCCGGGTGCGCGAGATCGAGCACCGCGTCAGTCATAGCCGATTCCCATTGCCGGGCGGACGTCGCGCATCGTCTCCTCGGCGAGCTTGCGCGCGCGCTCGCAGCCGTCGGCGACGATATTGCGCACGAGCGTCGGGTCGTCGAGGTACTTCTGCGCACGCTCGCGGATCGGCTGCTGCTCGCGGATGATCGCGTCGATCAGCGGCTGCTTGCAGTCGAGGCAGCCGATGCTGCCCGTCGTGCAGCCCTTCCACACCCAGTCGCGCGTCGCCTGGTCGGAGTAGATCTTGTGCAGCGCCCACACCGGGCAGCGCTCCGGATTGCCGGGGTCGTTGCGATGCACGCGCGCCGGATCGGTCTGCATCCTGCGGATCTTCTCCGTCACCACCGCGGGCTCCTCGCGCATGAGGATCGCGTTGCCGTAGGACTTCGACATCTTCTGGCCGTCGAGGCCGGGCACGCGCGGAGTGTCGGTCAGCAGCGGCTGCGGCTCCGACAGGATCACGCGCCGCGATCCTTCGAGATAGCCGAACAGCCGCTCGCGGTCGCCGAGCGAGAGATTCTGCGTCTCGTCGAGGAGCTCGCGCGCGGCGGCGAGGGCCTGGGTGTCGCCCTGCTGCTGGAACGCCGTGCGCAGCGTCTCGTAGCGCTTCGCCTTGTTGCGGCCGAGCTTCTTCACCGCCGCACGCGCCTTCTCCTCGAAGCCCGGCTCGCGCCCGTAGATGTGGTTGAAGCGGCGGGCGAGCTCGCGCGTCACCTCGATGTGCGACACCTGGTCCTCGCCGACCGGAACCTTGTTCGCGCGATAGATCAGGATGTCCGCACTCATCATCACCGGGTAGCCGAGGAAGCCGAAGTTCGACAGGTCGCGGTCGGCGAGACGCTGCTGCTGGTCCTTGTAGGTCGGCACCCGCTCGAGCCAGCCGACCGGGGTGATCATGCCGAGCAGCAGCGTGAGCTCGGCGTGCTCGAGGACCCGCGACTGGATGAAGAGCGTGGCGCGCGCCGGATCGATGCCCGCGGCGAGCCAGTCGACGAACATCTCCCACACGCTGGTGGCGATCGACTCGGGCTCGTCGTAGTGCGTCGTCAGCGCGTGCCAGTCGGCAGCGAAGAACAGGCACTCGAACTCCTCCTGCAGCCGCACCCAGTTCTTCAGCGCGCCGTGGTAATGGCCGATGTGCATGCGCCCCGTCGGGCGCATGCCCGAGAGCACGCGGTCAGCAAACATCATGGGCTGGGGGACGGGAAATGACGGAGGCTCATCGAAGATGCAGCAGCGCAGCGAGCAGGTATTCGCCCAGGCGGAGGAACGGGATCATCAGCTGGTTGAGGAGCCCGGTGACGAGCAGCGCGACGATGATGACGAAGCCGTAGCGCTCGACGCGCTGCCATGCGGCCGCGAGCGGGGCCGGCAGCAGGCTGACCGCGATGCGCCCGCCGTCGAGCGGCGGAATGGGAATCAGGTTCAACGCCATCAACACCAGGTTGATCGATATGCCGATGTGCGCCATCTCGAGCAAGGCGCCGCTCGGCCACACCCCGCCGGGTGCCACCAGCTTGAGCCCGATCGCCCACAGCAGCGCCATCGCGAAGTTCGCAGCCGGGCCCGCAGCCGCCACCCACAGCATGTCGCGCTTCGGATGGCGCAGGTTGCCGAAATTCACCGGAACCGGCTTCGCCCAGCCGAAGATCAACGCCGGACCGCCGAACGCCGCCGCGGCGGCGATCATCATGCCGGGAACGAGCAACGTTCCGACCGGGTCGATGTGCCGCAACGGATTGAGCGAGATCCGGCCGAGCCCCTCCGCCGTACGGTCACCGAAGCCGCGCGCCACGTAGCCGTGCGCAGCCTCGTGAAGCGTGATCGCGAGGACCACCGGCAGGACACCCAGCGCGATGGCCCGAAGCGAAAAATCCATTCAGGCGGCGATTGTACCATCAGCCTCGGCGAGGCCGAGGCGCGCGAGGTCTCCCCCGCCCCGCCGAACCACCAGCGGCGGCTCCTGCGCGAGGTCGACCACCGTCGTCGGCTCGGCGGGGCACCGCCCGGCGTCGATGACCGCCTCGATGCGCCCGCGCAGCGCTGCGAGGATTGCCGCGGGCTCGTCGAGGGGCGCACCCTCGCCCGGGAGCATCAATGTCGTCGACAGCAGCGGCTGGTCGAGCTCGGTCAGGAGCGCGTGGACCACCGGATGCCCGGGGACGCGAACGCCGATCGTGCTGCGGCGCGGGTGCTGGATCCGCCGCGGGACCTCGCGGCTCGCGCGCAGGAGGAACGTGTAGGGCCCCGGCGTGCCCAGCCGCACCAGGCGGTACTGCGCGTTGTCCATTCGCGCGTAGCGACCGACGTGGGCGAGGTCGCGGCAGACGAGCGTCAGGTGATGGCGGGCGTCGATGTCGCGGATCGCGCGAATGCGCCGTACGGCATCGACGTCATCGACGAGGCAGCCGAGTGCGTAGCTCGAATCCGTCGGGTAGGCCACCACACCGCCGGCGCGAAGAAGCCCGGCCGCCTCGCGGACGACACGCGGCTGCGGATTGCGCGGATGGACCTGGAGCAACGCAGTCACACCCATATAATCCCCCGGCAAGTCTGTGCAGTTCCATATAGCCCTGAACCCCCGGCAACTCAAGGGCCTCAAAAGTGCCTCAGCACCGGCGTCGATCATCCGGTCCGCGCTGGCGCAGCCGAAGGAAACGCATGGTAACCAGGCCGCAGCGCGGTGACCGGTGTGCATGGGCCCTGGCGGGCCTCGTGGCGGTGCTGGGCCTCGCATGCACGTCCGGCGCCGTCCTCGCCGCGGGATCCGGCGCGGGACCCGGCGCAGGACTCCAGGCGGTTGCGGACGCGCATGCGGAGCCGATGGTCAATACCCACCTGCCGACCGCCACGCTGGCCATTCGAGGCCAGCGCCTGGTGACGGAGGTCGCTGCGACGCCGTCGCAGCGCGAGATCGGGCTGATGAACCGCTTCAGTCTCCAACCCGACCACGGCATGTTGTTCGTCTTCGACGCCGCCCAGCCCCTCGCCTTCTGGATGAAGAACACGTTCATCCCGCTGTCGGTCGCCTTCGTCGATGCGGGCGGGCGCATTCTCAACGTCGAGTCGATGGCGCCGCAGGACCTCGCGACCCATTGGTCGCAGGGACCCGCGCTCTATGCGATCGAGATGCGCCAGGGCTGGTTCCTCGACCACGGCATCGGCGCCGGTGACCGCGTCGACGGCCTGCCGCATCGCACGCCACCGCGCTGATCGCGTGCCGGCCCCGGGGCCGACGCGCCCCGTCATTTGTGGCAGTAGCCCAAGCTTCCGCGGATTTCGATCCTTGTCGGCAAGATCCGCGGCCCGGAGCCGGCGCAGCCGGCACGGTGCGAGGCGACGGCAACCATGCACGACGACGGGCTATGATGCGACCAAAGCCGGCACCGATCGGCGACCCGCAAGGCAGGCACCGACGCGCGGAGGCGGCGGCGATGCTCGAAAGAAGAGCCACGCGCAGGGAGGGGACATGCTGGCATTCATCGATCCGGGGCAACCCACTGGGGTCCCCGGATACCTCGTGGACGACGCCGTCGGTCGGCTTGCGCAGGCAGCGCTCGCCGGCCGGCCGCTGGCAGCCGAAATGCAGGACGTGGTGGCGAAGCTCGGATTCGCCGGGTTCACCTACGCGATGTCGCCGGATGCCGGCCCGACGCGGCGCGACACGCGCTGCTTCGTCTGGTCGACTCTTCCCGGCGATTGGGTCGCACGCTACGGTGAACGTGGCTACATCGAGATCGACCCGGCGGTCACGCGAAGCTGGAACCGCAGCGTTCCCTTCGTCTGGGACGCCGCCGAGTACAAGAGTGACTCGCGCTGCAGCGCGTACTTCGAGGATGCGCGGCGCTTCGGCATCGCGAGCGGGGTGTCGATCTCGTTTCGCGATCGCGACCACGGACGCATCTACGTCGCCGTCCATTCGCCGGTCTCGCCGGTGACGGCCGACCGCCGCTGCGCAATCACGCAGCGCCTCGGCGAGATCGTGCTGCTCGCGCTCGCGTTCCACGGCTGCTTCATGGCCAACCTCGTCGACGGCGCAGCGCCGCCCCGCAGCAGGCCCGCAACCGGGCCGGCGCTGTCGCCGCGCGAGAAGCAATGCCTCGAATTCGCCGCCCACGGCATGACGAGCGCCGACATCGGGATCAAGCTCGGCATCAAGCCGCGCACGGCGAACTTCCACTTCCGCAACATCGTGAGCAAGCTCGACGCGCTCAATCGCAGCGAGGCGATCGCCCTCGGCATCGCGCGTGGGCTGATCCCCGCGGCGGCCCCAGGTGTTCCGCTAGCCGCCTTCGAGCGAGGCAAGAAAGCCGGCGAGCTCCGCCGGCAGCGGAGCTTCCACCTCGACGCGACGGGCGTCGAGCGGATGCGCAAAACCGATCCGGTGCGCGTGCAGGAACATCCGTCCTAGCCCCTCGCGGGCGAGCGCGCGGTTCCAGGCGAAGTCGCCGTACTTGTCATCGCCGGCGAGCGCGTGCCCCACGTGCGCGAGGTGCACGCGGATCTGGTGCGTGCGCCCAGTGGCGAGCTCGGCTTCGAGCAGGGCGAGCGGCGGATCATGGCGCGCGAAGGAGCGCTCGCGGCGAAACACGGTGCGGGCGTCGCGCCCGCCGGCGTCGACGCGCACACGGCGCTCGCCTTCGCGGGTCGCGAACTTGTGCAGCGGCGCATCGACCACGCGCTTGCCCGCCGGCCACGGGCCCCGCACCAGCACGCTGTAGCGCTTGTCGACGCCGCCCGCGCGCAGCTGTGCGTGCAGGCCGGTCAGGGCGCGGCGCTTCTTCGCGATGACGAGCACGCCGCTGGTGTCGCGATCGAGCCGATGCACGAGCTCGAGCAACGGCTCATGCGGACGCTCGAAACGCAGCCGCTCGATCAATCCGAGCGCGATACCGCTGCCGCCGTGCACGGCGAGCCCGGCGGGCTTGTCGACGACGACGAGCGCGTCGTCTTCGTACAGCACCGGGATACGCAGGTGCGGCGTGCGCCCCGCCGAGGGCTGCGCGCCGGGTGCGCGGCCCCCGGCCGCGCCGCCGGCCGTGCGCGACGCAATGCGGATCGGGGGGATTCGTACGACGTCGCCGATTTCGAGCCGCCGGTGCGGCGCGGCGCGGCCGCGGTTCACCCTGACTTCGCCGCTGCGCAGGATCCGGTAGACGTGACTCGCCGGAACGCCCTTGAGGTGGCGCAGCAGGAAGTTGTCGATCCGCTGCCCCGCGCCCGCCTCCCCGACGGTGAGCGCCGTTGCAGACACGTTGCTTAACTCGTTCATTCCCTTATATAATCGTTTCCAGCCGGTTAAGTCGCTCACCGGGCGGAACAGGTTCTGCGAGAGTAGCGATGGTAAAGGAATGGCGCAGTCCCGCACCGGCATCGGCCGGTTCGATGCGGCCGCTGCGCGGTGCACTGGCGAATCCCATCGGCCCGTCAGCTCCCCGTTCCGGGTGCATGAGCAGGCGGGTCGGTACCTCAGCCGTTCGCGAACAAGAAGACCTGTGAGGAGTGCTGCGGGCGTTCAGCCCGGGCTGCGGATCGATATGCGCAAGCCGCCTCGTCCCGTCACCGCCTCCCTCCTGGGGTCGCGGGCGTCTTCGCGCGCCGACACCGCGTAAGCGTCACCCGCAGCGCGGCACGACCGCGCTGCGCCGCTCGTTCCGTCTGCCCGCCGCGCGCCGCCGGCCGCGCCGAGGAACAGACCCATGAAGCGCATGCTGTTCAATGCCACCCAGGCGGAGGAACTCCGGGTGGCGATCGTCGATGGCCAGAAGCTCGTCGACCTCGACATCGAATCCGCATCGAAGGAGCAACGCAAGAGCAACATCTACAAGGGAATCGTGACACGCGTCGAGCCGTCGCTCGAAGCCTGCTTCGTCGATTACGGCGCCGAGCGCCACGGTTTCCTGCCGCTGAAGGAAGTGTCGCGCCAGTACCTCGGGGCGCGACGCGAAGGCGGCGCCGGCGACGGCGAAGGACGCGGCCGGTCGCACGACGCGCTGCGCGAGGGCCAGGAGCTGATCGTCCAGGTCGACAAGGACGAGCGCGGCAACAAGGGCGCCGCGCTGACCACCTACATCTCCCTTGCCGGCCGCTACCTCGTGCTGATGCCGAACAATCCGCGCGGCGGCGGAGTCTCGCGCCGCGTCGAGGGCGACGAGCGCGCCGAGCTTCGCGAAGCGGTGTCCGCGCTCGACGTTCCGGAAGGGATGAGCGTCATCGCTCGCACCGCGGGGATCGGCCGCGGCGTCGAGGAGCTGCAGTGGGACCTGAATTACCTGCTCCAGCTGTGGCGCGCGATCGAGGAGGCGGCGAAGCTGCAGTCGAACGCCTATCTCATCTACCAGGAATCGAGCCTGGTGATCCGGGCGATCCGCGACTACTTCCAGCCCGACATCGGCGAGATCCTGATCGACACCGAGGCGATCTACGAGCAGGCACAGCAGTTCATGAGCCACGTGATGCCGGCCAACGTCTCGCGCGTCAAGCTCTACACCGACGACGTTCCGCTGTTCTCGCGCTTCCAGATCGAGCACCAGATCGAGACAGCGTATGCGCGGCAGGTTGCGCTGCCCTCCGGCGGCGCGATCGTCATCGACCACACCGAGGCGCTCGTCTCCGTCGACGTCAATTCGGCGCGCGCGACCAAGGCCGGCGACATCGAGACGACGGCGTTCAACACCAACCTCGAGGCTGCCGAGGAAGTCGCCCGCCAGCTCAGGCTGCGCGATCTCGGCGGGCTGATCGTCATCGACTTCATCGACATGGAGAGCGCGAAGAACCAGCGCGAGGTGGAGACCCGCCTGCACGAGGCGCTGAAGTACGACCGCGCCCGCGTGCAGATCGGCAAGATCTCACGCTTCGGGCTGCTCGAACTGTCGCGCCAGCGGCTGCGCCCGGCGCTCAACGAGTCCGCCTACATCGCGTGCCCGCGCTGCCACGGCATCGGGCACATCCGCGGCACCGAGTCGACCGCCCTGCACATCCTGCGGATCCTGCAGGAGGAGGCGATGAAGGACAACACGGCGCAGGTGGTCGCTCAGGTCCCCGTCGACGTCGCGACCTTCCTGCTGAACGAGAAGCGCACCGAGGTGCTGTCGGTCGAGACGCGCTTCAAGGTGAACGTCCTGCTGGTGCCGAACCGGCACCTGGAAACGCCGAACTACAGCATCGAGCGGCTGCGCCACGACGACCTCAATCGCAGCGAGCCATTGCCGCCGTCGTTCGAAATGGTCGAGCAGCCCCAGGATGAAGCCGCCACCGCGCGCCGCGAGGAAGCGAAGGAGCCGCGCCAGGAAGCGATCGTCAAGGGCATCACGCCGTCGCAGCCCGCACCGATGCCGGTCGAGCGGGCGCCGGCACCCGCGCCGGCGCCCGCGCCGGGACCGGGCTCCGCCGAGATGCATCGCTCGTGGTTCGGACGGATGTTCGGGTGGCTGCGCACGCCGGCGGCAGAGTCTCCTGCGCCCGTGACCGGGCCGGTTGCGCACGTAGCCGCAGGCAGCAAACCGCCGGCGGCCGAAGCTGCGTCGCGTCCGCGCGGAAGTGGCGCGGCGTCGCGGGGCGAATCCGACGGTCGACGTGGCGGCCAGGGCCGCCGCGACGGCATGCGCGGCGATCGTCCGCGCAGCGACCGCGACGGGACCGACCGCGATCGCGGTGAGCGTGACCGTTCCGACCGCGAGCGCGGCGAGCGTGACCGTTCCGACCGCGAGCGCGGCGAACGCGATCGCCGCCGCGAAGCGCGAGGCGAGCGCCCAGCCGGCGAGCGCCAGACGAGCGAACGCCAATCCGGCGAACGCCAGCCCGGGCCGCGCCAGCAGGGTCCGCGTCAGCAACGCGAGCGTGGAGAGCCCCAGCGCGGCGGCCAGGACGAGGCCGGCGCGCTCGAGCATGGGAGTCAGCCCGACGCGAGCCACGCGGCCGGCGCACCTGGAGCCGAAGATCGCCACGAGGGCGGGCGGCGCAGGCGCGGGAGGCGCGGTCGCGGCGGCGAGAGGAATGGACACGGCGCGCGCGCGGCTGAGCCTGCGCAGCACAACGGCGTCGGCGGACAGGCGACGCTCGGCGAAGTCGAGTCTCCCGTAGCACCCGTCGCACCGGCGCCCGTCACACCGGCGCCCGTCGCACCGGCGCCCGTCACACCGGCGCCCGTCGCACCGGCGCCCGTCGCACCGGCGCCCGTCACACCGGCCCCTGCGGTCGCGGCACCCGCAGCGGTGAGCACCGCCGTGGCTCCCGAGGCCCCCGCGCTGGTGCCGATCACGCTCGCGCCGGCTCCGGACTCGGGTCTCGAACTCGTCGAAACGCGCCACCACGACGCGTCGCCCGCCGAGGAGGAAGCCGCGCCCGCGCGCGCGCACCGCACGCGCCCGCCGCGCGTGGTGGTGGCGGAGGAACCGCTGCAACTCGTCGAAACGCGCAAGGACTCCGCGCCCTGACCGTGCCTTCTCAGCGCGCACTTCCCCCCGGAAGCACGCGCTGAGCGAGGACCGGGGCGGCGCGCTCGAGCAGGTCGAGGACTGCCTCGAATCCGGCCGCACCGCCGTAGTACGGATCGGGAACCTCGCGCGTGCCGAGGCCTGGGGCGAGATCGAGGGCGAGGCCCAGATGGCCGCTGAATCCGGGCGGACGCAGCGCCTCGAGGTCGTGCAGGTTGTGGCGATCCATCGCGAGAATCCAGCGGAAGCGCGCGAAATCGTCGCGCGATACCTGCCTCGCACGAAGCCCGGCAAGCTCGTAGCCGCGGCGGCGCGCGTGGGCGATCGCGCGCGGGTCGGGAGGCTCGCCGACGTGCCAGTCGCCGATTCCTGCCGAGGCGACGCGCAGGCCCGTCGCCCGCCCGCCGCGCAGCAGGTGGTCGCGCAACACCACCTCGGCCGTTGGTGAGCGGCAGATGTTGCCCATGCACACGAACAGTACCGACGCCGGCGTCGTGCCGGCGGCGGCTGCGGGGCGCGCGCCCGTCACTGCATGAACCACCCGTGGCTCACGACGAGCGACTGGCCGGTGAGCGCATTGGTCGGGAACGATGCGAACAGGAGCGCAACCTCGGCGACGTCGTCGACGGTCGTGAATTGGCCGTCGACGGTGTCCTTCAGCATCACCTTCCTGACGACGTCGTCCTCGGAAATGCCGAGCTCCTTCGCCTGCTCGGGGATCTGCTTCTCGACGAGCGGAGTGCGCACGAAGCCCGGGCAGATCACGTTCGCGCGCACGCCGTGCGCAGCACCCTCCTTCGCGACGACCTTGGCGAGCCCGATCAGCCCGTGCTTGGCGGTGACGTACGGCGCCTTCAGCACCGACGCCTCCTTCGAGTGCACGGATCCCATGTAGATGACGCTGCCGCTGCCCGCCTTGTACATGTGCGGCAGGCACGCACGCGTCGTGAGGAACGCGCCGTCGAGGTGGATCGCGAGGAGCTTCTTCCAGTCGGCGAGGGTGAAGCTCTCGATCGGATCGACGATCTGGATACCCGCGTTGCTGACGAGGATGTCCACCTTGCCGTACTTGGCCACGGCCGCGGCGACGCCGGCATTGACGGCGACCTCGTCGGTGACGTTCATCGCCACGCCCATCGAGCGTCCGCTGGGATCGATCGCGCGGGCGGCACTGCTCGCCGCGTCGAGGTTGAGGTCGGCGACGACGATCCGCGCACCCGCCCTGACGTATCGCGTTGCAATGGCCTTGCCGATTCCACTCGCGGCGCCGGTGACGATTGCGACCTTGTCGTTCAGTTCCATTTCGGTGCTCCTTGTCCGATACCCATGCGGGCGACCAGTATAGGACGCCGAAGGCGCGATCTGGTTTCCTCAGGTCTCGGTGGGCAGCGCGACGCCGACCAGCGCCTCGCGCAGCGCGTACAGGCGGTCGCGAAGCTCGGCGGCCCGCTCGAACTCGAGGTTCTTCGCCGCATCCTGCATCGATCGTTCGACGTCGCGCAGCTCGTGCTCGAGCTCCTTCTCGGGCATCGCGGCGTACTTGGCCTTCGCCTGCGCCGCCTTGAGCTCGCGCCGCTCGTCGTCGATGTCGTAGACGCCGTCGATCATCTCGCGGATGCGCTTCTCGACGCCCCGCGGCGTGATGCCCATCTTGCGGTTCCACGCGATCTGCTTCGCGCGCCGGCGCTCGGTCTCGCCGATCGCCGCCTTCATCGAATCGGTCACGCGGTCGGCGTAGAGGATCGCCGTGCCGTTGATGTGGCGTGCGGCACGCCCGATCGTCTGGATCAGCGAGCGCTCGGCGCGCAGGAATCCCTCCTTGTCCGCGTCGAGGATCGCCACCAGCGACACCTCGGGGATATCGAGGCCTTCGCGCAGCAGGTTGATGCCGACGAGAACGTCGAACTCGCCGAGCCGCAGGTCGCGGATGATCTCGACGCGCTCGACGGTGTCGATGTCGCTGTGCAGGTAGCGTACGCGCACGCCGTGCTCGCCGAGGTAGTCGGTGAGATCCTCGGCCATGCGCTTGGTCAGCGTCGTGACCAGCACGCGTTCGGAGCGCGCGACGCGAAGGTTGATCTCCGACAGGAGGTCGTCGACCTGCGTCGCCGCCGGGCGCACGTCGAGCTGCGGGTCGACGAGCCCCGTGGGACGCACGACCTGCTCGACCACCTGCCCGGCATGACGCTCCTCGTACTCGGCCGGCGTCGCCGAGACGAAGATGGTCTGCGGCAGCAGGCGCTCGAACTCGTCGAAGCGCAGCGGCCGGTTGTCGAGCGCCGACGGCAGCCTGAAGCCGTAGTCGACGAGGTTCTCCTTGCGCGAGCGGTCGCCCTTGTACATCCCGCCGACCTGCGGGATCGTCACGTGGCTCTCGTCGATGAACATCAGCGCGCGCGGCGGCAGGTAGTCGATCAGCGTCGGCGGAGGCTCGCCGGCGGCGCGCCCGGACAGGTGGCGCGAGTAGTTCTCGATGCCCTTGCAGAAGCCGATCTCGGACATCATCTCGAGGTCGAAGCGCGTGCGCTGGTCGATGCGCTGCGCCTCGACGAGCTTCATCGCTGCGACGAACTCCTGCTTGCGCCCGGCGAGCTCCACCTTGATCGCCTCGATCGCGTCGAGCACCTTGCGGCGCCCCGTCACGTAGTGCGAAGACGGGAACACCGTGTAGCGCGTCATCTTCTGGCGCAGGTGGCCGGTCAGCGGGTCGAAGAGCTGCAAGGACTCGACCTCGTCGTCGAACAGCGAGACGCGCAGCGCGCTCTCGGCGTTCTCCGCCGGGAAGATGTCGAGGACGTCGCCGTGGACGCGGAACGTCCCGCGCCTGAAGTCGAGCTCGGCGCGCTGGTACTGCATCTCGGCGAGCCGGGCGATGGCGTCGCGCTGCGCGAGCCGGTCGCCCTGGCGCACGTGCAGGATCATGCTGTGGTACTCGGACGGGTCGCCGATGCCGTAGATCGCCGACACGGTCGCGACGACGATGCAGTCCGGGCGCTCGAGGATCGCCTTCGTCGCCGACAGGCGCATCTGTTCGATATGCTCGTTGATCGAGCTGTCCTTCTCGATGTAGAGGTCCCGCGACGGGACGTAGGCCTCCGGCTGGTAATAGTCGTAATACGATACGAAATACTCGACGGCGTTGTGCGGGAAGAACTCGCGGAACTCGGAGTAGAGCTGTGCCGCGAGCGTCTTGTTCGGGGCCAGCACCAGCGCGGGCCTGCCGGTTCGCGCGACGACGTTCGCCATCGTGTAGGTCTTGCCCGAGCCGGTGACGCCGAGCAGCGTCTGGAACGACAAGCCGTCGCCGAGACCCTCGCAGAGCTTCGCGATCGCCTCAGGCTGGTCCCCCGACGGCTCGAACGGCTGGTGCAGCTCCCACGGGCTGTCCGGGAAGGTGACGATCATGCGGCTTCGGCGGCCTCGCGCTCCGCCGGCGTGCCGAACTGCAGCGCAGCGAGCCTCGCATAGAGGGGATTGTCTCGGATCAGCGCGTCGTGGGTGCCCTGCGCGACCACCCGCCCCGCCTCCATCACCACGATGCGGTCGGCGTGGCGCACCGTCGCGAGGCGGTGGGCAATCATGACCACCGTGCGCCCTGCCATCAGGCGCTCGAGGGCGAGCTGGACGATTCGCTCGCTCTCGGCGTCGAGCGCGCTCGTCGCCTCGTCGAGAAGCAGAATCGGCCGGTCGGCGAGGATCGCGCGCGCGATCGCGAGGCGCTGGCGCTGGCCCCCCGAGAGGCGAACCCCCCGCTCGCCGAGTGCGCTCAGGTACCCGTCGGGAAGCTGCTGGACGAACTCGGCTGCGTACGCGGCCTCGCAGGCCGCCTTCACCTCGGCGTCGCTCGCGTCGGGCCTGCCGTAACGGACGTTCTCCAGCACCGACGCAGCGAAGATCACCGGCTCCTGCGGCACCACGGCGAGCTGGCGGCGAACTTCGCGCGGATCGGCTTCGCGAAGATCGACTCCGGCGATCCGCACCGTCCCGCCCTGCGGATCGTAGAAGCGCAGCAGCAGCTGGAACACCGTCGTCTTGCCGGCCCCCGAGGGTCCGACCAATGCGACCTTCTCGCTCGCCCGGACCTCGAGGCTGAGCCCGTCGAGCGCAGGCGTGTCGGGACGCGACGGATAGCGGAAGGCGACGTGCTCGAAGGCAAGCGTCCCGCGTCCGGATGCCGGAAGCGCAACCGGCGCCGCCGGCGGGCGGATGCCGGGCACCACGGCGAGGAGCTCGAACAGGCGCTCGGTCGCGCCCGCGGCGCGCTGCAGGTCGCCGACCACCTCGCTGATGGTGCCGACCGAGCCCGCGACGATGATTGCGTAGAACACGAAAGCCGACAGCTCTCCGCCCGAGAGGCGCCCGGCGACGACGTCGTGGCCGCCGATCCAGAGGATCACCCCGACCGCGCCGAAGACGAGCAGGATCACCGCCGCGACGAGCAGCGCGCGCTGGCGGATCCTCCGCACCGCGGTGCCGAATGCGCCTTCGACGCGGGTCGCGAAGCCGTGGCGATCGTCGTCCTCGTGGCCGTAGGCCTGGACGGTGCGGATCTCGTGCAGCGACTCGTCGAGGAACGAGCCGACGTCACCGACGCGGTCCTGCGTCGCCCGCGCGAGCTTGCGCACGCGGCGGCCGAACAGGATGATCGGGACGACGACGACCGGCACCCCCGCGAGAACCAGCAGCGTGAGCTTGAGACTCGTCGCCATCAGCATCGCGAGGCCGCCGACCAGAAGGAGCGAGTTGCGGATCGCCTGCGACGCGCTGGCGCCGATCACCGTCTCCAGCATCGTCGTGTCGTTGATGAGGCGCGAGATCACTTCGCCGGTGCGCGTCTCCTCGAAGAACGACGGCGGCAGTGCGAGCAGATGGTCGAACACCGTCCGCCGCAGGTCGGCGGTGACCCGCTCGCCGAGCCACGACACGTAGAAGTAGCGCATGTAGGTCGCACAGGCCATCACGACGATGATGCCGAGCATCATCGCCAGCGTGCGGTTGAGCTCGTACGCATTCGATGCGGCGAAGCCGCGGTCGACGACGAAGCGCAGCCCCTGCCCGACGGCGAGCACGGCACCCGCGGCGACGACGAGCCCGATCGCGGCGAGCACGATCTGGCGCCTGTAGGGCGCGAGGAAGCGCCGCGTCTGCGCGAGCGTCTTCAGCGCGGTGACGGGAGGAATCTTCGGTGCAGGTTCGAGGCGGGTGTCGGCGCGCGCCATGAGTCGCGAAGCAGGTGCGAAGCATCGATCGTTGACCCGCGTACAATAGCGCGTTTCAGATCGGCCCCGGATCGAACATGAACGCTCCCGTCTCCGCGACGCTCTTCGGCAGCGTCGATCTCGCGCCGCGCGACCCGATCCTCGGCGTCAGCGAGGCCTTCAACGCCGACGCCAACCCGCACAAGGTGAACCTCGGCGTCGGCGTCTACAACGACGATGCCGGGAAGCTGCCGATCCTCGAATGCGTTCGGCGCGCCGAGGCCGAGATCGCCGGCACCGCGTCGCCGCGCGGCTACCTGCCGATCGACGGCATCCCGGCATACGACCGCGCGGTCCCGCCGCTGCTCTTCCGCGCCGACGGCGCGGTGATCGCCGAAGGGCGCGCGCTCACCGTGCAGGCGCTCGGCGGCACCGGCGCGCTCAAGGTCGGCGCCGACTTCATCCACCGCTTCGCTCCGGGCGCAGGCGCGTGGATCAGCGACCCGAGCTGGGAGAACCATCGCGCGCTGTTCGAGGCGGCCGGGTTCCGCGTCGAGACCTATCCCTATTACGACTCCGCCACGCGCGGCCTCGATTTCGGCGCGATGCGCGCAGCGCTCGCCCGGCTGCCGTCCGGGAGCGTCGTCGTGCTCCACGCCTGCTGCCACAATCCGACCGGCGTCGATCCATCGCCAGCGCAATGGGACGAGATCGTCGCCACCGTCCGAAGCCGCGGCCTGGTCCCGTTCCTCGACCTCGCCTACCAGGGCTTCGGCGCCGGGATCGACGCCGACGGCGAAGTCGTGCGCAAGTTCGCGGCGACCCCGGGACCGGTGTTCGTGTCGAGCTCGTTCTCGAAGTCCTTCTCGCTCTACGGCGAGCGCATCGGCGCGCTCACCGTCGTCACCGGATCGCGCGACGAGTCTGCGCGCGTCCTGTCGCAGATGAAGCGCGTGATCCGGACCAACTACTCGACGCCGCCGACGCACGGCGGGCGCATCGTGTCGATCGTGCTCGGCAACGCCGAGCTGCGCGAGCTGTGGGAGCGCGAGCTCGGCGCGATGCGCGAGCGCATCCGCGGCATGCGCGAGGCCCTCGTCGCGGGCCTCGCGAAACGCGCACCCGGCCGCGACTTCAGCCACATCCTGCGCCAGCGCGGCATGTTCTCGTACTCGGGGCTCACCCGCGACCAGGTCGAAAGGCTGCGCCGCGAGTACTCGATCTACGCGATCGACACCGGCCGCATCTGCGTCGCCGCGCTCAACCCAGGAAACCTCGACTACGTCGCCGGCGCGATCGCCGCGGTGCTCTGATCCCGGCGCGATCAGCCGGCCGGCGTCGCGCTGTCGCGTCGCAGGGGCCGATGCTATAATCGCGAGCCGCGCGGGAATAGCTCAGTTGGTAGAGCGCAACCTTGCCAAGGTTGAGGTCGCGAGTTCGAGACTCGTTTCCCGCTCCAGCTTCATCGGGAGAGCCCGCAGTCCGATCGTGCGGCTCTCCCTTTTCGTTCGGATGCCCGTCGCGACCTTCTGATCGCGGCGGGCGTCGAGCCCATCCCGGGCGGGGTGGCAGAGTGGTCATGCAGCGGCCTGCAAAGCCGTCTACGCCGGTTCGATTCCGACCTCCGCCTCCATTTGCCACCTGACGTGACCGCTTCCGCGCCAAGGCGTTAGCGCAGAAGCAGGCCGATTTCGTCAGGTCCCGATTTCGCCTCGAACGGCCTCGTCCGACCCCGGCCGGTGGCAAATGCCACCCGGGTTTCGGCTTGCAGGCCGATTTAAAGCGGTCGCTATACGCGTCTCCCGTCACCACTGGAGAACCGTATGTCGTTCCACATCCGCCCGCGCTCGAACAACCGCGCTCACGAGCTGCGCATCAAGCACCCCCTGCTTCCCCGGCCCTTTTACGCCACCTTCGACTCGGCGGCCGAGGCCCGCGCCTTCGCCGAGAAGGCGTCGCATCGGAGCGCGGGCAACACTGTGCTCAGCTGAGGCTGGCGGCGCTTGGACCACAGGCCTCAAATGCGCACCCCCATAGCGGTCGCCGGCCCGGCAGTGCCAAGCAAGGAGTTTGACCATTCCGTCGATATCTTATCATAATCACATCCATTTGTTGTCATCGTGGAAATATAGTGATAGGCTATTACCGTTATGATTAGATAATGGTAGGATAGACCATGGCGCGTCGGGAAATTCCTGCGGCAATCCTCGCCTACCTGGCCGAGCGCGAGGCATCCGGACGTGGGCCTGCCGGGGCAGATGCCATCACCGAGCATGTGGCTGTACCACGTCCAACCGTGAACCGGCACCTTCGCAAACTCCTGCAGCAGGGGGCCCTTGTACGCGAAGGCAACGGACCGGCCACGGTCTATCGACGCCAAGGACCGGCCCCACATACGGGCGCCGTGAGCGAGACGGCAGGATTGCGGGACCGCTTCGACGCCACGGTTTCGCCGTCGTGGAGCGCGTCGGCGCGCGCCCTTCGCGAGCAGCTCCTGCAACCCCTCGGTACTCGCGCCCCCGTGAGCTACCAGCGCCATTTCGTCGATGCCTATGAGCCGAATCGTTCATTCCTGCTGCCGCCGGAGCTTGCGTCCAGCTTGTTTGCCGATGGGCGTACCCAAGGGCAGCAGCCCGCCGGGACCTACGCGCGCAAGGTGCTGGAGCAACTGCTCATCGACCTGTCGTGGGCATCGTCACGCCTGGAGGGCAATCGCAAGACCCTGCTCGATACCCGCGCGCTGTTTGCGAAAGGCCGCTCGGAGACGGACGACGCTGACGCAACGATGCTGCTCAACCACAAGGACGCCATCGAATTCATGGTCGATGAGGTGCCCATCTATGGAATGACCGTTGCCGTGGTGCGCAACCTGCACAGTCTGCTGATGCAAGGCCTGCTCGCCGATTCCGATGCGCTCGGCGCCATTCGCACGACCGTCGTCCATATCTCGGATTCCGTCTACGTGCCGACGCAGGTGCCGTCCCTCCTCGAAGAGATGCTCGGGTTGTGTGTCGACAAGGCCCGCAATATCAAGAACCCTCTGGAAGCTGCCTTCTTTCTTTGGGTGAACCTCGCCTATCTCCAACCCTTTGCGGACGGAAACAAGCGGACCAGTCGCCTGTCCGCGAACCTGCCCTTGATGCTGGCAAACTGCGCGCCGCTATCGTTCCTCGACGTCGAGCCAACGGATTACGCGCTTGCGATGCTGGGTGTCTACGAGCGGCTCGACCTGACGCTTGCCATCGAGCTCTTTGCCTGGACCTACCGTCGCTCGATTCCCCGGTACCGGACGATGCTCGAAGCGATAGGGGCGCCGAACCCATTCCGGGCCAAGTACCGCGAGCACCTGAGCTCTGCCGTGCAGCAAATCGTCGCCGCAGGGACACCGCTACGCCAGGCCATCCAAGCACTGGGAATTCCCGCCGCGGACGAGGAAGCGTTCGCGAGCACGTTGCGCGAGGAGCTGCGACTGCTCGAACCCTACAACTGCGCTCGCTACCGTCTGCCGATTGGCAAGACGCAAGAGTGGATTGCTGCGGGCCGGATTGTGCGCTAGTCCGCGCAGGCGAATGCGTCGAGCTGGTTGGTCCCGTATTTCACATACCCTTGACGGCTACCCTCGGGGCTGCCGCGTGCGCGCACGCGCGGCGCGCGCTTCCGGTAGGAGGGCGGCTGACGTCGTGTAGCGCGGATAGCGGCTGACGTCGTATAGCGCGACTGAATCCGCTCGGGTAGCAAAAGCCGGGTGGCAAATGGTTTTTTCAGAGGGAAGCAATCGGCCTGCAAAG
>JAFEDF010000061.1 GCA_018241785.1 Pseudomonadota bacterium | reverse complement strand
GCGCCACCCAGGTGTGAAGCTCTGCGAAACGGGAGCGGAGCCTGTTTCAGCAATCGGCCGCGCTGGGAAGCGGCGGGGATGCCGCGGCGCGCGAGTTCGACCGCGAAGGCCGAGGGAGCGGGGTACCGTGACGGGCTCAAACACCGGCTGCGTTTCGCAGCCGAACTCGCGCGTCAAGGTACCCCGCTCCCTCGGCCTCCACGGTCGGTGTAGAGCGCGCCGGAGCATCGCCGCCGCTCGACGCGGCGCGGCCGATTGCTGAAACAGGCTCCGCTCCCGTTTCGCAGAGCTTCACACCTGGGTGGCGCCGCTCCCGTCCTTCTCGAGCTCGAAGGCCTTGTGCAGCACGCGCACGGCGAGCTCGAGGTACTTCTCGTCGATGACGACGGCGATCTTGATCTCGGAGGTCGAGATCATCTGGATGTTGATCCCCTCGTCGGCGAGCGTCTTGAACATCCTCGACGCGAGGCCGACGTGCGAGCGCATGCCGATGCCGACGACCGAAACCTTGGCGATGCGATGGTCGCCGATCAGCTCGCGCGCCTCGAACTGCTTCCCGCGCTGGGCCTCGAGCACTTCGAGCGCCTTGCGGTATTCGCCGCGGTTCACCGTGAACGAGAAATCGGTATGGCCCGAGGCGCCGATGTTCTGCACGATCATGTCGACGTCGATGTTGGCCTCGGCGATCGGTCCGAGGATCGCGTAGGCGATGCCGGGGCGGTCGGGAACGCCCATCACCGAGATCTTCGCCTCGTCGCGGTTGAACGCGATGCCGGAAATGATCGCCTCTTCCATCGCTTGGTCTTCCTCGTAGGTGATGAGGGTACCGGGCCCCTGCGCGCCGACCTCGTCGAACGACGACAGCACGCGAAGGCGCACCATGTACTTGCCGGCGAACTCGACCGAGCGGATCTGCAGCACCTTCGAGCCCTGGCTCGCGAGCTCGAGCATCTCCTCGAAGGTGATGCGGTCGAGCCTGCGCGCTTCGGGAACGATGCGCGGATCGGCGGTGTATACGCCGTCGACGTCGGTGTAGATCTGGCACTCGTCGGCCCCGAGGGCTGCGGCCAGCGCGACTCCCGAGGTATCCGATCCGCCGCGGCCGAGTGTGGTGACGTTCCCTTCGGCATCGATGCCCTGGAAGCCCGCAACGACGACGATTCTGCCGGCATCGAGGTCGCCACGCAGCTTCGCCTGGTCGATATCGAGGATGCGCGCCTTCGTGTGCGCGCTGTCGGTGAGAATGCGCACCTGCGCGCCGGTGTAGCTCTTGGCGTCGAGGCCGAGCTCCTTCAGCGCGATCGTGAGGAGGCCGATCGTCACCTGCTCGCCGGTGGCGGCGACGACGTCGAGCTCGCGCGGATCGGGCTGCGCCGCGAGCTCCCGCGCGAGGCCGAGCAGCCGGTTGGTCTCGCCCGCCATCGCCGAGACGACGACGACCAGCCTGTGTCCCTGACGATGGAAATGCGCGACCCGCTTCGCAACGTTGCGGATGCGGTCGACCGAGCCAACCGACGTTCCGCCGTATTTCTGGACGATCAGCGCCACCGTGCTTCCGATTGCGCGAGCGGCGCCGCCGTCACGCCGCCTGGGGACCGACGCGACTCAGTACGATCGTCGCGTTGGTGCCGCCGAAGCCGAACGAGTTCGACAGCGCGGCGCGGATCGGCATCCGGCGCGCTTCGCGCGGGACGAAATCGAGGTCGCACTGCGGGTCGACGTTGACGAGGTTTGCCGTCGGCGGAGCGACCTGGTCGCGCAGCGCGAGGACGGTGAACACGGCCTCGACGCCCGCGGCGGCACCGAGCAGGTGCCCGGTCATCGACTTCGTCGACGATACGGCGAGCCTGCCGGCATGCGCGCCGAATGCACGCCGTACGGCGATGCACTCGGCGACGTCGCCGAGCGGCGTCGAGGTTCCGTGGGCGTTGATGTAGTCGATCCCTTCGGGAGCGAGGCCGGCATTCCGCAGTGCGTTGCGCATGCTGCGAAACGCGCCGTCACCGTCTTCGGGAGGCGCGGTGATGTGGTGCGCATCGGCGCTCATGCCGTAGCCGGCGAGCTCGCAGTAGATGCGCGCGTCGCGCCCGCGCGCGTGCTCGAGCTCTTCCAGCACGAGGACGCCCGCCCCCTCGCCCAGCACGAAGCCGTCGCGGTCGACGTCCCACGGCCGGCTCGCCGTCGCCGGCTCGTCGTTGCGCGTCGACAGCGCGCGCGCCGCGCAGAAGCCGCCGACGCCGAGCGGAGATACCGTCGACTCCGACCCTCCGGCGACCATCACGTCGGCGTCGCCGTATTCGATCAGCCGCGCGGCCTCGCCAATGCAGTGGTTGCCGGTCGAGCACGCGCTGACGCAGCCGAGATTCGGCCCCTTGTAACCGTACTGGATCGACACGAGGCCGGCGATCATGTTGATGATCGAGCCGGGCACGAAGAACGGCGACACCTTGCGCAATCCGCCTTGCTGGAACGTCTGCTGGGTCTCCTCGATCATCGGCAGCCCGCCGATGCCCGAGCCGATCGACACTCCGCAGCGCTCGAGATCGCCGCCGTATCCGGCGAGGCCGGCGTCGGCCACGGCCTCCATCGTCGCGACGAGGCCGTAATGGATGAACGTGTCGTAGCGCCGCGCCTCCTTGCCGGAGAGCCAGCGCGTGACATCGAACCCCTTCACCTCGCCGGCAATGCGCGTCGGGAAGGTGCTGGCGTCGAAACGGGTGATGGGCCCGATCCCCGAGCGGCCGGCGAGGATCGACTCCCAGGCCGCGGCGACGCCGATACCGACCGGGGAAACGATGCCGAGGCCGGTGACGACGACGCGGCGGCGGGTCATGGGCTTGCCGGCACGTGCGCGCTACTTCTTGACGTGGCTCGTGACGTAGTCGATTGCCTGCTGGACGGTGGTGATCTTCTCGGCTTCCTCGTCGGGGATCTCCGTCTCGAACTCCTCCTCGAGCGCCATCACGAGCTCCACGGTGTCGAGCGAATCGGCGCCGAGGTCATCGACGAACGACGATTCGCTCTTGATCTCGGCCTCGTTGACGCCAAGCTGCTCCGCGACGATCTTCTTGACGCGCTGTTCGACGTTTTCCATGCATCTCCTCCCCTTCGAGGGGTCAGGGAATCAAACCGGCGGATTTTACCGCAAGCTCAGCACATCAGCATGCCGCCGTTCACGTGCAGCGTGGTGCCGGTGATGTAGGCGCCGCGCGGGCCGGCGAGGAACGCAACGGCGTGCGCGACGTCCTCCGGCGTGCCGAAGCGCGCGAGCGGAACGCGCGCGAGCATCGCCTCGCGCTGCTCCTCGCCGAGCGCCTGCGTCATGTCGGTGTCGATCAGCCCCGGCGCGACGACGTTCACCGTGACGTTGCGTCCCGCCACTTCGAGCGCCAGCGAGCGGGTGAAGCCGGCGAGCGCCGCCTTCGATGCCGCGTAGTTCGCCTGGCCCGCGTTGCCGGCGCTTCCGACGACCGAGCCGATCTGGATGATGCGCCCGCGGCGAAGCTTCAGCATCCCGCGCAGCACTGCGCGAGACAGCCTGAACGCGGCCGTCACGTTGATTGCGAGCGTCGCGTCCCAGTCGGCGTCCTTCATCCGCAGCATGAGGCCGTCGCGCGTGATGCCGGCGTTGTTGACGAGGATGGTGACCGGGCCGAGACGCGCCGCGATGTCGTGCACGAGCGCGTCGGCCGCGGCAGCGTCGGTGGCCTCGAGGCGCCGGCCCTCGCCGGCGATGCCGGCTTCGCGCAGGCTCGCCTCGATGCGTGCAGCACCCTCATCGGTCGTTGCCGTGCCCACGACCGTGGCGCCGGCGCGGCCGAGTTCGAGCGCGATGGCGCGGCCGATCCCCCGCGTCGCCCCGGTGACGAACGCGATCTCGCCTTGCAGCTCGCGCGCATTCCCGTCCATGGCGTTCACGCTGCGGGTGCCGCGAGGGCGGCACGCGTTTCGGCGATCGCCGTGTCGTCGGTGAGTGCGTAGGCCGCGAGCCGCTCGTCGATCTTGCGCGTGAGCCCGGAGAGCACCGTCCCCGGTCCGCACTCGACGATCGCGGCAACCCCTGCTGCCGCCAGCGCCGTGACGATCTCGATCCAGCGCACCGGACTCGCCGCCTGGCGGGCGAGCGCTGCGCGGATCGCATCCGGCTCGCGGTGCTGCGCGACGTCGACGTTGTGCAGTACCGGGATCGACGGTGCGGTGAGCGGCACCTCGCGCAACCGCTCGGCAAGGCGTGCCGCCGCGGGAGCGAGGAGCGAGCTGTGGAACGGCGCCGACACCGGGAGCATCACTCCGCGCCGCGCCCCGCGGGCGCGCGCCGCGACGATCGCCCGCTCGACCGCGCTCCGGTGCCCCGCAATGACGATCTGGCCGGGTGCGTTGAAATTGACCGGCTCGACGATCTCGCCCTGCGCGGCCTCGCGGCACGCCTCGGCGACTGCGGCGGCGTCCCCGCCCATGATCGCCGCCATCGCTCCGGTTCCGGCCGGTACCGCCTGCTGCATCGCCTCGGCGCGAAAGCGCACCAGCGGCAGCGCATCGCGAAAAGCGAGCGCGCCGGCAGCGACGAGCGCCGTGTATTCGCCAAGGCTGTGGCCGGCGACGAACGCCGGCATGGCCCCACCGCCGGCACGCCACGCACGCCACACGGCGATGCCAGCCGCGAGCATCACCGGCTGCGTGTTGCGCGTGAGGTTGAGCGCCTCGGACGGGCCGTCCTCGACGAGCGTCCACAGGTCATCGCCGAGGACCTCCGATGCTTCGGCGAAGGTCTCGCGCACCTGCGGGTGCCCGGCATAACCCGCCATCATGCCGGGCTGCTGCGAGCCCTGCCCGGGAAAGACGAATGCGAAGCTCATCGTGCGCTCCTCGACGTGATTGCTGCTGTGGGCGCCGCTACCAGCGCAGCAGCACCGAGCCCCAGGTGAAGCCGCCGCCGACGCCGAGCAGCAGCACGTGCTGGCCCGGTTGGATGCGTCCGTCGCGCACGGCGACGTCGAGGGCCAGCGGAATCGACGCCGCCGACGTGTTCGCGTGGAGGTCGACGGTGGACACCACGCGCTCGTGCGCAAGGCCCAGCCTGCGCGCCGTCGCATCCATGATGCGCACGTTCGCCTGGTGGGGGATCAGCCAGTCGACGTCGGCCGCCGTCATGCCGTTCGCGGCGAGCGCTTCGAGCGCGCTCTCGGCCAGCACGCGCACGGCGAACTTGAACACGCCCGGCCCGTCCATCTGCACGTACGGCGTGCCGGTCACCGCACCCGACTGCACCTGTCCGGGGACGCAGAGGATGTTCCGGTAGCGGCCGTCGGCGTGCAGGTGCGACGACAGGATGCCCGGTTTCGCCGATGGGACGAGCACGACGGCGCCGGCGCCGTCGCCGAACAGCACGCAGGTGCCGCGGTCGTTCCAGTCGAGGATGCGCGAGTAGATCTCGGCGCCGACCACCAGTGCGTTCCTCGCGAGGCCATCGGCGACCATGCGGTCGGCGACGGCGAGCGCGTAGACGAAGCCCGAGCACACCGCCTGGACGTCGAAGGCCGGCCCTCCGTGCGCGCCGAGCTTGTCCTGCACGATGCACGCCGTCGACGGGAACACCATGTCGGGCGACGTCGTCGCGACGACGATGAGGTCGATCTCGGCGGCAGTCACCGAGGCCGCCGCGAGCGCTTCGCGCGCGGCGGCGAGCGCGAGGTCGGAGGTTTGTTCGCCGGGCCCGGCGATGTGGCGCTGCCCGATGCCGGTGCGCTCGCGGATCCACGCGTCGCTGGTGTTCACGCGTCGCGAGAGCTCGGCGTTGGTCAGCACCTGCGCCGGCAGGTAGCGCCCGGTCCCGGCGATCCTGCTAGGCATGCGCGCTGATCCGCTGCGCGATGCGGTCGAGGACGCCGTGGGCGACCTCGGCGTGGGCGCGTGCGAGCGCATTGACGAATGCGACGGCATCGGCGCCGCCGTGGCTCTTGACGACGACGCCCTTGAGACCCACCAGCATCGCCCCGTTGTAGCGGCGCGGGTCGATGCGCCGCTTGAACGCGCGCAGCACCGGCCACGCGACCGATGCTGCGACACGGGTCAGCGCATTGCGGGCAAATTCCGCCCGCAGGAACTCGTAGAGCATCTGCGCGAGCCCTTCGGAGGTCTTCAGCGCAACGTTGCCGACGAAGCCGTCGCAGACGACGACGTCGGTCGTGCCCTTGTAGATGTCGCTCCCCTCGACGTTGCCGTGGAAGTTCAGCCCCGATGCCTTCAGGCGCTCGGAGGTCTCGCGGACGAGGTCGTTGCCCTTGATGTCTTCCTCGCCGACGTTGAGGAGCCCGACCGTCGGGCGCTCGATGCCGTCGACCGCCGCGACGAGGGCGCTTCCCATCGCCGCGAACTGCACGAGCTGCTCGGACGTGCAGTTGACGTTGGCGCCGAGGTCGAGCATCAGCGTCGTACCCCGGCGCGTCGGAAGCTGCGAAGCGATCGCCGGCCGGTCGATGCCCGGCAGCGTCTTCAGGACGAAGCGCGCGATCGCCATCAGCGCGCCGGTGTTCCCGGCCGAGACGCAGGCATCGGCGGCGCCGGACTTCACGAGATCGATCGCGACGCGCATCGATGAATCCTTCTTCCTGCGCAGCGCGTCGGCCGGAGGCTCGTCCATGTCGACGGTCTCGCTCGCCGCGCGCACCTCGATGCGTTCGCGCGCGGACGGCGTGGCGGCAGCCAGCGCGTGCTCGACCGCGCCCGCGATGCCGACCAGGATGATGCGCACGTCCGGGTGACGCGCCACGAACTGCAGCGAGGCAGGTACCGTCACCGCCGGACCGTGGTCGCCGCCCATCGCGTCGACGGCTATGGTGACGGACATCGGGCTCGTCGGTCGAGGCG
>JAFEDF010000060.1 GCA_018241785.1 Pseudomonadota bacterium | reverse complement strand
GTTCGACCGCTAAGGCCGAGGGAGCGGGGTACCGTGACGGGCTCAAACACCGGCTGCGTTCCGCAGCCGAACTCGCGCGTCACGGTACCCCGCTCCCTCGGCCTCCACGGTCGGTGCAGAGCGCGCCGCGGCATCCCCACCGCTTCCCGGCGCGGCCGATCGCTGAAACAGGGTCCGTTCCCGTTTCGCAGAGCTTCCCTGGCGTTGCGGGAACTCGCGTCGCGACGGGGCGTAGCCCGCCGCGCGCATCGCGGCCGTGCAGCCGGCTCAGCGGTCTTGCGGCGCGGTGACGAGCTTCAGGCGCTGCACCTTGCCCGACGGCCCCTTGGGCAACTCGGCGAGGAAGCTGAAGACGCGCGGAGTCTTGAACCGGCCGAGCTCGCGCTCGCAGAACGCGCGCAGATCGTCCTCGCTGCAGCGGGCGTCCGGCTTGAGGACGATGCCGGCGAGAATCTCCTGGCCGTAGTGCTCGTCGGGAATGCCGACCGCCGCCGCTTCGAGCACCGCCGGATGCCTGAGCAGCGTCTCGTCGATCTCACGCGGCGCGATGTTCTCGCCACCCTTGATGATCAGCTCCTTCAAGCGCCCCGTCACGAAGAAGAAGCCATCGTCGTCGACGTAGCCGAGATCGCCGGTGTGCAGCCAGCCGTCGTGCTCGAGCGCCTTCGCCGTGGCCTCGGGCGCCTTGTAATAGCCCTTCATCACGTTCGGGCCGCGCACCATGATCTCGCCGGCAGTCCCGGGCGCGAGCGCCCGGCCCTCGGCGTCGACGACCTTCGCTTCGTTGCCGACCGCGCGGCCCGGGCTGCCGACCTTGCGCTTCGAAGGGTCGACCGGATTGCTGAAGCACGGCGCGGCGGTCTCGGTGAGGCCCATCGTCTCGATCACGCCGATGCCGAATTTCTCCTCGAACGCCCGGTGCTGCGCGGGAGGCAGCGGCGCCGATGCCGAGCGGCAGAAGCGGATGCGGCTCGTGTCGATGCCGCGCTCGCGCGGATCGGGCCCGGCGAGCAGGTACGAGATGATCGTCGGCACGCAGTTGAGCCACGTGCAGCGGTAGCGCTCGGCGAGCTCCCAGAATTCGTGCGCGCTGAACCGGTGCGGAAGCACGACGCTGCCGCCGTGAACGAGCGGCGCGACGGCAGTGACGATCTGCGCGTTGATGTGATAGAGCGGCAGCACGCCGAGCGCGCGGTCGGCCTCGGTGAGGGCGTGCGCGACCGACACGAACTCGCCTCCGGCGACGACGTTGCGCTGCGCGAGGACGACGCCCTTCGGCACCCCGGTGGTCCCCGACGTGTACATCATCAACGCATCGGCGTCCTCCGCGGGGGCGCTGGCGCCATCCGCCGGCGCATCGCCTGCCCGGTCGGCGGGGATCGACGGCGAATCGACGTCGCAGATTTCGACGTGTACCGGGCGCCGGACGCCGGCGAGGGCCGCCTCGAGCCGAGCCGCCTGATCGGGCGCGACGAAGATCACGCGTGCGTCGCAGTGGTCGGCGACATAGGCGAGCTGCGAAGGCTGCGCGAGGAGGTTCAGCGGCGTCACGCAGAAGCCGCCGTACATGATGCCGAGGAAGACGCGCGCCGACTGGAACCCGTTGCCCATCAGCATCGCGACGCGCTCGCCGGGCTCGATGCCGAGGCCGGCGAGATGCCGCGCCACCCGGCGCGAAGCGCGCTGCAGCTCGCCAAAGGTGAGCTCGAGGCCGGGCTCGGGAGCGATCAGGAAGACCGCATCGGGGCGCAGCGCCGCCTGGCGGTCGATCCAGTCGCGTACGGTCCGCGCCATGCAGCGGCGCTCAGCGCCCGAAGCGGCGGAAATGGTCGCCGAAGATCTCGTCCTCGGACGGGATGCGCTCCGGGATCGTGCGCGCGATCCGCGTGATGTTGAGGTAGTGCCGGTAGTTGAGGTTGTCGGAGAAGCTGTTGCGCCCCCAGGTGCCGCAGCCCATCGACAGCGAGAAGGGCAGCCCGTTGTCGAAGTTGCCGCCGGTCGCGAAACAGTGCGCCTGGTTGACGATGACGCGCGACACCGGCAGCCCGAGCCCGAGGTGCATGACGTGGGCATCGTCGCGCGTGTGGATGCCGACCGAGTGCCCCGCGCCCTGGTACATGTAGATCGCGCGCACCAGGTCGCACGCGTGCTCGAAATTGCGCGCGCGATAGACGGCGAGCACCGGGGAGAGCTTCTCGCCCGAGAACGGGTGCTCGCGGCCGGTGCCGCTTTCCTCGACCATCAGGAAGCGCGCCTGCACGACCTCGGGACGGGCAAGGCCGGCGAGTGCCGCGATGCGCTGCGCGGACTGAGCGGTGACCGCGGGGCTGAGCCTCCCGTCCGGCCACATCGCCGCCTGGAGGCGCGCCTTTTCGTCACCGTCGAGCAGCACGCCGCCGCTTGCCGCGAGCGCCGCGAGCGTGCGCGCATGGATCGCTTCGACGACGATCACGCTGTTCTCCGACGAGCAACTCGTCGCGTTGTCGAAGCACTTCGAGGTCGCGATCTTCGCGGCAGCGTCGTCGATATCGGCCGACGCATCGACGATCACCGCGACGTTCCCCACCCCGACGCCGAACGCGGGCGTGCCGCTCGAGTAGGCGGCACGCACGTTGCTCTGCGAGCCCGTCGCGACGACGAGATCGGCCGCGCGCATCAGCTCGTGGGTGAGCTCCTTCGTGACGGGGCCGTCGAGGTGCTGGACGAGATCGCGGGGCGCACCGACCTTGGCGAGTTCGTCGTGGACGAAGCCGACGAGCATCCGGCAGGTGGACCATCCCTTCGGCGACGGCGCGACGATGATCGCGTTGCGCCCCTTCAGCGCATTGATGATCTTGTTCGCGACGGTGGCGGCGGGATTGGTCGACGGGGTGATCGCCGCGACGACGCCGGCCGGCCGCGCGATCTCGATCAGCCCGAGGTCGGGGTACTCGGCGATCACGCCGACGCTCTTCGCTCCCTTGAGGTCGCGCAGGAGCCCCAGCGTCTTGCGGTAGTTCTTGCGGACCTTGTCTTCGACGTCGCCGAGGCCGGTGTCGCGGACACCCGTCTCGGCGAGCTTGCGGTTGCGCGCAGGCTCGATGATCGCCCAGCCGGCGGCCGACACGACGTCGTCGACCTGCTGCTGCGTGTAGCCGTCGATCACCCGCTGGGCGCTGCGCGCCCGCGCGATCAACTGCGCGACCGCCGGATGCGGATCGGAACCCGTCTCGATCACCTCGTCGTCAGAGCGGCTTGTAGGTGAACTTCTGCCCGCCGATCGTCGCCTGGTACATGAGGCCGCCCTTGACGATCGTGAAGGTCGCCATGCCCTTGTGGTACTCGCCGACGTTGCGTGCGTCCTTCATTCCCCCGCTGACCCCCGCCGATGAACCGGTCGTCGACGCCGAGGCACCCGCCGCCGCGGTGATCGCCACCGCCGAAGCATCGGCGCCGAACTCGAAGTTGCCCGACGTGAAGTCCTTGAACGCGCGCTCGTCCTTGAAGAAGATGATCTCGCTGTAGCCCTGCGCGCCGAGCTGGAAGCCGACCGATACCTGGGCCATCGACGTGTTGCCGACGTGCTTGCCTTTCGCGTAGACGCGGCCCTCGCCGAACGCGCCGCCGACGCCGATGCCGGCCTTGCCGATCGTGGGGAAGACCGCGTAGCCATAGGCGCGGTTGAAGAACTGTCCGCTCTCGCCCGCATTCCTGAACAGCTTGACGGTATCGGAATACTCGTCGGCGCGAGCCTGCGTCAGCGGAGCGGCGAGGAGAACCAGCGCGAGCAGCGGGAGGATTCGTTTGAGCATGGGAGGGGTCTCCGGTTAACGATGGGGTGCCACCGGTCCGCGCGAGGCGGCTCGCATTCGAGGTGGACAGTTGGAGGCCGAAAGCCTACCACGAGCCGGCGACGGCGGCTCCGTCACGACGCCGCGGTGACGATCGTGTGGACGATGACGAGCAGTACCGCGACGAACACCGCTGCAATCGCGACGCCGACGAGGATCACCTGGTAGGGCCGGATCGTGACCACGTCGTCGCGCATGGCGCGCCCCTTGCGTACGCCGAGGAAGCTCCACAGCACGGCGCCGACGACCCGCCGGAAACTCGCAGTCGGCGGTGCCGCCTGCGCGCCGCCGACCTGGCGATCGGCAGGCGGCTTCGCGTGGTCGTCTGTTCGCGGGGTGACGTCGGTCATGCGGGCGAAAGGTCCGGGTCGCGGGAGTACCGGGATCCGGACGGTCGGCGACGGGCGCCGGGGCAGCGTGCGATTCTAGCAGCGGGGCTTGAAAAACCCCTGCGACTGCCGCATCTTTTGCGCTGTTTCGTACCTGTGTCCGGCACCCATCGCACCATGCGCTTCGACAAGCTCACCACGAAGTTCCAGCAGGCCCTCGGCGACGCCCAGAGCCTCGCCCTCGGCCACGACAGCGGCTTCATCGAGCCGCAGCACCTCCTTGCC
>JAFEDF010000005.1 GCA_018241785.1 Pseudomonadota bacterium | reverse complement strand
TGCGAAGAGCATCGCGTTGCCCACCGGCGCATCGGCAAGCTCGTCGTCGAGGCCGAAGGCGACGCGGGCGGCCGGCTCATGCAACTCGCCGAGCAGGCGCGCGCGAACGGTGTGGCCGACCTCGTCGCGCTCGACGCCCGCGAGGCGCGAAGGCTCGAGCCCGAGCTTGTGTGCGGCGCAGCAATCCTGTCGCCGTCGACCGGAATTGTCGACAGCCACGGCTACCTGACGGCGCTCGAAGGCGATGCCCGCGACGCCGGCGCCGCCATCGCGGTTGCGAGCCGCGTGACGGGCGGCCGGATCGCTCGCGATGGCATCGAGCTCACGGTCGACGGGCCCGAGCCGATCACGCTGCGCGCGCGAACGGTGTTCAACTGCGCGGGGCTCGATGCAGCATCGGTCGCGGCATCGATCGACGGCTTCCCGCGAGGCGCGCTGCGGCGCCAGCACTACTGCAAGGGGAGCTACTTCAGGCTCGCCTCCAGGGCGCCATTTTCGCGCCTCGTCTATCCGTTGCCGGAGCCGGGCGGGCTCGGCGTGCATCTCACCCTCGATCTCGCCGGGCAGGCGCGCTTCGGCCCCGACGTCGAGTGGGTCGACGCGATCGACTACGCGGTCGATCCGGCACGCAGCACTTCCTTCTACGCGGCGATTCGGCGCTACTGGCCCGGTCTTCCCGAGGGTGCGCTCGTTCCGGATTACGCCGGCATCCGCCCGAAGCTCGCCGGTCCCGGCGAACCCGCGCGCGATTTCGCGATCGACGGGCCGGCGGAGCACGGCGTCGCAGGACTCGTCAATCTGTTCGGCATCGAGTCGCCGGGACTCACTGCGTCGCTCGCCATTGCGCGCTACGCGGTGGCGCTTCTTGCCTCGACGGCCTGAGCGCTGGCGGTCCGGCGCATCAGCGCGAGCCGGCCGCGACCGGCACAGCGGAGCCGTCCGTCCACGGCGGCGCCGTCCGCTACAATTTCCCCTTTTTGCCGCACACTGCCGTCATGGAACTTTCGAAAAGCTTCGAGCCCCACTCGATCGAGGCGAAGTGGTATCCGCTGTGGGAGTCGCGCGGCTGGTTCAGGCCGAACTGGAAGGAGGGTGCGGCGCCCTACTGCATCCAGCTTCCCCCGCCCAACGTCACCGGGACGCTGCACATGGGTCACGCGTTCCAGCAGACGCTGATGGACGTCATGATCCGCTATCGCCGGATGCGCGGCGACAACACGCTGTGGCAGGTCGGCACCGACCACGCGGGCATCGCGACGCAGATCGTCGTCGAGCAGCAGCTGAAGGCCGAGGGAAAGACCCGCCACGACCTCGGTCGCGACGCTTTCGTCGAGCGCGTGTGGTCGTGGAAGAAGGAGTCCGGCGGAGCGATCACGCGGCAGATGCGCCGCCTCGGCGCGTCGGCCGACTGGTCGCGCGAACGCTTCACGATGGACGAGGGCCTTTCGGCCGCGGTGCGCGAGACCTTCGTCAGGCTCTACGACGATGGACTCATCTATCGCGGTAAGCGGCTCGTCAACTGGGATCCGACGCTGATGACGGCCGTCTCCGACCTCGAGGTCGACAGCGAGGAGGAGGAGGGCACGATCTGGGAGCTCGCCTACCCGCTCGCCGGCGGTTCGGGCACGCTCACCGTCGCGACGACGCGACCCGAGACGATGCTCGGTGACACCGCGGTCGCAGTGCACCCCGAAGACGAGCGCTATCGCGCGTACGTCGGCAGGACCGTGCGGCTGCCGCTTGCCGGGCGCGAGATCCCGGTGATCGCCGACGACTACGTCGACCGCGAGTTCGGCACCGGGGTGGTCAAGATCACGCCTGCGCACGACTTCAACGACTGGGCGGTCGGCCAGCGCCACGGCCTTCCCGCGATTGCGATCTTCAACCTCGACGCGACGGTCAACGATCGTGCGCCGGCGAAATACCGCGGCCTCGACCGCTACGCGGCGCGCAAGGCGGTGCTCGCCGATCTTCGCGCCGAGGGGCGAGTCGTCGCCGAGAGGAAGCACCGGATGGTCGTGCCGCGCTGCGGGCGTACCGGGCAGGCGGTCGAGCCGATGCTGACCGACCAGTGGTACGTCGCGATGAGGAAGCCCGCGCCCGCGACGCACCCGCTGTGGCCGGGGCGCTCGATTCAGGATCTCTGCCTCGCGGCGGTTTCCGACGCGGGCATCGTGCATCCGCAGACCGGCGAGCGCGGGCATGTGCGCTTCGTGCCCGAGGAGTGGATCTCCACGTACCTGCACTGGATCGAGAACATCCAGGACTGGTGCATCTCGCGCCAGCTCTGGTGGGGGCACCAGATTCCCGCGTGGTACGACGAGTCGGGCAACGTCTACGTCGCACGCAATGAGGACGATGCGCGCAGGCAGGCGGTCGCGAAGCTCGGCCGGGCGCCGTCGTCGTTCACGCGCGACGAGGACGTCCTCGACACGTGGTTCAGCTCGGCGCTGTGGTGCCACTCGACGCTCGGCTGGCCCGATAAGACGCGTGAGCTCGCGACATTCCTGCCGTCGTCGGTGCTCGTCACCGGCTTCGACATCATCTTCTTCTGGGTCGCGCGGATGATCATGACGACGACCCTCTTCACCGGCAAGGTGCCGTTTCGCGACGTCTACATCAACGCGATCGTGCGCGATGCCGACGGGCAGAAGATGTCGAAGTCGAAGGGCAACGTGCTCGACCCGATCGACCTGATCGACGGCATCGGCCTCGACGCGCTGGTCGCGAAGAGCGTTTCCAACATGATGGACCCGCGCCTCGCCGGCAAGGTCGAGGCGAGGATGCGCCGCGACTACCCACAGGGCATCCCGGCGTTCGGCGCCGATGCGCTGCGCTTCACGTTCGCGTCGCTCGCGACCTTCAACCGCACGCTCAACTTCGACCTCAAGCGCTGCGAAGGCTACCGCAACTTCTGCAACAAGCTGTGGAATGCAACGCGCTTCGTGCTGATGAACGTCGAGGGGCAGGATTGCGGCACCGATCCCGCGCTTCCGCGCGCGCCGAGCTTCGTCGACCGCTGGCTCGCCGGGCAACTGCAGCGCGCCGAGCGCGACGTCACCGAGGCGCTCGAAGAGTACCGCTTCGACCTTGCGGCACGCGCGCTCTACGAATTCGTCTGGGACGAATACTGCGACTGGTACGTCGAGCTCGCCAAGGTGCAGTTGGCTCGCGCGGACGCCGCGGGCGACACGGCGGCGGCGCGGGCAACGCGGGCGCTTCTCGTGCGCGCGCTCGAAGCGGCGCTGCGCCTCGCGCACCCGTTCATTCCATTCATCTCGGAAGAGCTGTGGCAGAAGGTCGGCCCGCTCGCCGGGCGCCCCGGCGAAACGATCTCGCTGCAGCCGTTCCCGGTCGCCGATACGGCGCGTATCGATGCCGATGCCGATGCCGCGATGGCGCGCCTCAAGGACATCGTCAACGCATGCCGGACGCTGCGCTCGGAGATGGCCCTCTCGCCGGCGCAGAAAGTGCCGCTGATCGCGTCGGGCGATGCGAGCGAGCTCGAGACGTTTGCCCCCTACCTCGCCGCGCTCGCGCGGCTCTCCGAGGTACGGGTCGTGCACGAGCTTCCGCGCTCGAGCGCGCCGGTGCAGATCGTCGGCGCGACGAGCCTCATGCTCCACGTCGAGGTCGACGTCGCCGCCGAGCGCGCACGCCTCGCGAAGGACATCGCGCGCCACGAGGGCGAGATTGCCCGGGCGAAGGCTAAGCTCGGCAACGAAGGCTTCGTCGCGCGCGCGCCCGAGGCGGTCGTTGCGCAGGAGCGCGAGCGCCTCGCCGGATTCAGCACGACGCTCGACAAGCTGCGCGAGCAGTACGCGCGGCTCGAAGGCTGACCGGCCGCGCAAACCGCTATCGTGCGTCGATCGCCAGCGGAACGCCGGTCATGCCGAGGTGGAAGTCGGTCGACCAGCCGACGCGGATACGCCGTGTGCGCATGACGTGGAGACCTACCGCGTCGGTGAGCGTCAGATCCTGGTCCGAGTAGCGGCGCAGGAATTCCACCGCTTTCGTCTGCTCGCCGTCGCCGACAGCGACCACGGTCAGCGGCTTCATCACTTCGATCATGGCGAGAAACTGCAGCGCGCGCGTACGGTCGTAGCGGCGCAGGAACCAGCCGTGTCCCTCCGCAACGACGAGCGTCGTCGTGACGAGGCTTGGCGGATCGGCGAACAGCCTGCGAAACGTCGCGTGATGGGTGTCGGAGCGATCGGCGAACGCGATGAAGGCCGACGTGTCCACGTAGGCTTCAGCCCTTGTGCCCATAGACCAGTTCGTCGATCCGCACACTCGATGCCGGGTCGCCCGTTTCGACCATGCCGGCGTAGCGCATCCACGGCTTGCTCTCGTCCACCGGCAGCAGTGCGCGCAGCGACCGGCGCAACAGTTCGGCCAGCGAGATGCCGAGGCGCTCGGCCTCGCGCTTGGCGGCTTCGTACTCGCGTTCGGTGAGGCTGATCTGGGTTCGGGTCATGATCTGCAGATGATAACATCAGATGTAGATATGTTATCACCCTCGGCGCGTCCCGGCGTGCGAATCGATGTCGCGGCGCCGGCGGTCAGCTGCCGTGCAACAATAGTGTTGAACGCATGGAGCCTATGCTTGCACCGGGATCGCTCGCCGGCCTTCGGGTCGTCGACTTGACGCGCGTACTCGGCGGCCCGTACTGCACGCAGCTTCTGGCCGACCACGGCGCCGAGGTGATCAAGGTCGAGTCCCCTGCGGGCGACGACACCCGCGGCTGGGGACCGCCGTTCGACGGCGACACCGCCGCGTACTTCCTTGGCGTCAACCGCAACAAGCTCGGCGTCGTCCTCGATCTTGGCGAACCGCGCGACCGCGAACGCCTCCTCGCCCTGCTCGGCACCGCCGACGTTCTGATCGAGAACTTCAAGATCGGCACGCTCGAGCGATGGGGCCTCGGCTACGAGCAGACGCTTTGCGAACGCTTTCCCCGCCTTGTCCACTGCCGCGTGTCGGGGTACGGCGCCGATGGGCCGCTCGGCGGGCTCCCTGGCTACGACGCCGCCGTGCAGGCGTTCACCGGGCTCATGAGCGTCAACGGCGAGGCCGACGGGCCGCCGCTGCGCCTCGGCGTGCCGATCGTCGATCTCGTCACCGGTTTGAACGCAGCGGTCGGCATTCTGATGGCACTGCGCGAGCGCGAGACGAGCGGGCGCGGGCAGTTCGTCGAGGCGACGCTCTTCGACAGCGCGCTCGCGATCCTCTTCCCGCACTCGACCAACTACTTCTACTCCGGAGCCGAGCCGCAGCGCACCGGCAGTGCCCACCCCAATATCACCCCTTACGACATGTTTCACACCGGGGGTGCCGACATCTTTCTCGCCGTCGGCAACAACGCGCAGTTCGCCGCGCTCTGCGCGGTCGTCGACGCGCCCGAGCTTGCGGCCGATCCGCGTTTCGCCGACAACCCGGGCCGCACTCGTCATCGGCAGGAGCTTCGCGCGCTCCTCGAGCGCCGCTTCGCCGCGTGGGACGGCGAGCGCCTCGTCGAGGTCCTCGTTCGTCGCGGTGTGCCGAGCGCGCCGGTGCTGGGCGTCGGAGCGGCGCTCGCGCAGCCGCACACCGCACATCGCGGCATGCGCATCGACATCGGGGACTACCGCGGCATCGCCTCGCCGATCAAGCTGTCGCGCACCCCGGCGACCTACCGACGCGGCCCACCGCGCCTCGGCGAACATACCGAGGAGGTGCTGAGGCGCGCAGACGACGAGCCGATCGGCGCGGCGTAATTGACCCGTCGGGATGTTTCGTGGAGACTGTGGCGCGCCCGGGCGCCGGAACGCGGGGAGTGACGGTCCGACAGGTAGCGCCCACCGAGGCGTAGCGCCCGCAGAGGCGCGAGGGACGAGAAGGATCCGGGCCAGGACCGCCACGCGATGACCCAGCCGCTGCCGCTGCACACTCCGCTCGCCACGCTCGACGACGACGCATGGGGTGATCTGCTCGATTTCATCGAGGAGCGGCGCGTCATCCCGATCCTCGGCCCCGAACTCGTCCAGGTCGAGACCGACGCGGGGCCGCGGCTCCTCTACGACTGGGCGGCGGAGAAGCTCGCGGTGAAGCTCGGCGTCGACACGAGCCAGCTCCCGCAGCCGTGCACGCTGAACGACGTCGTCTGCTGGTTCCTCGCTTCGCACGGCCGGCGCGAGGAGGCCTACACGCGCCTTCGCAGCCTCTTTCGCGACGTCGCCTTCGAGCCGCCGCTGCCGCTCAGGCAGCTCGCGCAGATCACCGACTTCGACCTCTTCGTCACCACGACCTTCGATCCGCTGCTCGAGCAGGCGATCAATGCCGAGCGCTTCGGCGGTGCGCAGACGACCGAGGTGATCGCCTACGCGCCCAACCGGGTCGTCGACCTGCCCTCCGAGCGCGAGAAGCTCGCGCGCCCGGTCGTCTACCACCTCCTCGGACGGCTGTCGGCCTCACCCACCTACGTGATCTCGGACGAGGACACCCTCGAGTTCATCTGCGCACTGCAAAGCGAGCACCTCACTCCCGAGAAGCTCTTTCACGAGCTCGAGCACAACCACCTGCTCTTCATCGGCTCGAGCTTCACCAACTGGCTCGCGCGGCTCTTCCTGCGAATGACCAAGCGGCACCGGCTCTCCGACCCGCGCGACGTCGGCGAAGTGCTCGCCGACAGCCACACGGCGGGCGATGCGCGGCTGATGAACTTCCTGCAGCAGGTGAGCCTCAGGACGCGCGTCTACGCCGGCGCCGGCAAGTTCGTCGACGAGCTGCACCGGCGCTGGACGGCGCGCCACAAGCCTGCCGACGTGATCGACCTTGCGCGACCGCAGCGCTTCACTCCGCCCGAGCGCGACATGCCCGAGCACGCAGTGTTCATCAGCTACGCGCGCGAGGACCTCGCCGCGGTGCAGCGGCTGAAGGCGGGGCTCGACGCCGCCGGCATCCGCACCTGGTTCGACGTCGACCGCCTCGAAGGCGGCGACGACTACGACCGCAAGATCCAGCGCAACATCGCGCGCTGCTCGTACTTCGTTCCGGTGATCTCGGCGACGACCGAGAAGCGGCTCGAAGGCTACTTCCGCCGCGAGTGGAGCTATGCGCTCGATCGCGCGCGCAACATCGCCGAGGGGGCGCTGTTCATCGTTCCGGTGGCGATCGACTCGGTCGACGCCGCCTCGGCGCACATTCCCGATCGCTTCAAGGCGCTGCACGTCACGAGCCTTCCCGGCGGCGAGGTCACGGCCGAATTCGCGCAGCACCTGACGAGCCATCTCGCCGACCGTCAATGAACGATTCGGCGACCCGTACCGACTCCGTGGCGCAGGCTGCGGAAACTGCGCAGGTCGACGCCGAGCATCCGTGGCTCGGCCTCGCGTCGTTCAGCGAGGAGACCCAGCGCTACTTCTACGGCCGCGAGGACGAGGTCGCCGAGCTCGCGCGCCGCGTGCAGCGCAAGACGCTGACGCTCTTGTTCGGCCAGTCGGGTCTCGGCAAGACGTCGATCCTCCGCGCCGGCATCGTGCCGCGGCTGCGCGGCCTCGGCTACTGCCCGGTCTACGTGCGGATCGACTACGCGGCGAGCGCTCCGGCGCCTTCGGAGCAGATCAAGGGCGCGATCTTTCGCGCGACCGGCGCATCGGGCGAGTGGGCGAAGCCTGGTGTGTCGGTCGCGGGCGAATCGCTGTGGGAGTTCCTGCACCACCGCGGTGACGTGCTGCGCGACGTGTCGGGCGAGCCGCTGATTCCGCTTCTGATCTTCGACCAGTTCGAGGAGATCTTCACCCTCGCGCAGAGCGACGACTCCGGGCGCGCGCGCGCGGCAGAGTTCATCGACGACCTCGCCGATCTCGTCGAGAACCGGCCGCCTAAGGCGCTCGAAGCGGCGATCGACGCCGACGACTCGGTCGCCGAGCGCTTCGATTTCGCGCGCACCGACTATCGCGTGCTGATCGCGCTGCGCGAGGATTATCTCGCCCAGCTCGAATCGGTCAAGGGCAGGATGCCGTCGGTCACCCAGAACCGGATGCGGCTCGCGCGGATGACCGGCGAGCAGGCGCTCGCCGCGGTGACGAAGCCAGGAGGCCGGCTCGTGACCGACGAGGTGGCGGAGGCGATCGTACGCTTCGTCGCCGGTGGATCCGAGCTTCGCAACGCCGAGGTCGAGCCCTCGCTCCTGTCGCTGATCTGCCGCGAGCTCAACAACGCTCGCCTGGCGCAGCACGGAAGCGAGATCTCGGCAGCACTCCTCGCCGGCTCGCGCGACACCATCCTCTCCGAGTTCTACGAGCGCGCGCTTACCGACCAGCCCGAAGGCGTGCGGCGATTCATCGAAGACGAGCTCCTCACCGAATCGGGATTTCGCGAGAGCGTTGCCGAGGAGCGCGTACAGAAGGCGTTTGCCGCGGCGGGCGCGCCGCAGGCGCTTGCCGCGCTCGTCAACCGGCGGCTTCTTCGTGTCGAGGAGCGCCTCGATCTGCGCCGCGTCGAGCTCACGCACGATGTGCTGTGCGCGGTCGTGCGCACGAGCCGCAGCCTGCGCCAGGAGCGGGAGGCGCGCGACGAGGCCGAGCGCAAGCTCGCTGAGCAGAAGGCTCGCGAGGCCGCGACGCACCGGGCGCTGGTGCGCGCAAGGCAGGTCGCGGCCGTCTGCATCGTGCTCGCGATCGCGGCGATCGGCAGTGCCGTCTTCGGCTACGTCAGCATGAAGCGCGCGCAGCGCGCCGAGGTCGCGGCGAAGGAGACGCGCGCGCTCGCCGACAACGCGCGCGGCCAGGCCGAGAAGCTCATCGTCTATCTTCTCGACGATTTCTACCGCGAGCTCGAGCCGATCGGTCGCCTCGACATCGTCGCCTCGCTCGCCAAACGCGCGGTCGATTACTACGCCGACCTTCCCGCAGCGCTTCGCACGCCCGAGACCGACCGCAACCGCGCGCTGGCGCTCGTGCGCTACGGCGCGGCGCTGCGCTACCAGTCGAAGCTCACCGAGTCGAAGCAGGCGCTTTCCGACGCGGTCGCGACCCTCACACGTTTGCGTGCGCAGGGCGATCGCTCGGAGGAGACCGCTATCGGCCTCGCGATCGGACTCGCTTCGCAGGCGAAGCTTGCGTCGAGCGAGCTGCAGATCCCCGACGAACTGAAGCTTTCCCAACAGTCGGTCGAGGTGCTCGCGCCGCTGATGAAGGCCCCGTCGCCGTCGGTCGCCGTGCGGCGCGCCTACGGCCTCGCGACGACCTACCTCGGCTTCTCGCAGATGCAGACGGGCGACAACGAAGCCGCGGTGAAGACGCTCGACCAGGCTCGCGACGCCCTGCGCAGCATCGCCGACCTGAAGCTCGACGACACGCCGGCGGCGGTCGCCTACGCCGAGGCGTCGTCGTGGCAGGCCGGGACGCTGAACGGCCTCGGCCGCTTCGACCGTGCGCGCACGGTCGCGCAGGATGCGCTCGACGTGACCGCGAAGGTCCTCGCGGTCCAGCCGGGCAACATGCTGGCGCGCCGCGCGCAGGCGCTGACCTTCGACAACCTGGTGTCGGCCGAATCGGCCGAGATGCACATGAAGAAGGCGCTCGAATGGTCGACGAAGGATGTTGCGGGTTGGCAGGCGATGACCGAGCTCGACCCCACCAACCAGGTCTCGTGGAACAACCTCGTCAACGCGCGGATGCAGGCGGCGGGAGTTCGCTACAGCCTCGGCGACATCGACGGAGCGCTTGCCGAGCTGCGGGCGGGCGTTGACGTCGCGAAGCACGTGCGCGACGCCGCATTCCTCGGGCAGGTCCTGGCGCAGGTCTCGGGCTGGTTCGCGTCGGGAGAGGCGGACTCGGGGCATGAGAGGGCGGCAGCCGCGGCCCTGGCACAGAACCGCCGCTACACCGACATGGCGACGACAAGGCTCCCGGCGGGGTCGTTCGGACGCGGGTTCCTGCCTGAATACCTCGGCACGATCGGTCCAGGGATCGGGCTCGGCGTCGGCTACGCGGTGTTCGCAATGCCCTATGCCACGGGCGACTTCGCGACCGTGCACGCGATGGCGCTCGCCGTCGCGAACCGTCTCGAGCCGCTGACGCCGCCGGAGAACGGGGCGAAGGAAGGGCGCGACAGTGCGCTGTGCCTCGCGTGGAGGACCGCCGCCGAGGCGTCGTGGTGGCAGCGTGACTTCGCGAGTGCCGGCCGCGAGATCGACAAGGCCCTCGAAGCCTGCGCCCGGGTGCCGCTGCGCAGCGTCGGCGACCGGCGCAACCGGAACGTCCTGCTGACCCTGCAGGCGTGGATCGCCGCCGGCTCGGGGGACACCCGGCGAGCGGCGACGATCATCGAACCGGTGCTCGCGTTCGAGCGCGACCTCTTTGAGCGCAAGGACAACGAAGACCTGACGCAATACATCGAATATGCGCAGGCGCTCTACGCTTCGGCGCTGGCGACGCCGAAGACTGCGTCGGCGTCGCTCGCCGAGGCCGCGCGGATCCTCGACCGGCTGCCGGCGCCGATGAGGTCGCTGCATAGCACCGCAAGGCTGCGCGGCGCGATCGCCGCGGCCGGTTCGCGTTGACCATAGACCCCCTCGCGCGCCTTCGCGAGCACCTCGACCGCGGGCAGCCGTGGGAAGCCTGCGACGCCTTCCGCTCGATCGACGCGACCGGCCGGCGGGACGCCGAAGCGCTCTACTGGGGGGCGCTCGCTCATGCGCGCGCCGGCGCTTCGCGCGAGGCGCAGGCGCTGCTCGACCTCGCGCAGGTCGCGGCGCACGGTGCCGGCCAGCGCGCGCTGCTGGTCGAAATCCTGAGCCTGCGCGGGCGACTGCTCAAGGACGCGTTGCATCGCGCAGTGCGCCGCGAGGGGACGACCACCGCCGCCGCGGAACACGCCCGGAGCGCCTACCTCGACGCCTGGCGTCTCGGCCGCGATCCTTATCCGGGCGTCAACGCCGCGACGCTTTCGATGCTCCTCGGCGACGCGGAAGCCGCGCGCAGCCTTGCGGCCGACGTGGTTGCCGCGGCGAGCCGGGTGCCGGATACCGGGGGTTCGCCAGGTTGGGTCGATGCCACACTCGGCGAGGCGAAACTCCTGCAGGGCGACCTCGACGGCGCGAAGCAAAGCTACGCGGTGGCGAAGCGCGCCGCCGCCGGCAATGCTGGGATGATCGCGTCGATGCGAAGGCAACTCGCGCTCCTTGCGCAGGTGTTACCCGCGGCGAACATCGTGCTCGCCGAATTGCCGGCGCCGAGCGTGCTCGCCTTCACCGGGCACATGATCGATGCGCCGGGTCGCGCAAACCCGCGCTTTCCGGCTTCGCTCGTTCCGCAGGTCGCACGGGCGCTTCGCGACCGCCTGGCTTCGCTGCATCAGCCGATCGTGTTCGTGTCGGCCGCCTGCGGGGCGGATCTGCTGTGCGTCGAAGCAGCGTTCGAGGCCGGGGCCGAGGTCGACCTCGTGCTGCCGTTCGATCGCGACGAATTCGTCCGCAGCAGCGTCGCACCCGGAGGCGGCGAGTGGGTCGCGCGCTTCGAAGCGGCGCTCGCGCGTGCGCATCGCGTCGTGGTCGCCAGCGGCGAGCAATACCTCGGAGACGACGTGCTGTTCGAGCACGGAGCACGGATGGTCGATGGACTCGCGACGCTTCGCGCCGGCCAGCTGCAGACGGAGCCCGTGCTCCTCTGCGTGTTCGATCCGGGCGAGCGAGAGGATGACGCCGCTCGGGTCGGCGGCACGCGCAGCACCGTTGAGCGCTGGTGCCGGCAGGGCGGGGCCGTCGACGTCATCGATCTTCGCAAGCTGCGCGGCGACGCTCCCGCCGATTCGATAAGCACCGCCGGCGACGCCCGGCGCGAGATGGGCGGTTCGGCTCCCGTCGCGGGCGCTGGACTGGCAGCAACAGCCTCGTCGACGGACAGCCCGACCGCGCGCCGGCGCACGCTGAAGTCGATGCTGTTCGCCGACTTCGCGGGCTACAGCAAGCTCCGCGATGACGTCATCCCCGACTTTCAGCGCGCCTTTCTCGACGCTGCCGCAGCGCTCATCGATACGGCCGGTGCGAAGCCCCTCGAAGCCAAGACCTGGGGCGACGCGCTCTACACGGTGTTCGACGATGCCTCGGACGCCGCCGAGTTCGCGTTGCGTTTTGCCGAGCGGATGCGAAGCTTCGACTGGGCGCGTACGGGGGTCGGCGATGCGGTGCAGGTACGCGTCGCGCTGCACGCCGGGCCGGTCTATCGCACCTTCGATCCGGTGATGCGCCGCGACAGCTACTTCGGAGCGAACGTGACGCGCGCCGCACGCATCGAGCCGATCACGCCCGCCGGCGTCGTCTATGCGAGCGAGGCGTTTGCGGCGACGGTAGCGCCGTACGCGGAAGGGCGCTTCGCCATCGAGTACGTCGGTGCGACGGCGCTCGCCAAGGGGTTTGGCGAAGCGCGGGTGTACCGGCTGGAGCGCGCGTAGCATTCCCGCCCGATGACCGCGATTCCCCTGCCGCGAACGTTTCGCGCGCTTCGTCACCGCAACTTCAGGCTGTTCTTCATCGGGCAGGGGCTTTCGCTCGTCGGCACGTGGCTCCAGCAGGTCGCGATGGGCTGGCTCGTCTACCGGCTGACCGGTTCGGCGTGGCTCCTCGGCGTCGTCGCGTTCTGCAGCAACGTCGGCATCCTGCTCCTGTCGGGCATCGCCGGTGTGGTCGCCGACCGCATCGACCGGCGCCGCGGATTGATGACGACGCAGTCGCTGATGCTCGCGCAGGCGCTGGCGCTCGCCGTGCTCGTCGCTTTCCACTGGATCCAGACCTGGCACCTCATCGTGCTTGCGCTCTGGCTCGGCACCTGCTCGGCCTTCGACGTGCCGCTGCGCCAGGCCCTCTACGTCCACTTCGTCGACGACCGCGGCGATCTTGCCAACGCGATCGCGCTGAACTCGATGCTCGTCAACGCCGCGCGCGTGATCGGCCCGGCGATTGCCGGCATGCTCCTCGCGCTGACGAGCGAAGCGGTGTGCTTCGCGCTCAACGCGCTGTCGTTCGTCGCGGTGATCGTCGCGATCGCGAGAATGCGCTGGCCGCGCGATGCCCGCGGGTCGCCGTCGTCGCACGGATGGTGGCAGAGCTGGGCGGAGGGAGCGCGCTACGCGTGGGCGCTCGAGCCGGTGCGCTCGCTCCTCGGCCTCGTTGCGGCGCTCGCGTGGACGATCGCGCCGTACTCGTCGCTGATGCCGGTCTACGCGAAGGACATCTTCGGCGGCGGACCGCATACGCTCGGCTACCTGCTGTCGGCAGCGGGCCTCGGCGCATTGCTGTCGACTGCCTACCTCGCCGGCCGCGCGTCGGTGCGCGGTCTGGGCGTCGTTATCGCGGTCTCGGCCGGCGTCAGCGGCGCAGCGCTCGCCGCATTCTCGTACATGGGCAGCCTCCCGGTCGCGCTGGCGCTGATCTTCTTCGTCGGCGGAGGCGTGATCCTCGCAGCGGCCTCGGCCAATACGATCCTGCAGACGATCGTCGAGGACCGCCTGCGCGGGCGCCTCGCATCGTTCTACACGCTGGCCTTCCTCGGTGTCGCCCCGCTCGGCAACCTCGCCGCAGGGGCGATTGCCGGAGCGATCGGCACGCGCTTCACGTTCGCGCTGAACGGCGTCCTCGCGATGCTCGCGGCAGGATGGTATTACCGGCGCCTCCCCGGTGTGCGCGCGGTGCTGCGCCCGATGTACAAGCGCCTCGGCGTACCGGGGCGCCGGTGACCGGCGTCCGCATTCATCGGCCGGCGCTGCCCGCCGGGCGCGATCACACTCGCTCGATCTTCGGATCGAGCGCGTCGCGCAGGCCGTCGCCGAGCAGATTGAACGCGAGCACGGTAAGGAAGATCGCGAGCGCCGGGAAAATCGCTTCATGGGGTGCGACGAGCATGTCCGAGCGCGCTGCGTCGAGCATTGCACCCCATTCGGGCGTCGGAGGCTGCGCACCCATGCCGAGGAACGAGAGGCTCGCCGCAGTGATGATCGACGTGCCGATCCTGAGCGAAAAGTAGACGACGACCGCCGAGATCGTCCCCGGAAGGATGTGGCGCAGCACGATCGTGCGGTCGGAGGCGCCGAGGCTTCGCGCCGCTTCGACGAAGGTGAGGTGCTTCAGCCCGAGCGTGTTGCCGCGCACGAGCCGCGCGAAGGTCGGCACGCTGAAGATCGCGACGGCGGCGATCACGTTGGCCATGCCTCCACCGAGGATCGCGACGATGCCGATCGCGAGAAGGATGCCGGGAAAGGCGAACAGCACGTCGCAGATGCGCATGACGATGCGATCGGCCCAGCCTTCGTAGTAGCCGGCGACGAGGCCGAGGAGCGTGCCGATCACCGCGCCGGCGGCGACCGAGATGAATCCCGCCGCGAGCGAGATGCGCGCGCCCATCAGGATGCGGCTGAAGATGTCGCGGCCGAGAGAATCGACGCCGAAGAGGTGGGCGAGCGACGGCGGCGCATTGAGCGCGTCGTAATCGAAGTAGGTCTCGGCGTTGTACGGCACGATCCACGGCGCGGCGACTGCGACGACGACGAGGAGTACGACGAACACCCCGGCCGCGACCGCCACCTTCTGCCGGCGGAACTTGCGCGAGAACTCCGACCACGGCGTGCGCACGCGCTCGCCGGAGGCGGCGTCATCGGTAGCGGATCGCAGGATTGATGAGCCCATAGAGCACGTCGACCGCGAGGTTGATGACGATGAATTCGAGCGAGAAGAGGAGCACGAGCGCCTGGATCACCGGGTAGTCGCGCATGTCGACCGCGTCGACGAGGAGGCGCCCGAGCCCCGGCCAGTTGAATACCTTCTCGACGACGATCGACCCGCCGAGGAGAAAGCCGAACTGCAGTCCCATCATCGTCACGACAGGGATCAGCGCGTTCCGCATCGCGTGCTTGATCACCACGCGGCGCTCGTCCAGGCCCTTGGCGCGCGCGGTGCGCACGAAATCCTCGCCGAGGATGTCGACGAACGACGATCGGGTGAAGCGCGCCATGATCGCCGCGACCGCCGCGCCCAAGGTCAGCGACGGCAGGACGTAGCCGCGCCAGGAGTCGTTGCCGACGGCGGGCACCCAGCCGAGATCGACCGCGAACACCTGCATCAGCACCATGCCGAGGGCGAACGCCGGAAACGAGATGCCCGACACGGCGAGCGTCATGCCGAGGCGGTCGGGCCAGCGGTTGCGCCAGACGGCGGAGGCGATGCCGATCGCCATGCCGAAGACGACCGACCACGCCATGCTCCACACGGTGAGCCAGAAGGTCGGCATGAAGCGCTCGGCGATCTCCTCGGCGACCGCGCGCTTCGTCGAAAGCGAGCGCCCGAAGTTCCAGTGCAGCGCGCCGTCGGCGAAGCGAACGAACTGCTGCGCGATCGGCCGGTCGAGGCCGAGGTCCTTGCGCACGAGCGCGACCGTCTCCGGCGTTGCATCGGGGCCCGCGGCGAGGCGCGCCGGGTCGCCCGGCAGCAGATGGACGAAGAGGAACACCAGCACGCCGATCGCGAACAGCGTCGGCACGAGGCCGGCGAGGCGCTTCAGGACGTACTGAGTCATCGGGCGACGACGCGACCGGCATGGCCGTCGCGCACGCGCGCGGCGCCGCGGTGCCCGGCGGCCCCGAGATGCCGCGCGCCGGCGATCTTCCGATCGCGCAGGTGCGTCCGGCTACCTGAGGTCGATGTCGGTGAAATTGAACGACGCATCCGGCATCACGTACACCCCGGTCAGCCTGCGGTTGTGCGCCGACAGCAGCTCCTCGGTGACGAGCGGCGCCCACGGAGCGTCCTTCCAGATGCGCTCCTGCGCGTCGCGGTAGAGCTTCGCCTTCTCGACCTTGTCGGTCGTCGCAAGCGCACCCTTGATGTCGGCATCGACCTGGTCGTTCCTGTAGTACGCGGTGTTGAAGAGCACCGGCGGCCACGATTCGCTGGCGAGCAGCGGCCGCAGCGCCCAGTCGGCCTCACCGGTCGACGACGACCAGCCGACGTAGTAGAGGCGCACCGGCGCCGTCTTCGGGTCGGGCCAGCTTTCGACCTTCTGCACGCGCTGGCCGGCCTCGAGCATCGTGATCCTCGTCCTGATGCCGACCTGCTGGAGCTGCTGCTGCAGGAACTGCGCAACCTTCTGCGCAGTGCTGTAGTTGTAGGCCGACCACAGTTCGGTCTCGAAGCCGTTCGGGTAGCCCGCCTCGGTGAGGAGCTTCTTCGCCTTCGCGACGTCGTAGGGCCACGGACCGAGCTTGACGCTGTATTCGACGGCGTCGGGAACGACGCCGTCGGCGGGCACCGCGTAGCCGCTGAATGCGACCTTGGCGAGCGCCTCCTTGTTGATCGCGTAGGCGATCGCCTCGCGCACCCTGACGTCGTCGAAGGGCTTCTGCAGCGTGTTCATCGACAGGTAGCGAAGCACGATCGACGGCGCCGCGACGAGCTCGAGGTCGGGCTTCGCTTTCAGCACCTGTGCGAGCTCGTAGGGCACCGGAAAGGTGAACTGGGCTTCGCCGGTCTGCATCAGCGCCGCGCGCGAGTTGTTGTCGACGACCGGCTTCCAGGTGATCGAGTCGACCTTCGGATAGCCCTTCTTCCAGTAGCCGTCCCACTTCTCGACCTTCAGGTAGTCGGGCTGGCGCCACTCGACGAACTTGAAGGGCCCGGTGCCGACCGGATGGAAGGCGATGTCCTTGCTCCCCCACTTCGCAAGCGCAGCCGGGCTGATCATCACGCCAGACGGGTGCGCAAGATCGTTGATGAACGCCGAGAACGGCTCCTTCAGCGTCACCCGGACGGTGAAGTCGTCGACGGCTTCGGTCTTCGCGATGATCTTGTAGAGCCCGTAGCGCTTGAGTTTGTTGTCGGGGTTGGTGACGCGGTCGAAATTGACCTTGACCGCCTCGGCGTTGAAGTCGGTCCCGTCCTGGAATTTGACGCCGTGGCGAAGCTTGATCGTGTACACGAGCCCGTCGGGACTCGCCGTGTAGCCCTCGGCGAGCACCGGAATGAGCTTCATGTTGCGGTCGAAGCCGAACAGCCCCTCGTAGAAGGACTTCGCCATCGCCTGCGACAGCGTGTCGTTGGCATCGTAGGGATCGGTGGTGGTGAAGGTCGACGCGACGGCGAACACGACGTCCTTCGACGCCAGGGCCGGCGCGGCCACGGCGAGCGATGCGAGTGCCACGGCAAGCAGGCGCACGAGCGGCTTCATTCGATTTCTCCCCTCCGGATGGTCGGAACGCGGCGCGATGATAGCGCCTTTGCGCGGCGCGATCAGTACGGTCCGCCGACCCGGTGCGTCGCGACGTAGTGACCCGGAGCGATTTCCGCGAGCGGGGCAACGACCGGCTCGTCGCCGGCGTCGCGGATCGGGCTCGGAATGGATTCCGACGACAGCGTGCGGGTGCGCCTGCGGCGCATCGGATCGGCCACCGGCACTGCCGCCATCAGGTGACGCGTATACGGATGGCGAGGGTCCTCGAAGATCGCCCGCCGCGGGCCGATCTCGACGATCTGGCCGAGGTACATGACCGCCACCCGGTGGCTGATCCGCTCGACGACCGCCATGTCGTGCGAGATGAAGACGAAGGAGACTCCGAGCTCCTCCTGCAGGCCGATCAGGAGGTCGACGATCTGCGCCTGGATCGACACGTCGAGGGCGGACACCGCCTCGTCGGCGACGATCAGGCGCGGCGCGAGCGCGAGCGCACGCGCGATAGCGATGCGCTGGCGCTGGCCGCCCGAGAATTCGTGCGGATAGCGCCGTGCGTGATCCGGGTCGAGGCCGACGTGCTCGAGCAGCGACGCCACGCGATCGCGCGCCTCGCGCCGGCCGGCGACGCCGTGCACGTAGAGCGGCTCGGCGATCGAGAAGCCGACGGTGAGGCGCGGGTCGAGCGAGGCGAACGGATCCTGGAAGATCATCTGGATGTCGCGGCGCACCGGTCTCAGCTCGCTTCGCGGAAGTCGCGCAATGTTGCGTCCCGCGAACTCGATGTCTCCCGACGCAATGTCGACGAGCCGCAGGAGCGAGCGCCCGGTCGTCGACTTGCCGCAGCCCGATTCGCCGACGAGTGCCAGCGTCTCGCCCGAGGCGAGGTCGAAGCTCACCTTCTCGACGGCGTGGACGCGGCGGCGCACGCGGCCGAGCACGCCCGAGCGCACGTCGAAGCGCGTCGTCAGGTCGCGTACGCGAAGGAGGGGCTGTGCGTCGCCGTTCGGCCGCCGTACGCGGCCCCCTTCGGCCGCGAGCGCGCCGAGGCGCGGCACCGCGGCGAGAAGGGTGCGCGTGTAGGGCTCGCGCGGGGAGGCGAAGATCGACGCGGCAGTGCCTTCCTCGACCTTGTCTCCCCGATGCATGACGGCGACACGATCGGCGACCTCGGCGACCACGCCCATGTCGTGCGTGATGAACATCACCGCCATCCGCAGCTCGTCCTGCAGCGTGCGGATCAGCGCGAGAATCTGCGCCTGGATCGTGACGTCGAGCGCGGTGGTCGGCTCGTCGGCGATGAGGAGCGCCGGCCGGCACGACAGGGCCATGGCGATCATCACCCGCTGGCGCATCCCGCCGGAGAGCTGGTGCGGGTAGCGGGTGAGCACCGAGCGCGCATCGGGAATGCGCACCACCTCGAGCATGCGCAATGCCTCCGCACGCGCGGCCGCGGCATCCTTGTGCTGGTGCAGCCGGATCGACTCGGCGATCTGCTCGCCAACCGGAAAGACCGGGTTGAGCGAGGTCATCGGCTCCTGGAAGATCATCGCGATCTCGGCGCCGCGGATGCTGCGAAGGGTCGCCGCATCGGCGCAGGCGAGGTCCACGGTCTCGCCGGACGCCCGCGTGAACGCGATCGAGCCGGCCGCGATGCGTCCGCCGCCGTGCTCGACGAGGCGCATGACGGAAAGCGCCGTGACCGATTTCCCCGAGCCGGATTCGCCGACGATGGCGAGGGTCTCGCCGCGCGCGATCGCGAGCGAGAGACCATGTACGGCGACCGTCGTGCGCTCGCGCGCGGCGAACTCGACGGTCAGATGGTCGACCTCGAGCAGGTTCGAGGCGGCGTGGGCCACGGGCGAGCCGGGAACCGGCGTCCTCGGTCGATCGCCGGCCCGCGTGACCGTTGCGCGGCCGCCGTCAGGCCTTCGCGATACCGGGCGGGGCGCGCTTTTGCAGCAGCGCCGGTACCGGACGCGAACGGCGCGCCGCGTGCATGTGGGCGTGCGCGCGCGGCGCATGCGCTCCGGATGCGGACCCGCCGTTGCCGGCGCTCGCCTGGCTGTCGCGCCGGACGATCGGCTGGTCGGGATTCTTCGCGTAGGCAGCCTCGCGCTCGGCGCGCCGGTCGCGCGGCGGTGCCGGAGCGCGCGGGTCCCGTGGTGCCGGCTCCTGCGCGGAACCTTGCGCGGGACGCCGCGGCCCGCGGGAGGCCGCCTGCGAGGCTCCTCGAGGTGCTGCCTGCGCAGATCCGCGCGACGTCACCTGTGCCGCCCGGTGCGCGGCTCCGCGCGGCGCCTGATGCGCCTCTCCGCGCGGGGCGCGCTCACGCGAGGCGGCCGCCGCCGCGCCCGCGTCGAAGCCGTCGAGGTCACCCATTGCGATCTTCTTCTTCAACATCTTCTCGATCTCGACGAGATACCTCTCTTCCTCGTGCGCGACGAACGAGGTCGCCTCGCCGCTGGCGCCCGCGCGCCCGGTGCGGCCGATCCGATGGATGTAGTCCTCGGGGACGTGCGGCAACTCGAAGTTGACGACGAGGGGCAGGCCGTCGATGTCGAGGCCGCGCGCGGCGACGTCGGTCGCGACGAGCACCTGCAGTTTGCCCTCCTTGAACTTCGCGAGCGCCTCGAGGCGCGCCGCCTGGGTCTTGTCGCCGTGGATCGCCGATGCGGCGAGGCCATCGCGCTCGAGCTGGCGCGCGAGCCGCGACGCGCCGTGCTTGGTGCGTACGAAGCACAGCACCTGCCACAAATTGCGTGAGCTCACGATGTGCACGAGGAGCGCGCGTTTCGCCTCCTGCGGCAGCTTGTAGACGCTCTGCGAGACCGTTTCGGCGGCGGTGTTGCGGCGGGCGACCTCGATCAGTTTCGGCGCGTTCAGCAGATCGTCGGCGAGCCGCTTGATGTCGTTCGAGAACGTCGCCGAGAACAGCAGGTTCTGCCGCTTCGCCGGCAGGACCGCCATGATGCGCTTGATGTCGGGAATGAAGCCCATGTCGAGCATGCGGTCGGCCTCGTCGAGCACGAAGGTCTCGACGTGACCGAGGTTGATGCTCTTCTGCTCGAGGTGGTCGAGGAGCCTTCCCGGCGTCGCGACCAGGATCTCGACCCCGCCGCGCACGATCGGGAGCTGCTGGCGGATGTCGACTCCGCCGTAGACGCAGGTCGAGCGCAATCCGGTGTACTTCCCGTAGCCGCGGATCGACTCCTCGACCTGGATTGCGAGCTCGCGCGTCGGCGCGAGGACGAGCGCGCGCACGAGGTGGCGCGCCGGCGAGGGACTCGTGTTCGCGTGCGGCAGCAGCCGCTGCAGGATCGGCAGGCCGAAGCCTGCGGTCTTGCCGGTTCCGGTCTGGGCGCCGCCCATGATGTCGTGGCCGGCGAGCACTTCGGGAATGGCCTGCGCCTGGATCGGCGTCGGGGTGGTATAGCCGGCTTCGGTGACTGCGCGGAGGATCTCCGGGCGCAGGCCGAGCTCGGCAAAGCTCGAAATCTGCATGCTTGCTCCTGGTACGCGGCCTACCGCGTGCGCGGTTTCCGGTCCAGGCAGCGGAATCGTTCGGGTTGAGCGCTGTCGGCGGGACCGTTGTCGGCCCGGCCGGGCGGAGCGGGCGGTGACCGGAACGGCCGCCCGAATGGCGCATTATACCTTAAGTCTCGGATTCTTCGAATTTTTGTGGCGGATCCCTGGCGGAAAGCCCTATACTTCACGATTTTCGTCGCGCCGCAGCAACACCGCGCGCCGCAGCGAGCCCGGCGATACTGCCGTTCCCCCATGAATCCCGTTCGCGCCGACCTCCGCAACATCGCGATCATCGCCCACGTCGACCACGGCAAGACGACGCTCGTCGACAAGCTGCTCGTCCAGGCGGGCACCTTCGCCAAGCACCAGCACGTCGGCGAGCGGATGATGGACAGCAACGACCTCGAGCGCGAGCGCGGCATCACGATCTTCGCCAAGAACTGCGCGATCCGCTACACCCGCGGCGCGACGACGACGCACATCAATATCGTCGACACGCCCGGCCATGCCGACTTCGGCGGCGAGGTCGAGCGCGTGCTCGGCATGGTCGACGGGGTGCTGCTCCTCGTCGACGCGGTCGAGGGGCCGATGCCGCAAACGCGCTTCGTCACGCTGAAGGCGCTCGCGCTCGGGCTGCGCCCGATCGTCGTCGTCAACAAGGTCGACCGCAGCGGCGCGCGGCCGGAATGGGTCGTCAACCAGACCTTCGAGCTGTTCGACCGACTCGGCGCCAGTGACGCCCAGCTCGATTTCCCGGTCGTGTACGCATCGGCGCTGATGGGGTGGTCGACGCTCGATGTCGTCGCCGCCAAGCGCGCCGGCGGTGCGGCCGACGAGGCGCGGGGCCTCGACATGCGGCCGCTCTTCGACACCATCCTCGACCACGTGCCGCCGCCCGCCGGCGACGTCGACGGCCCGCTGCAGCTCCAGGTGAGCGCGCTCGACTATTCGAGCTACGTCGGCCGGCTCGGCGTCGGGCGTATCCGCCGCGGAAGCATCGGTCCGGGGCAGGTGGTCGCCGTGCTCGGCAGCGGTGCGGCGGACTCCGCGCCGGCGCAGGCGAAAGTCAATCAGGTCTTCATGTTCGAGGGGCTCGAGCGGGTCGCCGTCGATCGCGCGGCCGCCGGCGACATCGTGCTCGTCACCGGCGTCGACGATCTTTCGATCGGCACGACGCTCGCGTCGCCCGATGAGCCCGAGGCGCTGCCGCCGATCGCCGTCGACGAGCCGACGCTCGCGATGCACTTCCAGGTCAACACTTCCCCGCTCGCCGGGCGCGAAGGCAAGTACGTCACCTCGCGCAACCTCCGCGAGCGGCTCGCGCGCGAGCTCCTCACCAACATGGCCCTGAAGGTCGAGGACACCGCTGACACCGACGTCTTCCTCGTCTCGGGCCGCGGCGAGCTCCACTTGACGATCCTGATCGAGAACATGCGCCGCGAGGGCTACGAACTCGCGGTGTCGCGCCCGCGCGTGCTGACGCGCGTCGTCGCAGGCGAGGTGCGCGAGCCGTGGGAGGCGCTGTCGGTCGACGTCGAGGCGCAGCATCAGGGTGCCGTCATGGAAGCGCTCGGCGCGCGCCGCGGAGAGCTCGCCGACATGGCGAGCGACGGCCAGGGGCGCACGCGGCTCGACTACCGGATTCCCGCGCGGGGACTGATCGGTTTCCACGGCGAGTTCATGAACCTCACTCGGGGTACGGGCCTCATGAGCCACGTGTTCGACACCTGGGCGCCGGTCGGCGGCGAGATTCCCGAGCGCCGCAACGGCGTGCTGGTCTCGCAGGAGGACGGCGAGGCGGTTGCCTACGCGCTGTGGAACCTGCAGGAGCGCGGCCGGATGTTCGTCTCGCCCGGCGACAAGCTCTACGAGGGCATGGTGATCGGCATCCATTCGCGCGACAACGACCTCGTCGTCAATCCGATCAAGGGCAAGAAGCTCACCAACGTCCGCGCCGCAGGCAAGGACGATGCGATCCTGCTGACACCGCCGATCGCGCTCACGCTCGAGTATGCGGTCGAGTTCATCGCCGACGACGAGTTGGCCGAGGTGACGCCGAAGTCGATCCGCATCCGCAAGCGCCACCTGAAGGAGCACGAGCGCAAGCGGGCGGCGCGCGCGAGCGCGCAGACCGAGGCGGCGTGACGCCAGTCCTCGACCCCGCTGCCGCGGAGCACTTCGCCGCCGTAGCACTCGCCAACATCGCGCGCGAGTACCCTGCGAAGCTCGACCACGTGCTGCTGTCCGACGAGGACGCGGTGCCGCCTCGTGTCCTGCACCCTGCGTTCTACGGCAGCTACGACTGGCACTCGTGCGTCCACATGCACTGGCTGCTCGCACGCCTCCGCCGGCACTTCCCTGCGCTTGGCTGCCGCGGCGAGATCGGGCGGCTCTTCGATGCTCGCCTGGCCGATTTCGCGATTGCCGCCGAGGTCGCCTACCTCGCGCGACCGCAGAGCGCGTCGTTCGAACGCACCTACGGTTGGGCGTGGCTGCTGAAGCTCGGGGACGAGCTCGCTCGCCACGACGATGCTGACGGGCGGCGCTGGTCCCATGCGCTCGCACCCCTCGTCGCGGCGTTCGCGAAGCGCTATCTCGACTACCTGCCGCGCGCGGGCTATGCGATCCGCCACGGCATGCACGCGAACAGCGCGTTCGGGCTCGTGCTCGCCCTCGATTACGCGCGGGGCGCAGGCGCATCGCCGTTCGCGTCTTCGCTCGATGCGGCATGCGTCGGTGCCGCATCGGCGTGGTACGGCGCGGATCGCGACGCTCCCGCCGCCTTCGAGCCTTCGGGCGCCGATTTCCTGTCGCCGTCGCTCATCGAAGCCGCATTGATGCGGCGAGTGCTCGATGCTGCCGGGTTCGAGGGCTGGCTGACGGCGTTCCTCCCCGGCCTCGCGCGCCGGGAGCCGCGCATGCTCTTCGAGCCTGCCGCGGTGGCCGATCGGAGCGATCCGCAAACCGTCCACCTCGATGGACTCAACCTGTCGCGTGCGTGGTGCCTCGCGACGATTGCCAGCGGACTTGCCGCGGATCACCGACTCGCCGCCGTGCTGCGCGACGCCGCCGATCGGCATCTGGCGGCCGGCTGGAAAGGGCTTGCGAGCGACGACTACGCGGGCGGGCACTGGCTCGCGACCTTCGCGCTTCTCGCGCTGGAGGCGCGCGACGCGTAGGACATGGCGCCGCCGGGCGGCTGCTACACTCGCCGCCCATGGGTGAGCTTCTCTGGCTCGTCGGTGCGGCACTCGTCGCGCTGGCACTCGTCGTGCTGCTGGTGGCGATCGCGCTGCGCCAGATCGGCAGACTGGCGACCGATCGCGAGGCGGCGGCACGCGACGCCGCGTCGCTCGCCGTCAAGTTCGATGCGCTCGCTGCAGGAGCCGCGAATCACGAGCGCGACGTGCGGAGCGACCTCGTTGCGGCGCGCGGCGACGCCGCGGCCGCGGCGCTGCGGCTGCGCGAGGAACTCGCCGGCGCCGGCAACCGGCTGCGCGAAGAGCTCGCAGGGACCGGCAACCGGCTGCGCGACGAGACCGGGGCCGCGTCGAAGCAGCTTCGCGAGGAGGTCGCTGCGGCGCTCGCGCGCCAGCAGCAGGGGCTCGTCGCGCAGTTGAAGGCCTTCGGCGAGCGTATCGAGACTGCAACGCAGGCGTCCGAGGTACGCCTCGAGGCCATGCGCCGCACGATCGAGGAGCGTCTCGAACTCCTTCGCACCGACAACGCTCAGAAGCTCGACCAGATGCGAGCGACGGTCGACGAGAAGCTGCAGGCGACCCTCGAGCAGCGCCTCGGTGCGTCGTTCAAGCAGGTCTCCGAGCGTCTCGAGCAGGTGCACCGGGGCCTCGGCGAGATGCAGACCCTCGCGACCGGCGTCGGCGACTTGAAACGCGTGCTGATCAACGTGAAGACGCGCGGCGGCTGGGGCGAGGTGCAGCTCGGAGCGCTCCTCGCCGACCTGCTGACCCCCGACCAGTATGCACAGAACGTCGTCACGCGGCCCGGCAAGGAATCCGGCAAGGACCATCGCGTCGAGTTCGCGATCAGGCTCCCGGGTCGTGACGACGGCGGAGCGCCGTGCTGGCTGCCGATCGACGCCAAGTTCCCGCTCGAAGACTGGCAGCGGCTGCAGGATGCGATCGAGCACGCCGATGCCGTCGCAGTCGACGCGGCGCGCAAGGCGCTCGACGCGTTCTTCAGGCTGCAGGCGAAGACGATTCACGAGAAGTACGTCGAGCCGCCGTACACGACCGATTTCGCGATCCTGTTCGTGCCGACCGAAAGCCTGTTCGCCGAGGCGGTGGCGCGGCCGGGTCTCGCCGACGCGTTGCAGCGCGACTATCGCATCACCCTTGCCGGCCCCACCAACCTTGCGGCAATGCTGAACAGCCTGCAGCTCGGCTTTCGCACGCTCGCGATCGAGAAGCGTTCGACCGAGGTGTGGAACGTACTCGGAGCGGTGAAGACGCAGTTCGGTCACTTCGGCGATCTCCTCGCGAAGACCCGCGACAAGCTCGACGACGTCGGCAGGACGCTCGACAAGGCGAGCCGGCGCAGCACGACGATCGCGCGCAAGCTTCGCGACGTCGAGACGCTGCCCGAACTCGATGCCGAGCGCCTGCTGCCGCTTGCGGGCGACGTGCTCGAAGGCGACGACGGGAACGGTGGTGAAGGGAACGGCGGCGACGAGCCAAGCCGCCCGGTACCCGAGTCGTCCGGCGGCTGACCGCTCGCCCGCTGCGGCATCGGCTGATCCTGACCTGCGATGTTCGAAGCCCTGCGCCGCCTGCGCCGTCAGCGCATTCTGAAGCGCTCGTCGATTCCCGACGAGCTATGGGACGAGGCGCGCGCGTCGCTGCAGTTCGTCGCGCGCTACTCCGATGACGAGATTGCGCGCCTTCGCGATCTCTGCGTGCTGTTCCTCGACGCGAAGAGCATCGTCGGCGCGCGCGGACACGAGGTCACCGCCATGCAGCGCGTGGTGATCGCGATCCAGGCCTGCGTGCTGGTTCTGAACCTCGACCTCGCGCTCTACGACGGATTCGACAACATCGTCGTCTACCCCGACGAGTTCGTCCCGGGGGGTGAATGGGAGGACGAGGCGGGGGTCGTGCATGCCCGCGACGAGGCGCTCGCCGGCGAGGCGATGCCGGGCGGGCCGGTCGTGCTGTCGTGGCCCGACGTCGAGGCGTCGGCGAACTGGGACGAGGCGCAGATGAACCTCGTCATCCACGAGTTCGCGCACAAGATCGACATGTGGGACGGCGACGCCAACGGCTTCCCGCCCCTTCCCGATGCCGCAGCGCGCAACGCGTGGGGCGAGGTGATGAAGAAGGCCTATGCGAACTTCTGCCGGCGCGTCGACCGCGGCCAGGATACGAAGATCGATCCCTATGCCGCCGAAAACCCGGGCGAATTCTTCGCCGTGCTCTCCGAGGTCTTCTTTGCCGAGCCGAAGCTCCTGAAGCGCCAGTACCCGGACGTCTACCGCGCGTTCGCCGGGTTCTATCGTCAGGATCCGCTCGAGACGAGCGCGCGCTCGACGATCCGCCGCTGAGCGGCGGTCGGCACCGCATCCGCGTCCATTGCGAACGCGCTCGCCGCCACGGTGCGGAAAGGCGGAGCGAGGCGCGACGCGCAGAATGCATCGGTGATGAAGCCTGGTGCGTGCCGGATGAGCTCGGAGGCCGACACCGCGAGCGCAATCGTCGCCGCGATACGCCGCGCCTGTGCGGGATCGTTCGGAGCCAAGTGCAGCAAGTGTTCGAGGGTCTCGACGAATTCATCGTAGAAGCGATTGGTCCCGCGCGCTTCGCGCAGTTCGCCCTGGAGCGTTTCGGCGGCTTCGCGCTCGCGAACGAGCGCACGAACGACATCGAGGCAGACGACGTTGCCCGAGCCCTCCCAGATCGAGTTGACGGGCGCCTCGCGGTACAGGCGCGCAAGCGGGGTCTCCTCGATGTAGCCGTTGCCGCCGAGGGCCTCCATCGCTTCGCCGGTCACCGCGAGGGCGCGCTTGCAGACCCAGAACTTCGCGGCGGGCGCGATCACGCGCAGCAGCGCGCGCGCACGGGCGTCAGCCGCCTCGCCGGCGCCGCGCGCGAGGCGAAGGGCGAGCATCAGCGAAGCCTCGCTTTCGAGCGCGAGATCGGCGAGCACCGCGAGCATCAGCGGCTGGCCGGCGAGGCGCGCGCCGAAGGCCACTCGGTGGCGCGCAAAATGAATCGCCCAGCAGAGTGCAGCGCGCATGATTCCCGCGCTTCCGATCACGCAGTCGAGGCGCGTCAACCCGACCATTTCGAGGATCGTCGAGATGCCGCGATCGGGCTCGCCGACGGCCCACGCGAGCGCGCGGTCGAACTCGACCTCGGATGACGCGTTCGAGCGGTTGCCAAGCTTGTCTTTCAGCCGGTTGATGCGGATCGCATTGCGGCGTCCGTCGGGCGAGAGGCGCGGCAGCAGGAAGCAGCCGAGCCCGCGGCCGGTCTGCGCGAGGACGAGGTGGGCGTCGCACTGCGGCGCCGAGAAGAACCACTTGTGCCCGGTGATCGCCCACGTTCCGTCGCCGAGCGGCTCAGCGCGGGTCGTGTTCGAGCGGACGTCGGAGCCGCCCTGGCGCTCGGTCATCCCCATGCCGATGAGCGCGGAGGACTTCGCGGCGAAGGGCAGGTCGCGCGGGTCGTAATCGCTCGCATGCATCCGCGCGAGGAGTTCGCCGAGCGGCGGCGCCGCCATCTCGCGGGCCAGAACGGGCGAAGCGGCGAAGGTCATCGTCAGCGGACACTGCGTCCCGTTCTCGACCTGCGCATGCAGGTAATACTTCGCGGCGCGCGCGACGTGGGCGCCGGGTTGCGGATGCGACCACGGCGACGCATGCTCCCCCTGGGCCATCGCGCGGCGCATGAGCTCGTGCCACGCCGGGTGGAACTCGACGCGGTCGATCCGCTCGCCGCCCCGATCGAATGGCCGCAGCTGCGGAGGGTTGCGGTTGGCGGCGTCGGCGAGCGCGTAGGCCTCGCCGCTTCCGAGCCAAGCTCCCCAAGCGTCGACTGCTGCTTCCGCGAAGGGCGCCTCGCGCGCCACGGCTTCCTGCAGCGCCGGGTCGGCACGGAACAGGTTGTGGCCCTCGAACGGCGGCGGCTGATTGGGAAACGGGGTCGGCAGGCTCACACCGTCTCCGCGTCCGCCCATCGCGCTGCGGCCGAGGCGAGCCTCCGGTCACTCGTGAGGAGGGTCGCATTCAGCGCTTCGGCCGGCACGACGTACGCGGCGTCATTGGCGGACAGGCCCTCCCTCAGCGGCCGGATCCGCGTCACGGGGAGCTGATCGGGACCACGGACCATCGTGAGCTCGGGATGGTCCTCGAGCGTCGTCGGCGCGTCGGCGACGATCAACGTGCGCCGCGCTCGGCGCGCACGGCCTCGGCTGCGCGTGCCTCGAGCTTGCGGTGAATCGCGTCCGCGACGTGCCGCACCCGGATCATCGTCGACATGCGCGTAGCGTGTTCGCATGTCGTCCACGTGTCAATCGACCGGGGTTCATCTGCTCCGTGTTCGGACCGCCGCTGCGACAGCGCGGTCGACCCCGGGCGCACGCGCGAGCAACCACACCGCCGCGACGATCATCGCGCCTCCGGCGATCTGGACGGGTGCGATACGCTCGCCGAGAACGAGCGCGGCGAGGATCACCGTGACCACCGGCTCGACCGTAGACAGCGTCGCCGCACGCGTCGCGCCGACGCGCGCGAGGCCGGCGAAGAAGAGCGTGATGGCAATCACCGTCGACACCAGCGCGATTGCGCCGGCGGCGCCCCAGCCGGCGGCCGACTGCGGCCAGTGGACGCCTCGAGCGAGGGCGACGCCGACGTAGACTGCCGCGGCCGCCGTGCACACGGTCGCCGAAGTCGCGTCGGGCGAGACGCGTGCAGCGACCCGCGTGCCGGCGACGATGTAGATCGAATAGATCACTGCCGATGCGAGCGCCAGCGCGACGCCGAGGGGTCGTGCCGAGCCGGCGTGGCCGAGCGCCGGGGCGACCGTCAGCACCATGCCGGCGAGCGCGACCGCGAGCGCCGTGACCCTCTGCGCGGTGAGGCGCTCGTGCAGGACCAGTGCACCGAGGATCGCCACCAGCGCCGGGTAGAGGTAGAGCAGCAGCGCGACGACCCCGGCGGGAGCGTAGGCGAGCGCCGCGAAGAACGCGAGCGACTGGCTCGCGTAGCCGACCGCGCCCATCGCGACCAGGATCGCGAGGTCGCGTCCGCGCGGCATCGACGCCCTGCGCACGCGCGCGAGCGCGATGAGGAGGCACGCGGCGAGCGTGAAGCGCAGCGCAAGGAGCGTCGTCGTGTCGACCCCCGACGCATACGCGATGCGCGCGAAGATCGCCATCGCTCCGAACGCGACCGCCGAGCCGACGACGAGCGCGATGCCGGTCGCGCGGCCACCGGTTGCACGGCCACCGGTCACGGGGCGGGCTTGGGCGGGCGGATCGCCGACTTCGGCCGGAACGCCTTGCACACGTCGTCGCGAGTCTCGACGTAGGGACCGCCGATCAGGTCGAGGCAGTAGGGCACGGCCGGGAAGACTCCGTCGAGCGTCTCCTTGATCGCCTTCGGCTGTCCCGGGAGGTTGAGGATCAGTGCGCGCCCGCGGACGACGCCCACCTGGCGCGACAGGATCGCCGTCGGCACGTAGCGCAGGCTGACCTGGCGCATCTGCTCGCCGAATCCCGGCAGCACCTTGTGTGCGACGGCGAGCGTCGCCTCGGGGGTGACGTCGCGCGGCGCCGGACCGGTGCCTCCGGTGGTGAGCACGAGATCACAGTGAATGACGTCGACGAGCTCGATCAGCGTGCGCTCGATCACCGCCTGCTCGTCGGGAATGAGCTTCGTCTCGGTGCGCCACGGCGAGGCCAGCGCGGCTTCGAACCATGCGGCGAGTCCCGGCAGGCCCTGATCGGTGTAGACGCCCGACGACGCGCGGTCGGAGATCGACACGAGGCCGATGACGAGCGGGCGCTCATCCATGGCGCGTCCCTCGCGACCAGCGCGCGAGCGTCTCGCGCAGCGGCACCGGATCGACGTCGCGCATGAGGCGCCCGATGTACTGCATCTGGCGCCGCTTCGCCTCGTGGCGGGTGAGCCTGCGCGCGAGCGCGATCGCATCGGCGAGCGGCTCGGGAAGACCCAGCATCGCGATCTTCGACGGATCGAGCACGACGAGCTCGGCGCCGAGTTCCTGCAGGTCGTGCATCATGCGCTTGCGCTGCGTCTTGGAGGGCGGCTCGTCCGCTGCCCGAGTCGGTGCGGCTGCCGTGCGGAGCGGCGGCGCGCTCATCGGCCGCGCCGCGAAGCGTACGGGAACCGTGGTGAAGCGGTCACACGCATGGTGTAAGGGTGACATCGACGGGGTGCGCGCGCACCCGATGCTCGCCATGGTCACGCGCAATCCTTTGCTATGATAGCCGACGCGGGCGACAGCCACCCTCGCCCCCGCCTTGACCATGCATGCCGCGGCGCCCGCACTCGACCCTCGATCATCCACCCCTGCCCGCGTGAATGCGGCGGGGTCCGACGCCGGTTTTCCCGTTCCGACGGCAACGCTCGAGCGCGTCGCCGGACTCGTTCTCGACGCCGCGCGCGCGGCGGGCGCAACCGCGGCCGAGACCGACGTGTCGCAGGCGACCGGCTTGAGCGTCGGCGTGCGCCGTGGCGACGTCGAGACGATCACCTGGCATCGCGACAAGGGCGTCGGCGTCACCGTGTACGTCGGCACGCGCCGCGGCCATGCGAGTACCGCCGATTTCGCCGACGAGGCGCTGCACGCCGCGGTGACCAAGGCGATCGCGATCGCGCGCCATACCGAGGAGGACCCCGCGGCGGGACTCGCCGACCCGGCGCGCCTTGCGCAGGGCTTGCGCGATCTCGACCTCTACCATCCGTGGGCGCTCGACGTCGACGCCGCCGTTGCCCTCGGGCGCGAAGCCGAGGCTGCGGCGCTCGCCGTCGACGCGAGGCTTAGCAACACCGAAGGCGCCGGGGTCTCGCAAGGGGCGTCGGAGTTCGTCTACGCGAACTCGAACGGCTTCTGCCGCGGCTATCGCAGCTCGCGCCACACGATCGACTGCTCGGTGGTCGGCGAGGAGGGCGGCGGCATGCAGCGCGACTACTGGTATACGGCCGCCCGCGCACCCGGCGACCTCGCGAGCGCCGCGACGGTCGGACGGATCGCCGGCGAGCGCACCGTACGCAGGCTCGGTGCGCGAAAGCTCGGCACGCTGACCTGCCCGGTGCTCTTCGAGGCGCCCGAAGCGGCGGATCTCCTCGGTGCGTTCGTGCATGCGGTATCGGGCGGGAGCCTCTATCGCAAGACGTCCTTCCTGCCCGATTCGATCGGCCAGCAGGTCTTCGCGCGCGGCATCACGATCCGCGAGGAGCCGCATCTTCCGCGCGGGCGCGGAAGCGCGCCGTTCGACGACGAAGGGGTCGCCACCGCGCCGCGCACGGTGGTGGCCGACGGCGTCGTGCAGGGATACTTTCTCGGCAGCTATTCGGCGCGCAAGCTCGGGCTCGCGACGACCGGCAACGCCGGGGGCGCACACAACCTCGTCGTGCCGGGCAGCGAGGATCTCGCCGCGCTGATGCGCCGGATGGGGCGCGGGCTCCTCGTCACCGAGCAGCTCGGGCAGGGAATCAACCCCGTGACCGGCGACTACTCGCGGGGCGCCGCAGGCTTCTGGATCGAAAACGGCGGGATCGCGTACCCGGTGGAGGAGATCACCATCGCGGGAAACCTCAAGCAGATGTTCCGCGACATCGTCGCGGTGGGGACCGACGCCGACACGCGCGGCTCGCGCCACGTCGGCTCGTTGCTGATCGCCGGCATGACGGTTGCGGGCACTTGAGCGCGGGATGCCGGTGCCGGTTGACGCGGCGAGCGATGCGATGACGCCGTGAAGCATACGACGACGCGCCGCGCACCGATCACGACCATCCAGCCGCTGCTCGGCTGGGTCCGCGGCCTCAACGATCCGCTGCGCAGCGCGAAGCACGCGCAGCGCTGGATCGCGCGGCTGCCCGCGCGTGATCCGCTCGAAGTGCAGAAGCAGGCGCTCGAGCTCGTCGTCAACTTTCCCGGGTCGCGGCGCGAAGCGACGCTGTCGCAGGTCGAGGCGCTCCTGAAGCTCGACGCGCGCCTCGAGCCGATCGTCGCCGATCTGACTGCGCAGTACGCGCAGAACTATCACAAGAGCAGCGCCGTCGAGTCGCGGCTGTGGCACGCAGCCTTCGATCTCGTCAAGGCGTTCGTCGGCGCCTACAACCAGGCGTTGACCACGGGCTTCCCGCACATCCAGCACCGTCGCTGGCGCATCCTGCTGCCGTGGTGCCTGCTTCGCCTCGCGCATTACCGCAGCATCGACGGCAAGTACCGGTTGTTCCGCTACAGCCACTGGATCCCGGCGCAGTGGAAGGAATTCCACGAAATCTTCGACCTCGCGCGGACGCGGTCGTGGCAGCGCGAGCAGCTGCTGATCGGCCCGGCCCACTTCACCGGGCCGGCGACCTCGCTCGAGCACGTCTATCTGCGCACGCTCCTGCTGATGCGCCTCGACTCCGGGAACTTCACGCCCGACCAGGTCGAATGGGTCGCGCGGCAGATCGACGAATGGGCGATGGCGCTGACGCTCTCCGCTGCGTCGAGCGACGCCGCGGGCTTCATGGTCGACCTCGCCGGGACACAGGGACTGAGGAGGCGCGAGAAACGGCCGGTCGGCGGCCAGGTGCTCTACATCGACGCGGCGCCGCTCTACTCGCGGATCGTCGAGCGCCTGCGCTGGCTCCCCGAGCGCGACGACAACCCGGCGCCGCCCGGCGAGCTGCCGTCGCGCGAGCAACGCCTGCTGCTCCTGCGTCTCGCATCGCTGTTCGGTCCCGAGGCCATCGCGCAGGCGCCGCGGGCGAGCCGGCACCAGGCCGACGAGCACGTTCGCGTGGTGAGCGGGCTGCACGCGCTGACGCGCGCCGTCGCCGAGATCGGGCAGCTTCCCGAGGCTGCGCGCACGCCTGGCGTGATGACGAGCTTCGACGAGGCGACGATGGTCAACCCCGGCGTCAATCCCGCGTCGATCGAGCGCCGCGTGCGCGGCTCGCGCTGGCGCATGGTCGACAAGAGCGACACCGGCTGTCGCCTCGAGGCTCCGTCGCGCGAGGCCCCGGCTCGCCTCGGCGAGCTCCTCGCAATTCTCGACGACGACAACTGGATCCTCGGCGTCGTCCGTCGCATGCAGCGTCAGCACGTCGACGAGATGACGGTCGGTGTCGAGATCATCGCGCGGCGCCTGCTGCGCGTGCTGATGCGAAGCTGGTCGGCGCCGGCCGACTCGGCGCGCGGTGCGCAGGAGCGGCCGTTTTTCGGCATCTACCTGCCGCACGTCGACGAGAATCGCCAGGCGTCGCAGCGCAGCCTGATCGGTCCCGACGAGCGCTTCGCGCCGGGCGGCATGGTCGAGCTCGACACCGGCAATGCGCGCTACCTGATCCGGCTGACCACGACCGTCGAGCGCCAGACCGGCTGGGCGTGGTCGCGCTTCAACGCGGTGAGGAAGCTCGGCGCCTGAACCCCGGGTGCCCGCATCGGCAACGGGGGCCCGCATCGGCGCCGGTTCCACCCGGCGACGGGGTGGCGCGGACTGCTAGAATGGCGCGCGCGTCGATACCCCCGGGGCTGGCCAGTTGCTCGCGCCGATCCGGCGATCGACGCGACGGGTCGGTATTGCGACGTACTGGGATGACTTCTACTGGGAGGGGGCATCGGATGGAACGCCGTTCGTTCATCAAGCAAGCGGGTCTCGCGGGAATCCTCGCCGCGGGTTCGGCGCCGGCCTTTGCGCAGGGGGCACCGGAAATCAAATGGAGGCTCGCGTCGAGCTTTCCGCGCAGCCTCGACACGCTCTTCGGCGGCGCGGAGCTGATCGCGAAGCGCGTAGCCGCCTCGACTGGCAACAAGTTCCAGATCCAGGCATTCGCCGGCGGCGAGATCGTGCCGGCTTTCGGCGTCGTCGACGCCGTGCAGAACGCGACGGTCCAGTGCGCGCATACGGCCCCTTACTACTTCTTCGGCAAGGATCCGACCTTCGCGTTCGGCTGCACGATCCCATTCGGCATGAACACGCGCCAGCAGAATGCGTGGATGTACCACGGCGGCGGGCTCGAGCTGATGCGCGAGTTCTACAAGGACTACAACATCATCAATTTCCCTGCCGGCAACACCACCGCGCAGATGGGCGGGTTCTATCGCAAGCCGATCAAGACGGTCGCCGACTTCAAGGGGTTGAAGATGCGCATCGGCGGCACCGGCGGACTGCCGCTGCAGAAGCTCGGCGTGATCCCGCAGCAGATTCCCGGCGGCGACATCTACCCGGCGCTCGAGAAGGGGACCATCGATGCCGCCGAATGGGTCGGCCCCTACGACGACGAGAAGCTCGGGCTCTACAAGGTGGCGAAGTACTACTACTATCCGGGCTGGTGGGAGGGGCAGGCCGAATTCGACCTGTTCGTCAACATCAAGGCGTGGAACGACCTGCCGAAGGAATACCAGTCGATACTGGAATCGGCCTGCGCCGAAACCAACATCGACATGATCGCCAAGTACGACGCGCTCAACCCGCCTGCGCTGAAGCGCCTGATTGCGGCGGGTGTGAAGCTCGAGCCGTTCAGCAACGAAATCATGGCGGCCTGCTACAAGGCAACCATCGAGGTCTACGACGAGATCGCGTCCAAGAATCCGAAGTTCAAGAAGGTCTACGAACCCTGGAAGGCGTTCCGCGACCAGGAGATCGCGTGGTTCCAGGTCGCCGAGAACCGTTTCGACAACTTCATGATCGCGACGCTGCGCATGCAGCAGGCCAGGAAGTAGCGACGCAGGCGTCGCGCGCCGTACCGGGAGCCCCGCCTCGGCGGGGCTCTTGCTTTCGCACTTTCGTCGGAATACCGGTTCGGGTCGCGGTGCTTCGGATCGGGCGGGAGGACCGGATCGTCTCCGCCATGGCGGGTCAGGTCGGCGAGGAAAGCGGCTCCGATCGCCGAAGAGACCATATTTCGGGCCGGAAGGCGACGGTGCGCCGAGCGCTTTTTCGAGCGCCTTCTCGGCGCGCTCCTGCTCGGTCTCCCCCTCGCCGGAGCCTTCCGAGCTGCCCGGCAGCGTCACCCGCGATTGCTCGGGTACGATGATCTGCACCTTGTTGATGTCGATCGTCGACTGCCCCGACTTGTAGACGAGCACCATCTGCGGAAACGTGATCACCAGCGCGACCATGATGATCTGGATCACGACGAACGGGATCGCCCCCCAGTAGATCTGCCCGGTGCTGACGCCCTGGATCAGCTTCTTCGACACGCGATCGACGTACTCCTTGGCCGGCGCCACGCTGCGCAGGTAGAAGAGCGCGAAGCCGAACGGAGGGTGCATGAACGACGTCTGCATGTTGACGCCGAGCAGCACGCCGAACCAGATGAGGTCGATACCGAGCTTGTCGGCAACCGGCCCCAGCAGCGGGATGATGATGAACGACAGCTCGAAGAAATCGAGGAAGAAGGCGAGGAAGAAGATCAGCAGGTTCGTCGCAACGAGGAAGCCGAGCTGGCCGCCGGGAAGGCTCGTCAGCAGGTTCTCCACCCAGACATGGCCGTTGACGCCGTAGAAGGTGAGGCTGAATACCCGCGCGCCGACGAGGATGAACACGACGAAGGTCGACAGCTTCGCCGTGCTGTCCATCGCCTGCTTCAGGAGCGACCACGAGAGGCGCCGGCGCGCAAGCGCCATGATGAGCGCGCCCGTCGCACCCATCGCACCGCCTTCGGTCGGTGTCGCGACGCCGAGGAAAATCGTGCCGAGCACGAGGAAGATCAGCGCGAGCGGCGGGATCAGCACGAACACGACGCGTTCGGCGATCCTCGACAGCAATCCGAGCTTGAACACCTTGTTCAGCACGGCTGCGACGAACGCGAATGCGGTTCCGACGCTGGTGGCGATGACGAGGGTCTCGTCGAGCGCACGGTCCTGCATCCGCAGCTTCGCGTACACGACGGCGGCGACGACGGCGATGACGACCAGGATGGCGAGCGAGCGGACGCCGTTGCCTCCATCGGGCTCGCGGTAGGTGCGCGCTTCGGGCGGGAGCGCGGGTGCCCAGTGGGGTTTGAACACGGCGCAGCCGATCGCGTAGAGCGCGTAGATGCCGGCGAGCGTGATCCCGGGAATGAACGCCCCCGCGTACATGTCGCCGACCGAGCGCCCGAGCTGGTCGGCCATCACGATCAGCACGAGCGACGGTGGAATGATCTGCGCGAGCGTACCGGACGCCGCGATCACACCGCTCGCGAGCCTCCGGTCGTACCCGTAGCGAAGCATGATCGGCAGCGAGATGAGCCCCATCGAGATGACGCTCGCCGCCACCACTCCGGTGGTGGCCGCGAGGAGCGCACCGACCAGCACGACCGCATAGGCGAGACCGCCGCGCAACGGCCCGAAGAGCTGGCCGATCGTGTCGAGCAGGTCCTCAGCCATTCCCGATCGCTCGAGGATGAGGCCCATGAAGGTGAAGAAGGGAACCGCGAGCAGCGTGTCATTCGACATCACGCCCCAGACGCGCTCGGGCAGCGCCTGGAAGAGCGATGCGTCGAGCAGGCCGAGATGAACGCCCAGGAGGCCGAAGCCGATGCCGACCGCTCCGAGCGAGAACGCGACCGGAAAGCCGATCAGCAGCGTGACGATCAGGCCGATGAACATCAGCGGCGCGATATTGTGGATGAGCCAGGCGCTCACGCCCGGCCTCCCGGAACGGCCGGCGTCGCCGTCACGGACGCTCTCCCGTGGGGGGCGCGTCGCTGCGCTGCCGGACGATCTCCTCGGCGAGCTCCTGCTCGGCCGATTTCTCGTGGCGCTTCTCGAGCGGGTCAGGCCCGCGCCCGGCAAGGAACGCGATGCGCTTGACGAGCTCGGAGAGCGCCTGGACGATCAGCAGCCCGAAGCCGACCGGAACGATCAGGCGCGCCGGCCAGATGATGAGACCCCCGGCGTTCGTCGAGACCTCGTGACGGACGTACGAGTCGACGAAGAGCGGCCAGCCGAGCCACATCAGGATGATCGACATCGGCAGCAGGAACAGCACGATGCCGATCACGTCGATCCAGTTCTGCAGCCGAGGCGAGAAGCGTGCCGACAGGATGTCGATGCGCACGTGCTCGTTGCGCAACAGCGTGTAGCCGGCACCGAACAGGAAGATCGCCGAGAACAGGTACCACTGGATCTCGAGGTAGGCGTTCGAGCTGTAGTTGAACAGCTTGCGCACGGTGGCGTTGGCTGCGCTGATCAGCACGACGACCAGCACGAGCCAGTAGACGACGCGGCCGACACGCTCGGTAAAGGCATCGATCGCGCGCGACAGCGCGAGCAGGACGTCCAGGATTCCTCCCATCGGGCGAACCGCGGCGCCTCCCCTGCGCGGCGGTCGGCGGATTATAGGTGATGCCCGCCCGCTGTGCGCGTCCCCGCCGACGGCCGCGATGCTAGAATTCCCGCTTTCCCGAGGTACGCCATGTTCAGCCGTTCGATCGTTCTGGCGCAGCAGGATCCGGAACTCTGGCAGGCAATCGCCGGCGAGAACCGGCGCCAGGAGGAGCACATCGAGCTGATCGCGTCGGAGAACTACACGAGCCCGGCGGTGATGGCGGCACAGGGCTCGCAGCTCACCAACAAATACGCCGAAGGTTATCCCGGCCGGCGCTACTACGGCGGCTGCGAGTTCGTCGACCAGGCCGAGGAACTCGCCCTCGCGCGGGTGAGGAAGCTCTTCCAGGCCGAGGCCGCGAACGTACAGCCGCATTCGGGCGCGCAGGCGAACCAGGCGGTCTTCTTCGCCACGCTGAAGCCGGGCGACACGATCCTCGGCATGAGCCTGCCGCATGGCGGCCACCTGACGCACGGGTCGCCGGTCAATATGTCGGGAAAGTGGTTCAACGTCGTCGCCTACGGGCTCGATGCCGATACCGAGCTCATCGACTACGACGCCGCACACGAGCTCGCACGCAAGCATCGGCCGCGCCTCATCATCGCGGGCGCATCGGCGTACTCGCGCGTGATCGACTGGCAGCGCTTCCGCGAGATCGCCGACGACGTTGGTGCGCCGCTGATGGTCGATATGGCGCACTACGCGGGGCTCATCGCGGCGGAGTTCTATCCGAGCCCGGTCGGCATCGCCGACTACGTGACGAGCACGACGCACAAGACGCTGCGCGGTCCGCGCGGGGGGTTCGTGCTGACGAGCGAGGCCAACCTGAAGGCGCTCAACTCGGCGGTCTTCCCCGGCCTCCAGGGCGGCCCGCTGATGCACGTGATCGCGGCCAAGGCGGTGGCGTTCGCCGAGGCGCTGACGCTCGACTTCCGCATCTACCAGGAGCGCGTGCTGGAGAATGCGCGCGTCCTCGCGAAGGTGCTGCAGGAGCGCGGGCTGCGGATCGTGTCGGGCGGTACCGATTGCCACCTCTTCCTCGTCGACCTGCGCGCCAAGCGCGTGACCGGCAAGGACGCCGAGGCGGCACTTGCCCGCACGCACATCACCGTCAACAAGAACGCGATTCCGAACGACCCGGAGAAGCCGTTCGTCACGTCGGGCATCCGCATCGGCAGCCCGGCGGCGACCACGCGCGGGCTTGGCGAGCTCGAGTGCGAGGAACTCGCGCACCTGATTGCCGACGTGCTCGACGCGCCGGCCGATGAGGCGGTGGCGACGCGTGTGCGCAATGCAGTCGCGGCGCTGACGCGCCGGTTCCCGGTGTATCGCAACTGACGGGCAGGCGATGAGGTGCCCGTTCTGCGGCGGCGAAGACACCCAGGTCATCGATTCACGCGTCTCCGAGGCCGGCGATTCGATCCGCCGCCGTCGCCGCTGTGCCGCATGCCAGAAGCGCTTCACGACCTACGAAACCGCCGAGCTGCGGCTGCCGCAGGTGGTGAAGACCAACGGCAATCGCGCCGATTTCGACAAGGCGCGGCTGCGCGTCGGGTTTGCGCGCGCGCTCCACAAGCGGCCGGTGCCGACCGAGTTCGTCGATGCCGCGCTCGAGCGGATCGTCCAGAAGGTGCTGTCGCTCGGAGTGCGCGAGATCCCGTCGCGCGATCTCGGCGAGATGGTGATGGACGAGCTCTACCGTCTCGACAAGGTCGGCTACATCCGCTTCGCGTCGGTATACCGGTCGTTCCAGGACGCGTCCGACTTTCGCGAGGCCGCGACCGAGGTCGAGACGCAGCCGGTGCCGCGCAAGGCGGCGCGCAGGACGACGTGACCGGCGCTTCGCGCAACACGCCTGCGTTCGCCGCCGGAGCATCGGCCGCTGCCGAGGCGCAGACTGCTGCCGAGGCGCAGACTGCTTCCGAAGCGCCGGGTGCCGCCGGCGTCGATCGCCGCCACATGACCCGGGCGCTCGAGCTCGCGCGCCGGGGGCTCAACACGACAACGCCGAACCCGCGCGTCGGCTGCGTCATTGCGGCTGGCGAGCGCGTGCTCGGCGAGGGCTTCCACGCGCGCGCCGGCGAGGCGCACGCGGAGATCGCCGCGCTCGCCGATGCACGTGCGCATGGCGCCGACGTGCGCGGCGCGACCCTGTACGCAACGCTGACGCCGTGCAACAGCTTCGGCCGCACGCCCCCCTGCACCGGCGCGATCGTGGCCGCCGGCATCGGGCGCGTCGTCGCGGCGATGGACGACCCGGCGCCGGTGCAGGCCGGGGCGGTCGCGCGGCTGCGCGAGGCGGGCGTGCGGATCGATGTCGGTCTTCTCGAAGGCGAGGCGCAGGAGCTCAACCGCGGCTTCGTCTCGCGCCTCACGCGCGGGCGTCCGTGGGTGCGCATGAAGATCGCAGCGAGCCTCGACGGGCGCACTGCGCTCGATGGCGGCGCGAGCCAGTGGATCACCGGAAGCGAGGCGCGCGAGGACGGGCATCGCTGGCGCGCGCGCGCCTGCGCGGTGCTGACGGGCATCGGTACCGTGCGCCACGACGATCCGCAGCTCACCGTGCGGGCGATCGACACGCCGCGGCAGCCGCTTCGCGTCGTCCTCGACGTACGCGCCGAGACTCCGCCGGGTGCGCGGGTGCTCGCTCGTCCCCATGTGCGTCAGGGTGACACGCCCGAAGCGCAGCAGCGTGCTCGCGCGGACACATCGGCCCGCGCGGACCCATCGGAGTGGGGCGGCGGGGTGCTGGTCGTCACCGCGGGCGCGCGCAACCCGGAGTGGCCGGCCCACGTCGAGGTCATGGGGCTTCCTGACGCGAACGGACGCATCGATCTCGGCGCGGCGATGCGAATGCTCGCCGCGCGCGGCATCAACGAGCTGCACGTCGAGGCGGGCGCGAGGCTCAATGGCGCGCTCCTCGCGGCCGGGCTCGTCGACGAGGTCCTCGTGTACCTGTCGCCATCACTGATCGGCGATCCGGCGCGCGGCATGTTCGCGCTGCGCACGCCGCTCGCGTCGCTCGACGAGCGGCACCTCCTGCGCTACGACTCGATCGAGCGCGTCGGTGCGGATCTGCGCATCCTCGCGCGGGTGACCGCCTGATGTTCACCGGGATCGTTCGCGCGGTGGGCCGCACGACGGCGCGGCGGCCGGCGGGCGACGGTGTGCGCATCGCCGTAGCGGTCGCAGCAGGCGACCTCGGCAGTCCGGGCATCGGCGACAGCATCGCCGTCGCCGGCTGCTGCCTGACGGTCGTCGCGGTTGCCGGCGGCACGCTCGAGTTCGACGCCTCGGCCGAGACGCTCGCGCGGACGACCGGCTTTCCGCAGGGCGGCGCGGTCAATCTCGAATCCGCATTGCGGCTCGCCGACCGTCTCGACGGGCACCTCGTCAGCGGGCACGTCGACGGCACCGGCGTCGTTGCGGCCTTTCACGAGGTCGCAGGAAGCGCCGGCGGCACAGGCGGCGCAGGCAGCTTCCTGCTCGCCGTCGACGCGCCGGCCTCGCTCGCCCGCTTCATCGCGCCGAAGGGCTCGATCGCCGTCGACGGCGTCAGCCTGACGACCAACACGGTGACGGATGCGCCCGACGGCACGGCTCGCTTCACCGTCAACCTGATCGCGCACACCCTCGCCGCGACGACACTGGGAAGCCTTTTCGAGGGTGCTGCGGTCAATCTCGAAGTCGATCTCCTCGCGCGCTATCTCGAGCGGATGCGCCGCGCGGATGAGTGCCGGCCTGAACCCAGGAGGAACCACGCATGGACCTGACCACCCTCGAACGGCTTCCGATGTGGATTGGGGGGCGACCTCACGCAGCGGCGACGACACGCTATGGCGAAGTGACCAACCCCGCGACCGGCGAGGTGGTCCGCCACGTGCCGCTCGCCGACGGCGCAGACGTCGACGCCGCGGTGGCGGCGGCGCGGGCCGCGTTCGCCGGGTGGTCGGCGACGCCTGCGCTGCGCCGCGCGAGGGTGCTGATGCGCTTTCGCGACCTTCTCGAGCGTCATGCGGGCGAGCTCGCGAAGATCGTCACGCAGGAGCACGGCAAGACACTCGCCGACGCGCGCGGCTCGATCATGCGCGGGATGGAGGTGGTCGAGTTCGCGACCGGCATACCGCACCTTCTGAAGGGCGAGCACAACGACAGCGTCGGCACCGACGTCGACAGCTGGTCGCTGCGCGCCCCGCTCGGGGTCTGCGTCGGCATCACGCCCTTCAACTTCCCCGCGATGGTGCCGATGTGGATGTTCCCGGTGGCGATCGCCTGCGGCAACACGTTCGTGCTGAAGCCTTCGGAGCGCGATCCGACGCTTGCGTTGCGCCTCGGCGAGGTACTGAAGGAAGCGGGTCTCCCCGACGGCGTGTTCAACGTCGTGCACGGCGACAAGGAGGCGGTCGATCTTCTGCTCGCGCATCCTGATGTGCGCGCGGTGTCGTTCGTCGGCTCGACGCCGGTGGCGAAGTACATCTACGAGACAGCGGCGCGCCACGGCAAGCGCGTGCAGGCGCTGGGCGGTGCGAAGAACCATGCGGTGGTGATGCCCGACGCCGACCTCGACTATGCCGCCGACGCGATCATCGGAGCGGGGTACGGCTCGGCGGGCGAGCGCTGCATGGCGATCTCGGCGGTGGTGGCGGTCGGTGACGCGGGCGATGCGCTCGTCGCGAAGCTCGCCGGGCGGGCGCGCCGCGTCGCCACCGGGCCGGGTGATGCGGCCGGGATCGAGATGGGCCCGGTCATCACCGCGTCCGCGCGCGATCGCATCGACGGGCTGATCGGCCGCGGCGAGACCGAAGGCGCCGCGCTCGTCGTCGATGGCCGGCGCCCGGCGATTGCCGGGTGTGCCGGAGGCTTCTTCGTCGGGCCGACGCTCTTCGATCGCGTCGAGGCGACGGCGACGATCTACCGCGAGGAGATCTTCGGCCCGGTGCTTGCGGTGCTCCGTGTGCCGTCGCTCGCCGATGCGATCGCGATGATCAACGCGAACCCGTATGCGAACGGCGCGGCGATCTTCACGCGCTCGGGCCATGCCGCGCGGCGCTTCGAGCGCGAGGTCGAGGTCGGCATGACCGGGATCAACGTCCCGATCCCGGTGCCGATGGCGTTCTACTCGTTCGGCGGCTGGCGCAACTCGCTCTTTGGCGATCTCAACGTCCACGGTACCGACGGCGTGCGCTTCTACACGCGGCTGAAGACGGTGACCTCGCGCTGGCCGGACGACGGCAGCGCGGCGCCGGGGTTCCACATGCCGGTGCTCGGCTGAGCGCGCGTCAGGGTTCATCGACGACACGCCAAGAGAGGCGGCGCGCAGCACTCCCCGGCCCGAGCATCGCCTGCACGTAGCCGGTGGCGCCGCCGGGAGCGTCGATGCGCGCGCTGACGCGGTAGTACGGCGCCGGATCGGGCTCGCCAGGCTCGGGCGTCCCGGCAACCGCGGAAACGCTCGGCGGGGAGAGCGTGCACCGCTCACGCGTGGCGGGACCGGGCGTCGTGCACAGCCGCTCGACGACGTGGCGGATCGCGAGATTGCCGGCCGCGAGCACGCGGGCGCCCGCGGGAAACGCGCCACGCGACTGCAGCACCGCGGGAATGCTCCGCGCGTCCTCGCCGGGCTGGCGCCAGGCGTAATAGTTGTTCGACGGTGCGTCGGCATCGGGATCGAACACCCCTGCGGCTTCGCTCAGCGTCACCGCACCCGCTTCGACGGCAGCAAGGCCCGCGAAGGCGAGGTTGTAGCGGAGCGCGATGCTGCCGCTCGTCGACGCGGTGGCGAGCGCCCTGCGCACCAGTGAAACGCCGGCAAGAGTGAGGATCAGCATCGAGACGAGCGCGACGAGGAGCACGACCCCGCGCGACGCACGAGCAGTACCGGCGATCGGGCGCGACGATCGCGGAATCAGTTCGGCCGGTTCCACAGCGTGTTGTAGAGCGGGAATACGGCTTCGCGCGTCGCATGGCGATAGTTGCCGCCCGGCGCCGCCGCGATGGTTCCATCGATGCGCCCCGGGCACGCCGCGGGAGGGGCCGGCGCGCAGTCGAACAGCGTCCAGTGAAACGCTGAGGTTGCCTGCGGATCGACCGCCTCGCTCCGGGTGAGGACGCCGACGCGGATCGCCACGATCCGGGCGAGCGCAGCGGCCGGCGCCGCCAGCACGGAAGCCGCGTCCATTCCCGACGCCGCTTGCGCCGCAACCCATTCGTCGAGCGTCCCGTCGCCGTTGCGATCGATGCCGTACTGGAACTTGACGTTGACGACGTTCGCGACCAGCGGATTGGGCGCGTCGGCGTTCGAGACGTCGGTGCTGCGCAGCGATCCTGCTGCAACGTCGAGGCGCAGCGTCGACGCCGCGGCCGCCGGCCCGAGGTCGAGCACGAGCCCGGTCGGCGGCATCGCGAACGTCGCGGGGCTGTAGCCAAGCGCGGCGATGCCGCCGGCCTGCGCCCCGACCGAAGTGACCGTGCCTGCAGCACAGGTGCCGTCGCGCCCGATGGCGACGATGCGGTCGCCCGCCGCGAAGCCGTCGGGGCTGCGCACGCTGAACGGCGCACCCGCCGCACTTGCGGCGGCCACCGCGGCCGGCGCCGCCATCCGCGCCTGCAGCGTGCGCTTCACCGTGAGTGAATCGGCGAGTTCGGCGCGACCGGAGCCGGCGATCAGCACGCTCACCGGTCGCAGCGACGTCGCGATGTCTGCGGTCGCCGGGCACGAGTCGAGCCAGGCCGCCGCCGCCGCGATGCCGGCGCCGGCGCCGGCCACCACCTCGCCGATTGCGAACGTCGAGAGCAGCGCGGCCTGCTCGGCTTCGGCGCTCGCCGCGGCGCTGCGCTGCATCGCGAGCGTCGCGACCAGCGCGCGGGTCGCGAGGACGATTGCGAGGATTCCGATCACCGAGCCGACGAGAACGTCGATGAGCGTTGCGCCCCGCATGCGGTGGCGGCCGGGCAGGGCTGGCGACGCAATCATCGCGCCTCACCATGCGACGAGCGCATCCTCGATGGCATACCGGTGGGGTGCGGTGTCGCCCGGCTGCTGCCACGAGATGCGCACGCTCGCGGTGACCGCGCTGCCGCCCGCGCGTCGCGCGATTGCGATCGACGGCGCGTTGGTGCCCGCGGCAACCCCCGGAAGGTGCTGCGCGAGCGACGCCAGCGCGCGATAGCCGGCACCGCCTCCGGCCGGGTCGTAGTCGGCTTCGAGCGTCGAGGGCGGGGCGACCGACATCTGCGCGACCGTCGACGACGCGAGCACAGCGGCCTCGGCCCGCCAGCGCGCGTGCGCGACGCTGTCGATGGCGAGCGTGGTGAGGCCGAGGAGTCCGAGCGTCGCGATCGCGAGCACGAGCGTCGCCACCAGCGCCTCGAGCAGGAATGCGCCGCGCACGTTCACAGGCAATATCCGTCCGGGCGGATCGTCCAGCAATCGGCGTGCTTCGACCAGGCCGCGGGAAGCGCCGCCGTCGTCCGCGTTCCGGTCTCGTCGATGGCGTAGGCGAACGCCTCCATGCTCCCGCCGCTCGTTCCGGCGGCAGAGTAGGTGTAGGTCGACGCCGTTGCCGAGCAGGCGAGCGTGAAGGCGTCGCCGGGACCCGGCGGCGGAGGCGGGACGCCGCAGGCTCCCGACGCATCGACGTAGCTGCGCCAGTCGAGGAAGTACTGCTCCATCCTGGCGCGCGCCTCCGAGAGCCGCGCGACCGCTTCGAGGACGCGTCCGCGCTGGACATAGGCGGCGTACGACGGCCATGCGATGCCCGCGAGGACCGCCACGATGACGAGCACCATCATCATCTCGACGAGCGAGAACGCGCGTGCCGCGTTCACGGACACGCTCCGTCGGCCGCGGCGACGCGCACCCTTCCGCCGTTGGCGAGCACGACCTTGCGCCCGGCGAGCCCGCTGCGGCAGACGATGAAGCTTCCCATCTGCAGCGCGCCATCGATGCGGCGAAGCTGCCCGAGGCTCGTGTAGGAGACGTAGTCGGCGACCGGGCGGTTGCCGCGGATGGTCAGGCCGACGAGCGCCGCACCCTCGCGCGCGACGACGGGCTCCCCTGCGTCGCGCACGCCGTTCCGGTTGTCGTCGGCGAAGACGAGCCAGCCGTGCTCCCAGCCGGCGGCGCCAGGGTCGCAGCGGTCGGCTGCACGCGGACACACGGCGACGCGTCCGCCGCGGCGGATCGCCTCGGCGCGCGCGAGCAGGAACGAATCGGCAAGGGCGTCGGCGCGCTCGCGCAGGGTGCGCTCGGCGAAGTGCCGTCCCCACGACGGGATCGCGGCCGCGAACAGGATCGCGAGGAGCGCGAGGCCGATCATCGTCTCGACCAGCGTGAAAGCCGAAGCGCGGCACACTGCACGGCGTTTCGTGACCGCGAACATCGTGACCGCCTCCCGATCCGTATGCTCGCAGCGTGCCGGGACGCGCAAAGCCGCGCGATCAGCCGCTCGTGTTAGGCCGAATGGACGATTGCAGCGTCACCAACGATAATGAGGGTTCCGCCGAACCCGGACGCCTTTCGGCCCCGTGCGGCCCGACCCCTTCCCGCGCCGATGAACGCTCCCGAACACCCTTGCGCAACGAAGCCGTCGTTCAAGTGGGACGACCCGCTGCTGCTCGAAGCGCAGCTCGCCGAGGACGAGCGGATGGTGATGGATTCGGCGCATGCGTACGCGCAGGAGAAGCTCAGGCCGCGGATCCGCGATGCGTTTCGCAACGAGACCACCGATCCGTCGATCTTCCGCGAGATGGGCGAGCTCGGCCTCCTCGGCGCGACCTTGCCGCAGGAGTACGGGGGCGCCGGCCTCAACTACGTCTGCTACGGACTGATCGCGCGCGAGGTCGAGCGGGTCGATTCGGGATACCGGTCGATGATGAGCGTGCAGAGCTCGCTCGTCATGTATCCGATTCACGCCTACGGCAGCGAGGCGCAGCGGCGGCGCTACCTGCCGCGCCTCGCTGCCGGCGAAGCGATCGGCTGCTTCGGACTCACCGAGCCCAACCACGGCTCCGATCCGGGTTCGATGGAGACGCGCGCCGAGTCGGCCGCCGGCGGCTTCAGGCTGCGCGGGGCCAAGACGTGGATCTCCAATGCGCCGATCGCCGACGTGTTCGTCGTCTGGGCGAAGCACGAGGGCGTCGTGCGCGGGTTCATCCTCGAGAAGGGGATGAAGGGGCTCTCGGCGCCGAAGATCGAGGGCAAGTTCTCGCTGCGCGCCTCGGTCACCGGCGAGATCGTGATGGACGACGTGCTCGTCCCTGCCGAGAACGTGCTGCCCAACGTCACCGGCCTCAAGGGTCCGATGGGCTGCCTCAACAATGCGCGCTACGGCATCGCCTGGGGGGCGCTCGGCGCGGCCGAATTCTGCTGGCACGCCGCGCGCCAGTACGTGCTCGACCGCACGCAGTTCGGGCGTCCGCTCGCGGCGAACCAGCTCATCCAGAAGAAGCTCGCCGACATGCAGACCGAGATCGCGCTCGGGCTGCAGGGCTGCCTGCGCCTCGGGCGCATGCGCGACGCCGGCATCGCCGCACCCGAGGTCACGTCGATCATGAAGCGCAATTCGTGCGGCAAGGCGCTCGAGATCGCGCGGATGGCGCGCGACATGCACGGCGGCAACGGCATCGTCGACGAGTTCGGCGTGATCCGCCACCTGCTGAACCTCGAGACGGTCAATACCTACGAGGGGACCCACGACATTCACGCGCTGATCCTCGGTCGCGCGCAGACGGGGATCCCGGCGTTCTGAGCGAAGCGCGCAGACGATGAAGCTCTACGATTATTACCGGTCGTCGGCGGCGTACCGCGTGAGGATCGCGCTCAACCTGAAGGGAATCCGGCCCGACGAGCGAAGCTTCGTCCACCTGCGCATGGGCAACCAGCGCGCGCAGGACTACCTTGCCCTCAATCCGCAGGGTCTCGTCCCGGCACTCGCACTCGACGGCGGGGCCGTGCTCACGCAGTCGCTCGCGATCATCGAATACCTCGACGAGACGCACCCCAGCCCCGCGCTGCTGCCGGACGATCCGGCCGGCCGCGCGCGCGTGCGCTCGCTCGCATTGACGATCGCCTGCGAGATTCATCCGCTGAACAACCTGCGCGTGCTGAACTACCTCACCGGCACGCTCGGCGTGTCGAACGGGCAGAAGGACGGTTGGTACCGCTACTGGGTCGACGTCGGCTTCGAGGCGCTCGAGAAGCGCCTCGCGCGCGAGGCCGAGACCGGGCGCTACTGCCATGGCGATACGCCGACGCTCGCCGACATCTTCCTCGTCCCGCAGGTCGCGAACGCGCGCCGCTTCTCGATCGACCTGTCGCCTTACCCGACGCTGACGCGCATCGATGCAGCCTGTTGCGCGCTGCCGGCGTTCGCCGAGGCGGCGCCGGCGCGCCAGCCCGACGCTGAATGAACGGAGCCCCCTGATGCGCTACGCGATTGCCCCCGGTGATCCTCCGGCCGTCCCGGTCGCCGGCACCGACCTCTCGTTTCCGGTGCGGCACATCTACTGCGTCGGCCGCAACTATGCCGACCACGCGAAGGAGATGGGGGGCGACGCGTCGAAGGAGCCACCGTTCTTCTTCACGAAGTTTCCCGACGCGATCGTCGCGGTGACGCCGCCGCGCGCCGGCCGCGTGCACTACCCGATGGCGACGGCGAACTTCCACCACGAACTCGAGCTCGTCGTCGCGATCGGTGCGCCGGGCGTGCACCTCACGCCCGAGCGGGCGCCGTCGGTGATCTTCGGCTATGCGGTCGGCCTCGACATGACGCGTCGCGACCTGCAGAACGACATGCGCGAGAAAAAGCGCCCGTGGGACATCGGCAAGTCGTTCGCACAGGCGGCGCCGATCGCGCCGCTGCATCGCGTCGCCGAGACCGGTGCGCTGACGAGCGGTCCGGTCGAGCTCGACGTGAACGGTGCGCCGCGCCAGCGCGGCGACCTCGCCGACATGATCTGGGACGTGCCGCACACGCTCGCATTCCTGTCGCAGCTCTACCGCCTGCTGCCGGGCGACCTCGTCTTCACCGGCACGCCCTCCGGCGTCGGCGCGGTCAAGGTCGGCGATCGGCTCGACGGGCGCATCGCCGGCCTCACTCCGCTCTCGATCGAAATCGTCGCAGCGGAGTAGCGCCCGCACAGGCTGCCGATCGGTTTCGCGATGGAAAGGATCCCTGCCGCCGGGCCGACGGCGCGCGAGGAGGCCGAGCGCGGCTACGACAACCGCGGCGCGGTCCCCGATCACGGCCGCTGGCTCGCCGAGTGGACCGCGAGGTCGAAGCGCGCATTCGACACGCTCAATCCCGCGATCGACCTGCGCTTCGGCGCCGGCGACCGCGAGACGCTCGATCTCTTCCTGCCCGCCCGACCTGCGCTCGGCACGCTGATGTTCATCCACGGCGGGTATTGGCGCGGGATGGACAAGGCCGATCACGCATTCGTCGCGCCGGCATTCGTCGCCGCGGGCTACGCGGTCGCCCTCATCAACTACGATCTCTGCCCGGGGGCGGCGATCGCGAAGATCGTCGAGCAGTGCCGGCACGCCGTCCGCTGGCTCGAGCGCTATGGCGCCCAGCACGGTGCGCCCGCGCCGCTGGTGATCTCCGGGCACTCGGCGGGCGGACACCTCGCCGCGATGCTCTACGCCACCGACTGGCGTCCGGTCGGTCTCGCGCGCGCACCGTTCACCGGGGTCGTCACGCTGTCGGGCCTGCACGATCTCGCGCCGCTGACGATGACGTCGATCAATGCCGACCTTCGGCTCGACGCAGACGAAGCGCGGCGCATGTCTCCGGTCAACTACGCGCCGCTTGCCGACGTGCCGCTCGCCATCGCCGTCGGCGCCGACGAGACTCCCGAGTATCTGCGCCAGGCGAGGCTCATCCACGCGGCGTGGTCGGCGAGCCGTGGCACGCGAATCGGCACCCCGGTCGTGATTCCGGACCGGCATCACTTCTCGGTGGTCCTCGACTACTCCGACCCGGACAGCGCGCTCACGCGCACGACGAAGGCGCTCTTCGCGCGTTGACAGCGGCCGTCCGCTCGGTCAGGCTTTGCGCAGGATGACCCGCGGTCAGCAGGGGGGCGAGGGCGCCCGTTCGCGTGAGCGAACATGGTCTGAACAGGCCCTAAGGGGCCGGAAGCGACGATGGCGATGCGGCAGCGGGCAGTCGACAGGCAGGGGAAGGCGGCCCGGCGCGGGGCGCTCCTCGACGCCGCCGAGCGGCTCTTCGAGGCCGATCCGACGAAGGCACCGAGCGTGGCGGAGGTCGCGGGCGCGGCCGGCGTGGCGAAGGGAACCGTGTACCTCTACTTCGCGAGCAAGGAGTGCCTGATGCTCGCCCTGCACGAGCGGCAGGTCGAGGCGTTCTTCGGTGCGCTGGCGGAGTTCCTCGATCGGGAGCCGCTGCCGCGCATCGACGACGTGTCCGAGCGCGCGCTCGCGTGGCTCGCCGCCCACCCGGCGTTCATCGCGCTCGCTGCGCAGGTTCATCGCGTGCGCGGGCAAACGGCTCAGGCAGCGGTCGCCGACATGGCGTGCACGGGAGGGGCGGACCTGGCGGCCGCCGCAGCGAAGCGCCTGATGCGCTGCGCGCAGGCGCACGACGCCGCGAATTCGCGCGCGCTCCTGTGGCAAAGCCTCGCCCTCGTCGTCGGCCTCGCGCAGCTCGGCAGGCCGCAGGACGTCGCGAGCGGGATGCGCACGCTCTGGCGCGGCTTCGGGGCGCCCGGCGCGCCCGGCGAGGCGCGGGCTTCCGCGGCGCCGGCGCAAGGCGTGCATGCGGGCGACGCCGCATGGTGACGATACGGTAAGATTCCGCGCATGCCGATCGCACCCGTTTCCGACATGGTTGCCGAAATCAAGGCGGGCAGGATGGTCATCCTCGTCGACGAGGAGGACCGCGAGAACGAGGGAGACCTCGTGCTCGCCGCGGACTGCGTGACGCCCGAGGCGATCAACTTCATGGCGCGCTACGGGCGCGGGCTCGTGTGCATGGCGATCACCGAGGAGCGCGCGCGCAGGTTGCAGCTCGTGCCGATGACGGCGGTGAACCGCTCGGTGCACGGCACCAATTTCACCGTGTCGATCGAGGCGGCGCACGGCGTCACGAGCGGGATCTCGGCAGGCGATCGCGCGCACACGATTGCCGTCGCAGCCGCTGCCGACGCGAGCCCGGAGGACGTCGTGCAGCCCGGGCACGTGTTTCCGCTGGTCGCGCAGGCGGGGGGCGTGCTCGCGCGCGCCGGGCACACCGAGGCGTGCTGCGATCTCGTGCGCCTTGCCGGCCGCTCGGACTCGGCAGTGCTGTGCGAGATCATGAACGACGACGGGAGCATGGCGCGCCTGCCCGACCTCGAGCGCTTCGCCGAACGGCACGGCCTGCGGATCGGCTCGATCGTCGACCTCATCCACTATCGAAGCCGCACCGAGAAGCTCATCGAGCGTCTCGCCGAGCGCCCGATCACCACGCCTGCGGGCCCGTTCAGGCTCGTCGTCTACCGCGACAAGCTGTCCGACGCGACCCACCTCGCATTGGTGCGCGGCCCGATCTCGCCCGACGTCGAGACGCTCGTACGAGTGCACGAGCCGCTGTCGGTCGTCGACCTGCTCGAGACCGGCAGCGCGTCGCACTCGTGGAGCGTCGCCGAGGCGCAGCGTGCGATCGCGGCGGCGGGCCGCGGCGTCATCGTGCTGCTGCATCGTACCGAGAGCGCGCAGGAGCTGCGCCGGCGCGCGATCGGAGGCGAGCCCGCGCAGGTGCCGAAGGTCGACCTGCGCAACTACGGCATCGGCGCCCAGATCCTGCGCGACCTGCATGTCGGCAAGATGCGCATCCTCGCGCGGCAGCGCAGGATGCCGAGCATGGCCGGATTCGACCTCGAGGTGACCGGCTACGACGAGGCGCCGCCCGCGCGGCAGGCATCGTAATGCCGATCGAGCGCATCGCGCCCGACTCTTCCGGGAAGGGGCGGCGGGTGGCGATCGTCCAGTCGCGCTTCAATCCGGTGATCGGCGCCGGCCTCGTCGCCGGGGCATTGCGCGCGCTGAAGGAGGCGGGCGTCGCCGAGCGCGACGTCACGCTCGCGACGGTCGCGGGTGCGCTCGAGATCCCGCTCGCGCTGCAGCGGTTCGCGCAGAGCCGGCGCTTCGACGCGCTCGTTGCGATCGGCGCGGTGATCCGCGGCGACACCTTTCACTTCGAGATCGTCGCCGAGCAATCGGCGGCCGGCGTCGCCGGCGTACAGCTCGAATACGGCATTCCGGTCGGCAACGCCATCCTCACCTGCGATTCCGACGCGCAGGCGCAGGCGCGAATGGATGCGAAGGGCTACGAGGCGACGATGGCGGCGCTCGAGCTCGCCAACCTCCTTCGCACGATCGACGGGCGATGAGCGAGGCCCGTGCGCGCCGGCGCGCCCGCGAGCTTGCGCTGCAGGGGCTCTACCAGCGACAGCTCGCCCGTCACGCCGATCGCGAGATCGCGAGCGACCTAGCAACCAGCCCGGGCTGGGCCGCGGCCGACCAGGTGTATTTCGGCGAACTGTGGAGGGGCGTGACGAGCGAATACGACGCGCTCCTCGGCCTCGTCGCGACGAAGCTCGACCGCAAGCCGGCCGAGCTCGCTCCGGTCGAGCGTGCGCTTCTCGTCATCGGCGCGTGGGAGCTCACCCATCGCGCCGACATTCCGTGGCGTGCGGTGATCGACGAGGCGATCGAGCTCGCGAAGGCCTACGGCGGCACCGACGGCCATCGGTTCGTGAACGCCGTCCTCGACAAGCTCGTCCCCGAGCTTCGCGCGAGCGAGCTCACGGTGGCGGAGGGCCGGCGCTGATCACGATCCGTCGTGCGCGGACGCTGCGATGAATGAATTCGAGCTGATCGCGCGCTTTTTCCAGCGTGCTCCGCGCAGCGCAGACGTTCGCGTCGGCATCGGCGACGACGCGGCGGTGATCGCGCCGACGCCGGGAATGGAATACGCGGTGACGGTCGACATGCTGGTCGAGGGCCGTCATTTCGCCGTCGGCGCCGATCCCCGCCGCCTTGGGCACAAGGCGCTCGCGGTCAACCTCTCCGACCTCGCCGCCATGGGTGCGATGCCGCGCTACGTGCTGCTCGCCGGCGCGCTGCCGGGGGCCGACGAAGCATGGGTGACGGCGTTCATGGGCGGCTTCGACGCGCTGGCGCGCCAGTACGACGTCGAGCTCGTCGGTGGCGACACGACGCGCGGGCCGCGCAACCTCTGCATCACCGCGATCGGCGAGCTGCCGGCAGGCTCGGCGCTGACGCGCGCCGGCGCCAATCCCGGCGATCGCGTCTACGTTTCCGGGTCGCTTGGCGACGCCGCGCTGGCGCTCGCCGTCGCGGCCGGCAAGACCGAGGTCGACGCTCGCTCGCGCGCCGCGCTCGCGCACCGTCTCGATGCGCCCGAACCGCGCGTCGCGCTCGGCGTCGCGCTGCGCGGGATCGCTTCGGCGGCGATCGACGTCTCCGACGGCCTCGCCGGCGACCTCGGACACATCGTCGACATGTCGAAAGTCGGCGCGGCGCTGAGCCTCGCCGCAGTGCCCTGCGCGCCGTCGCTGCGGGCTAAGCTCGCCGGTACGCACAAGGAGCGGGAGATCGCCCTGCAATGCGTGCTCGCCGGCGGCGACGATTACGAGCTTCTCTTCACCGCACCGCCGCCGCTGGGCGAGCGCATCGAGGCGCTCGCGCTCGCGCTGCGCCTGCCGCTGACCGCGATCGGCGAGGTGACGGCCGAGCCGGGTATTGTCGTCCGCGACGAGCGCGGGGACAGGCTGGCCGCGCTGCCCCATGCGTTCGACCACTTCCGCTGAATCGCGCAGCGCAGCGGCCATGCCGGCACCGAGCTTTCGGTTCCTCATCGGCCATCCGGCGCACTTCGTCGCGCTCGGCTTCGGAGCCGGGCTCGCGCCGCGGATGCCGGGAACCGTCGGAACGCTGGTCGCCTTTCCGATCGCGTGGTGGCTTCGCAGTCACGCCGGCGACGCCGGATGGCTCGCCGCGATCGTCGGTCTGATCGTCATCGGCACGTGGGCAGCCGAGGTCACCGGACGCGATCTCGGCGTCGCCGACCACCCCGCGATCGTCATCGACGAGATCGCCGCGTTCGTGCTCGTGTTGTACTTCACCGGTCCGGGCGCCCTGCGCGACGTGCTGGCGTTCGCGCTGTTCAGGTTCTTCGACATCCTCAAGCCGCCGCCGGTCCGGGAGGTCGACGCGGCGCTGAAGAACGGAGCCGGCGTGATGGCCGATGACCTCCTCGCAGCGCTGTACGCGCTGGTGGTGTTCGCGATCGGCCAGCGACTGCTCGGCGCCGGATGATGGCGCCCCCGTCGCCGATCCGCATCGAGGAGGCCTGCCTCAACGCGACGCAGACGCAGCGGCAGCTCTTCTATGACGGCTGGCTCGTGCGCGTGTCGCCGGGAAAGGCGAAGCGTGCGCGCAGCGTCACCGCGCATTTCGGCTCGTCGCTGCCCCTCGACGGCCGGCCAGTCGCCTGCGGCCAGGCGACCCTCGAGCGCGATCTCGCAGGCGTTTACGACATGGTCACCGCCGAGGACATGCGCGGGCGCGGCGTCGCCACCCTCATCGTTGCCGAGTTGCTGACCTGGGCGTGGTCGCGCGGCGCCGCCCAGGCCTACCTGCAGGTCAACGACGACAACGGGCCGGCGCGGAGCGTCTATCGAAAGTTCGGCTTCGAGACGGTCTACGAATACCACTACCGCGCGAGGCCCGGCGAATGCCGGTAGCCGAAGCCGACGCAGGCACGCTCGCGCTCGAACTCGGCGCCGCGCTCGCCGCGCACGGCTGGCTCTGCGCGACGGCCGAATCGTGCACCGGCGGACTCGTCGCGGGTGCGATCACTGCAATCGCGGGCAGCTCGGAATGGTTCGACCGCGGCTTCGTCACCTACTCGAACGAAGCGAAGGTCGAAATGCTCGGCGTCCTGCCCGCGACGCTCGCGGTCTACGGCGCGGTGTCGGAGCCGGTGGCGCGCGAGATGGCCGAGGGCGCGGTTTCGCACAGTCGCGCTCGGTGCGCCATGGCGGTGACCGGGATCGCCGGCCCCGACGGCGGGACGCAGGAGAAGCCGGTCGGGACCGTGTGCTTCGGCTTTGCCGCGCCCGGCCGGACGCCGCTGACGACGACGAAGCACTTTCCCGGCGACCGGGCTGCGGTGCGTGAGGCAGCGGTTCGCGAGGCGCTGCGCGGCCTCGTCTCGATCGTCGCCGCGGGCAGCCCCGCCGGCTGAGCCGCAGCCGGGTCGCCGGGAGGGCGCCCGCGGGGCGACGTCAATCGGTCGTCCGGCCTAGGCCACCGGACCGCTGGACCGAACGATCGTTCCATGGGACAATCGCTGCCAGTCGGGGCCGAAACCAGATCATTTCGACCTGCCAACGCCGCCCGCGATCGTACCCAAGAGGCCTAAACTCATGTCCGTCGCGCTCGCCACCTCAGCAGGACAACCCATGGACGACAGCAAGAGCAAGGCGCTCGCCGCCGCGCTCGCGCAGATCGAGAAGCAGTTCGGCAAGGGCTCCATCATGAAGATGGGCGATGCCCAGGTCCAGGCCGACCTCCAGGTCGTCTCCACCGGCTCGCTCGGCCTCGACATCGCACTCGGGGTCGGCGGCCTCCCGCGCGGGCGCGTCGTCGAGGTCTACGGCCCCGAGTCATCGGGCAAGACGACGCTCTGCCTGCAGGTGGTTGCACAGGTGCAGAAGCAGGGCGGGGTCGCCGCCTACATCGATGCGGAGAACGCGCTCGATCCCGCTTACGCCGGCAAGCTCGGCGTCGACGTCGCCAATCTGCTCATCTCGCAGCCCGACACCGGCGAGCAGGCGCTCGAGATCGCCGACATGCTGGTGCGCTCGGGCGGCGTCGACATCATCGTCATCGACTCGGTGGCGGCGCTGGTGCCGAAGGCCGAGATCGAAGGCGAGATGGGCGACCAGCTCCCGGGATTGCAGGCGCGGCTGATGAGCCAGGCGCTGCGCAAGCTCACCGGCAACATCAAGCGCGCCAACGTGCTCGTCGTGTTCATCAACCAGATCCGCATGAAGATCGGCGTCATGTTCGGCAATCCGGAAACCACGACCGGCGGCAACGCGCTCAAGTTCTACGCGTCGGTGCGGCTCGACATCCGCCGCATCGGCTCGATCAAGCGTGGTGACGAAGTGGTGGGCAACGAAACGCGCGTCAAGGTGGTGAAGAACAAGGTGTCGCCGCCGTTTCGCGAGGCGCTCTTCGACATCCTCTATGGCGAGGGTATTTCGCGCGAAGGCGAGATCATCGAGCTCGGCGTCAACCACCGCATCATCGAGAAGTCGGGCGCGTGGTACGCCTATGGCGGCGAGCGGATCGGCCAGGGCAAGGACAACGCGCGTGACTTTCTCAGGGAGCACCCGGACACGGCGGCCGAGATCGAGGCGAAGATCCGCGTCGCCGTGGGGGTTCCGTCGCCGTCTCGGATCAGGGGTGACGGCAGCGCGGCTGCGGTGACCGATTAGGGAAGCTCTGCGAGACGGGAACGGACCCTGTTTCAGCGATCGGCTGCGCTGGGAAGCGGCGGGGATGCTCCGGCGCGCTCTACACCGACCGTGGAGGCCGAGGGAGCGGGGTACCGTGACGAGCTCAAACACC
>JAFEDF010000059.1 GCA_018241785.1 Pseudomonadota bacterium | reverse complement strand
GCCTGTGCCGCGGGTCTCGCCACACTCGACATCTATCGGCGCGACGGGCTGTTCGAGCGCGCCCGCGCTCTTTCGCCGCGCTTCCAGGATGCGATGTTCTCGCTGAAGGGCCTGCCGCACGTGACCGACATCCGCGGCTACGGCCTGTTCGCCGCGTTCGACCTCGAATCGGACGGAAAGCCCGGGCACCGCGGCTTCGTGCTGCAGAAGCAACTGTTCGACAACGGCGTGAACCTCAAGACGACGGGAGACACGTGCATCGTGGCGCCGCCGTTCATCGCGGCCGAGGGCGACATCGACGAGATCGCGGCGATCCTGCGCCGCACGCTGGCGTCGGGCTGATGCAGGCGGGTACCGGGATGCCGCGCGCGGCACCACGCGGGCTCGCGCGCTCGCTCGCCGCATTCCTCGCATTCGCCGCACTGGGGTTGGTCGCGGTCGCCGCACCGGCGCAGTCGGCGGCGGCCCAGCGCAAGCCCGAGCCGGCGGTGAAGCGGGCGCCGAAGCCGGCGGGCGAGGCTGCGGCGAAGAGCGTGACGATCGCGACCCTCGGCGGCGTGACGCCGTGGCGCTGGGTCCAGCAAACCGGCGCGCTCGAGAAGGCGACCGGCTATCGCATCGATTACCGCCGCTTCGCCGACAGCGGCGAGGCCGTCCGCGCGCTCGCCGCCGGGGGCATTCAGGTCGCCGAGCTCGGCTCGGCGGGCATCGCGACCGCGGTGAGCGAAGGGATGGACGTCGAGCTCTTCTGGATCCTCGACGACATCGCATCCGCCGAAGCGCTGGTCGCGCGCAACGGCAGCGGCATCACCGACCTCGCGTCGCTCGCCGGCCACAAGGTTGCGACGCCTTTCGTGTCGACGTCGCACTACCAGCTTCTCTACGCGCTCCAGCGCGCCGGGATCGCCCCGTCGCGGCTGACGCTCGTCAACCTGCACCCGGCCGAGATCGCGAAGGCATGGAGCAAGGGCTCGATCGACGCCGCCTTCGTCTGGGATCCCGTGCTCGCGACCGTCACGCAGTCGGGCCACGTGCTCGTCACCTCGGGCGACGTGTGCGGCCAGGGCGCGTGCACCTTCGACGGGCTGGTCGCCGATCCGGCCTTCGCGAAAGCCAATCCCGCGTTCATGATCGCGCTGGTGAAGGCGATCGCCGCTGCGGACGCCGATTACCGCAGCCATCCCGACGCATGGAGCGCGGGCTCGGATCGCGCGCGCGCAGTCGCCACCTGGACGGGCGAAGCGGCCGGCCAGGTGCAGGCCTCCCTTGCACGCTATCGCTATCCCGATCTCGCGCAGCAGGCGTCGCCCACCTGGCTCGGCGGCGGCGTGGCGGGCGGCGCCGCGAAAGCGCTCGCGCAGCAGGCGCAGTTCCTGCGCGACCAGGGGCGGCTGCAGGAAATCCTCCCCGACTACGCGAAGTACGTCACCTCGCAGTGGGTCGAGCGCGCGCTGGCCGGCGCAAAAACCGGGACAGACCACGTCTCCCAGCAATGACCGGGACGGACCTGATTTCAGGGATTCGCGGCGCTGGGTAGCGGTGGGAATGCTGCGTCGCGCGAGTTCGACCGTGGAGGCCGAGGGAGTGGGGCACCGTGACGCGCTCTACACCGGCTGCGTTCCGCAGCCGAACTCGCGCGTCACGGTGCCCCACTCCCTGCCTCCACGGTCGGTGTAGAGCGCGACGCGGCGTCCCCACCGCTCCCCAGCGCCGCGAATCCCTGAAATCAGGTCCGTCCCGGTCATTGCTGGTAAACGCGGTCCGTCCCGGCTCTTGCGCAGGTCAGCCGGTCAGGGCGTAGTAGAGATTCTGCGGGTGGTTCGCCTGCGCGAAGAAGAACCAGCGCTCGGCAAGCAGCCCGACGTACTGCACGGCGAACGCGAAGGCGATCGCCGCCGGTATCGCGAGGATGCTTCCTGTCCACAGGAGCACGAGCGGCAGCGGGAACGCGAGCACGAGGAAGATCCACTTGATCGCGCGCAGGAACTCGCGCGTGCGGTGATGGAAGAATTCGCGCGTGTTGAACGAGCTGCCGGTGAACCCCGGTGAAATCTGGCGGATCGACGGATGCTTGATGCCGATCGCCGTCTGCGTCGTCGATTTCGGCCGCAATCGCGCGTTGCGCACGAGCGACAGCGCGCGGGTGGCGAGTGCCGCCAGCGTGATCACCGTTGCGGCGTCGGCATACCCGGGCGCAAGGTCGGGCACGAGGTAGGCGGCGAGCGCCGCCGCCAGCATCGTTCCCGATGCGCTGCCGAGGAGCACGTAGTTGACGACGGTGAGCGGCGTCGCCCATTCCTGCAGGAAACGGATGCACGCGTAGATCATGCCGGTGCACACGAAGAGCGCGACGCAGAGGACACTCGCAGCCGCGCCGATCCAGGCCGCCGCCGGCTCGAAGCCCTGCCACTTCGCGGCGCCGTAGACGAATACCGCGGCAGTGAACGCCGGGAGCGCAATCACCTCGCGCGACAGCCACGACGTGCGCCAGCGCGCCGCCGAGCGCCATGCGCGCTCGGGACGGCCGAGATGGAAGAACGACGCGATGAGCCCGAGCACGAGCAGCACCACCGACACCGCGCTCGCGGCGACGGCAAACCCTGCCGGCACCCGTCCGGGAGCGGCGAGCGTCGCAGCGAAGAGCGCGAGAAAGAGCCCCTGCCCGGCGCCGGTCAGCGTCGTGAGGAAGATGACGGAGAAGGCGGGATTCATCGCGGCCGCGCTGCACTCACCACGACGTGACGTCGTCGAGCGCCGGATCCTTGAACGGCGGCTTCGGCTGCCTGCCCTCGATGTGCAACGGATTGTCGGCGCGGACGAGCTGGTCGTCGTGATGATGGGCGTCGGTCCGGCGCCGAGGCAGGTAGTGGTTCGACGGGTGCGTTCCCCACTCGGGCATCAGCGCATAGCCGGCGTGGTCGCGGATCGCGCGCGAGACTTCGGACTCGGGATCGTGGATGTCGCCGAAGAGGCGCGCGGAGGTCGGGCACGCCATCACGCAAGCCGGCCTGCGGTCGGACGGCGGCAGGCTCTCGTCGTAGATGCGATCGACGCACAGCGTGCACTTGGTCATCACCTTGCGCTCGTTCTCGACCTCGCGCACGCCGTAGGGACACGCCCACGAGCAGTACTTGCACCCGATGCACTTGTCGTAGTCGACGAGCACGATGCCGTCCTCGGCGCGCTTGTAGCTGGCGCCGGTCGGGCACACCGGCACGCAAGGCGGGTCCTCGCAGTGCAGGCACGATTTCGGGAAGTGCACCGTCTGGGTGTTCGGGAACTCGCCGACCTCGAAGGTCTGGACGCGATTGAAGAACGTCCCGGTGGGATCGGCGCCGTAGGGATTGAGGTCGGCGAGCCCACCCGCCTGCCCGGAGGTGTTCCACTCCTTGCAGCTCGTCACGCAGGCCTGGCAGCCGACGCAGACGTTGAGGTCGATCACCAGTGCGAGCTGCGTCATGCCTTCCCCTTCCTTGTGCCGGCGACGTAGCTCTGCAGCGCAGGAAGCGCTTCGGCGGTGCCCGGCAGCGGCGGCACCGCGGCGAACTGCGGCCAGCTCTCGGCCGGCTCGCCGGCGGCGGCCGGGCGGATGCGCACATGCACGTCGTACCACCCCGCCTGCCCCGTCACCGGGTCCGAGTTGGAAATGCGCGTCCCGCGCCACGGGAGCTCATCGGTGATGAGATGGTTGAGGAGGAACCCGCGATGCGATTCGTTGGCGTTCGCGTCGAGCCGCCACGCACCGGCGGCCTTGCCGACCGCGTTCCACGTCCACACCGTCCCGGGCTCGACCGCCTCGCTGTAGCGCGCCATGCAGCGCACTTTTCCCCACGGCGATTCGACCCACATCCACGCGCCGTCGGCGATCCCCTGCGCACGCGCCGTGGCCGGGTTGACGTAGAGGTGGTTGTGCGCGTGGATCTGCCTCAGCCACGCGTTCTGCGAATCCCACGAGTGGTACATCGCCATCGGGCGCTGGGTGATCGCCGCGAGCGGGAAGCGCTCGGAGTCGGTCGCCTGCGCCTCGAGCGGCGCGTAGTAGAAAGGCAGCGGGTCGAAATAGGTCGCGATACGATCCTTCAGGTGCTCGGGCGGCGTGCGTCCGGGGCGCCGCCCCTGCGCGGCGAGACGGAATTTCTGCAGCACCTCCGAGTAGAGCTGGATCAGGATCGGCTGGCTGTGGCGGCGCATGCGCACGCGCTGCGTCCACTCGAGATAGCCCTGGTTCCAGTTCCTCATGTAGCAGTACGACGGCGGCAGCGCGTGGTGGTAGACGCAGTTGTTCGCGGCGTACATCTCCCACTGGCGCGGATTGGGCTCGCCGTGCATGAACTTCTCGCCGCCCTTCCCGCGCCACCCGGCGAGGAAGCCGATGCCCGACCCCGGCTCGGTCTCGTAGTTGACGATGAAATCGGGGTAGTCGCGGTACTTGCGCGCGCCGTCCGGACGCACGAACGCCGGCAGCCCGAGCCTGCCGGCGAGCTCGATCAGCACTTCCTGGAACGGCCGGCACTCGCCTTTCGGCGGCAGCACCGGCATGCGCACCGAGTCGACCGGGCCGTCGAACTCGGAGATCGGCCGGTCGAGCATCGACATCACGTCGTGGCGCTCGAGGTAGGTGGTGTCGGGCAGGATGAGGTCAGCGAAGCCCGCCATCTCCGACTGGAAGGTGTCCGACACGACGACGAAAGGGATCCGGTACCTGCCTTGCTCGTCGCGGTCGTTCAGCATCCGCCGCACCTCGACGGTGTTCATCGACGAGTTCCACGCCATGTTGGCCATGAAGAAGAGCAGCGTGTCGATCGGGTACGGGTCGCCGCGCCAGGCGTTGGTGATGACGTTGTGCATGAGCCCGTGCACCGACAGCGGGTACTCCCACGAGAACCCCTTGTCGAGCCGCAGCGGCTTGCCGTCGCCGTCGACGGAGAGATCCTCAGGCGCGGCAGGCCAGCCGAGCGCGAGCGCGCCGAGCGGCGTGTCCGGCTTGACCGCTTCGGGGCCCTTCGGCGGCTTCGCCGCGGGCGGGATCGCGCGCGGGAACGGCGCGCGATGGCGAAACCCCCCCGGCCGGTCGATCGTGCCGAGAAGCGACATCAGGATCGCGAGCGCGCGGATCGTGTGGAAGCCGTTCGAGTGCGCAGCGAGCCCGCGCATCGCGTGGAACGACACCGGATTGCCGGTCACCGTCGAGTGTTCGACGCCCCACGAATCCGTCCACGCGATCGGCAGTTCGATCTTCTGGTCGCGCGCGGTGATGCCCATCTCGTGGGCGAGCCTCCTGATCGTCGCGGCCGGAATGCCGGTGATCGCCGCCGCCCACTCGGGCGCGTACGGGCGCACGCGCTCCTCGAGGAGCTGGAAGGCGGGCTTCACGCGCTTGCCGCCGGGAAGCGTGAACTCGCCGAGGAGATAAGGGTCGGCATCCGGCGCATGCGTCGGTACGGCGCGGTCGGTCAGGCGATCCCACCACAGCTTGTTCTGCGGGTACATCGCATCGCCCTCGGGGCTCGACGCGTCGACGGCGAAGAGCCCCGACGCTTCGCCCGCGTCGTCGCCGTGGACGAGCTGGCCGGCATTCGAGTAGCGGACGAGGAAGTCGCGATCGTAGAGGCCCGTCGCGATGATCTCGTGGATGAGTGCCAGCAGGAGCGCACCGTCGGTCCCCGGCCGGATCGGCACCCACTCGTCGGCGATCGCCGAGTAGCCGGTGCGCACCGGATTGATCGAGACGAAGCGGCCCCCTGCGCGCTTGAACTTCGCGATCTCGATCTTGAGCGGGTTCGAATGATGATCCTCGGCGGTGCCGATCATCACGAAGAGGCGGCTGCGCTCGAGGTCGGGGCCGCCGAACTCCCAGAACGAGCCGCCGATCGTGTAGATCATGCCCGCGGCCATGTTGACCGAGCAGAACCCGCCGTGCGCGGCGTAGTTCGGCGTGCCGAACTGGCGCGCGAAGAGTCCGGTCAGCGCCTGCATCTGATCGCGCCCGGTGAAAAGGGCGAAACGCTTGGGGTCGGTCGCGCGGATCGCCCGCAGGCGCTCCTCGAGCATGGAAAGCGCCTCGTCCCACGAGATCGGCTCGTACTCGCCGTCGCCGCGCGCCGAGCCCTCCTTGCGCCTGAGCGGGCGCGTCAGCCGCGCCGGCGAGTACTGCTTCATGATCCCCGACGAGCCCTTGGCGCAGATGACTCCGCGGTTCAGCGGATGATCGGGGTTGCCGTCGATGTAGCGGACCTCGCCGTCGCGCAGGTGCACGCGGATGCCGCAGCGGCATGCGCACATGTAGCAGGTGGTCTTCCTGATCTCGGTGGCGGGCGCGCCCGGCACCGGCGTCATGGTCGCCACCGGGTCAGCCCGTGCCCTGCGCGGCCGCCGGTGCCGCCGCGCGGGCGGCGTGCGCGTGCACGACGGCGAGCGCGCACGACGCGATCCGGCATTCGCGCGAGTCGGCGCGGCTCGTGAGGACGATCGGCACGCGCGTGCCGAGAATGATCCCCGCGCACTCGGCGCCGCCCAGCCGGACGAGCGCCTTGTAGAGGATGTTGCCGGCCTCGAGCGCCGGCACGACGAGCACGTCGGGCGCACCGGCCACCGGCGAGACGATCCCCTTGATGCGCGCAGCCTCGGCCGAGACCGCGTTGTCGAAGCCGAGCGGTCCGTCGACGATGCCGCCCTCGATCTGGCCGCGGTCGGCCATCTTCGACAGCGCCGCTGCGTCGACGGTCGCGGCAATCGCGGGATTGACGTCCTCGATCGCCGAGAGCAGCGCGACCTTCGGCGAAGCGATGCCGAGCGCGTGCGCGAGGTCGATTGCGTTCTGCACGATGTCGCGCTTCGCCGCGAGGTCGGGAGCGATGTTGACGACGCAGTCGGAAACGAGGAGCGGACGCCCCAGGCCCGGAACGTCGAGCACGAACGCATGGCTGACGCGCCGCGCGGTGCGCAATCCCGCGTCGCGCGCGAGCGCGGCGCCGAGGAACTCGTCGGTGTGGAGGCTCCCCTTCATCAGCGCGCCGACCCTGCCGCGCTTCGCGAGGTCGACGGCGAGGCAGGCCGCCGCGCGCGGGTCGTCGTCGCTCTCCTCGATGCGGAGCTTCGCACCGGAGAGCCCGGCAGACTGCGCGGTCGCGTCGATCCTCGCGCGCGGGCCGACGAGCACCGCCTCGATGAGGCCGTCGCGCTCGGCGGCGAGTGCGGCGTCGAGCGCGTCGATCGAGCACGGCCAGGCGACGGCCATCGGAAGCGGCCCGTGCCCGCGCGCACGTGCGCGAAGGGCGTCGAGCTGGGGGCGGGGCACGGGCGCGCTCACCTGCCGGTATCCTCGAGGATCATGTCGGAAGCCTTCTCGGCGACCATCACGATCGGCGCGTTGGTGTTGCCCGAGACGAGCGTCGGCATGATCGAGCAGTCGACCACGCGCAGCCCCGCGATGCCGCGCACGCGCAAGCGGTCGTCGACCACCGCCATCGCGTCGTTGCCCATCTTGCAGGTGCCGGTCGGATGGAAGATCGTCGCGCCATTCTCGCGGGCGAACTCGAGGAGGTCCGCATCGGTTGCGGTGGCCGGCCCGGGCTTGTACTCGGACTTCACGTACGGAGCCATCCCGGGCGCAGCGGCGATCCGCCGCGCGAGCTTCATCCCGGCGACGGCCGTGCGCCGGTCGATCTCCGCCGACAGGTAGTTGGGCTGCATCGCCGGAGGCTCCTTCGCGTTGCGCGACTTGATCTCGACCGTGCCGCGGCTCTCGGGGCGAAGCTGGCACACCGACATCGTGAAGCCCGAGAAATCGTGCGGCTTGGCGCCGGCGAGGTCGGCCGACAGCGTGCCGAAGTGGAACTGCACGTCGGGGGTCTTCGATTCGGGGAGCGCGCGCGCGAACAGCGCGCCCTGGTTGATGCCGATGGCGAGCGGCCCCTTCTTGAACAGCAGCCATTGCAGGCCGATCTTCATCTCGCGAAACACGCTGTGCAGGTCGTCGTTGGTCGTGATCGGCTTCGTGCACTGGTAGATGAGCCGCAGCTGAAGGTGATCCTGGAGGTTCTGCCCGACGCCGCGAAGATCGGCGACGACCGGGATGCCGTGGCGCTGCAGGAGCTCAGCCGGCCCGATCCCCGAGAGCTGGAGGAGCTGCGGCGACTGCAGCGCACCCGCGCAGAGCAGCACCTCCTTCGCCGCCCGCACCGTGTGCGTCGCGCCGTTCTGCTCGTAGCTCACTCCCGCCGCGCGCGTGCCTTCCATCACGACTGCGGTGACGTGGGCATCGGTCTCGACGGCAAGGTTCGCGCGGCCGCGCGCGGGCTTCAGGTAGCCCACGGCGGTGCTGCAGCGCCAGCCGTGGCGCGTCGTCAGCTGGTAATAGCCGACACCCTCCTGCTCGCCGGTGTTGAAGTCGGCGCGGCGCGGAATGCCGAGGTCTTCGGCACCGCGGATGAAGGCCTCGACGAGCTCGTGCTTCGCGCCGATCGATGATGCCGACAGCGGCCCGTCGGCACCGTGGTACGGACCCGCGCCGAGGTCGTTGCTCTCGGACTTGATGAAGTAGGGAAGCACGTCCTTCCACGCCCAGCCGTGGTTGCCGAGCGCCGCCCAGTGGTCGTAGTCCTCGGCCTGGCCGCGGACGTAGATGAGGCCGTTGATCGAACTCGAGCCGCCGAGCCCTCTTCCGCGCGGCCAGTAGATCTTGCGGCCGTGCATGTTCGGATCGGGCTCGGTGTAGAAGCCCCAGTTGTAGACCGGGTGGAACATCGTCTTGCCGTAGCCGATCGGGATGTGGATCCAGATGTAGTTGTCGCGCGGGCCGGCCTCGAGCAGCAGCACCGAGTGGCGCCCGTTCGCGGAGAGCCGGTTGGCCAGCACGCAGCCGGCCGAGCCGGCACCCACCACCACGTAGTCGTACGACCGCTCATCCATCGTGCTCTCCTCGCTCCTGCCGGGCCGCCCGCGCTGCGCCTGCGCTCCCCGGGCGGGCCAGGGAAGCTCTGCGAAACGGGAACGGACCCTGTTTCAGCGATCGGCCGCGCCGGGAAGCGGCGGGGATGCCGCGGCGCGCTCTACACCGACCGCGGAGGCCGGGGGAGCGGGGTACCGTGACGCGCGAGTTCGGCTGCGGAACGCAGGCGGTGTTTGAGCCCGTCACGGTACCCCGCTCCCCCGGCCTTCGCGGTCGGACTCGCGCGCCGCGGCATCCCCGCCGCTTCCCGGCGCGGCCGATCGCTGAAACAGGGTCCGGTCCCATTTCGCAGAGCTTCCCTAGGCTGCGGCGGGTATCGCCCGTGCGCGCCCGTTGTGGATCAGGTACGCCGACACCGCGCTGATCAATCCGACCGCGAGCGAGTACCAGCAGATCAGCCACGGCTGGTTGTCGCCGAGCGGCAGCAGTGCGGTCGCGATGAGCGGCGTCAATCCGCTCGCGAAAATGCCGGAGAACTGGTAGACGAACGAAATGCCGGTGTAGCGCACGCGCGTGTCGAAGAGCTCCGCGAAGAGCGCGGCTTCGGGTCCGTAGACCGCCGCGTAGACGATGCCGAAAGGAATCACGATCGCGAGCCAGATCCACAGCGGATCGACGGTATTGTGGAAGATCCAGAAGCTCGGGAAGGCGGCCGCCCCGGTGATCACCGCGCCCCAGCCGTAGACCTTCGAGCGGCCGATGCGATCGGAGAGGGAGCCGAACAGCGGGATGAACACGATCATCACGAGCGACGCGATCGTCACGCCGAGGAGCGCGGTGGTGCGCGGGAAGTGAAGCTGGTTGGCGAGGTAGCCGATCGCGAACACCGCGTAGATGTTGAAGCAGACGCCGTCGATGTAGCGCGCGCCCATGCCGAGCAGGATGTTCTTCTTGTAGTGCGTGAAGAGCTCGACGATCGGGATCTTCGCCTCCTTGTGCTGCGCCTTGACGCTCGCGAACTCGGGCGTCTCGAAGATGCGCAGGCGGATGTAGAGCCCGACGAAGACGAGGATTCCGCTCAGGAGGAACGCCACGCGCCAGCCCCAGCTCATGAACTGGGCCTCGGGCAGCAGCGAAACCAGCGCGACGACGCCGGTTCCGAGGCAGAGGCCGATCGAAAGCCCCACCTGCGGAAGGCTCGCGTAGAGGCCGCGCTTCTCCGGGGGAGCGTACTCGTAGGCCATCAGCACCGAACCGCCCCACTCGCCGCCAAGGCCGATGCCCTGCAGGACGCGCAGGATGAGAAGCAGCACCGATGCCCAGACGCCGAGCGACGCGTAGGTCGGCAGGAGCCCGATCAGGAAGGTCGCGACCCCCATGATCATCAGCGTGAGGATCAGCATGCTCTTGCGGCCGATGCGATCGCCGAAATGGCCGAAGATCACCCCGCCGAGCGGCCTCGCGATGAACCCGACGGCGAACGTCGCGTAGGCGAGGAGCGTTCCCATCAGCGGCGTGGTCTCGGGGAAGAAGAGGTGGTTGAACACCAGTCCCGCGACGATGCCGTAGAGGAAGAAGTCGTACCACTCGATCGTCGTTCCGACCACGCTTGCGATGACCACGCGGCGCAGTGCACGGCGCGCCTCCGCTCGATCGACAACGGGATTGCCGGTGGAGCCTGCGTGCGTCGATGCGCCCTGGGCCATGCTGATGTCTCCCCGTGACTGGAATCGATGGCGCGGGCGCGGACAGGCCGACCGCCTGCCCGTTGCCCGTCCGGCGGCAGTGCACGTGCGCCCGGGAGCGATCCCGGGGCACGTGACGCGTCAAGCTACACGAAGTCCTTGTACTTGGCGAGGTGACGAACCGGCTTCGACAGCGCGTCGCGCCGGAACGGATCGCCGAGCTCGCGGGTCACCATCATCTCGAGGATCGTCGTCTTGCCCTCGGTCTGCGCCTTGCATGCGTCGGCGAGCGCGGGACCGACGTCGGAGAGCTTCTCGACGACGTGCCCGTCGGCCCCCATCGCGCGGGCGATCGCCGCGAAGCTCGGGTTCTCGAGGTCGGTGCCGACGAAGCGCCGGCTGTAGAAGTCGACCTGGTTCTTCTTCTCCGCGCCCCATTGGCGGTTGTTGAACACCACCGCGGTGACCGGGATCTTCTCGCGCACGCAGGTGAGGATCTCGCCCATGCTCATGCCCCAGGCGCCATCGCCGACGTAGGCGATCGCCGGCCGGTGCGGAGCGGCGAGCTTGGCGCCGATGATGCACGGGAAAGCGTAGCCGCAGTTGCCGAAGCTCATCGCTGCGAACATGCTGCGCGGCTCGTCGAAGTGCAGGTAGCTGTTCGACACCGAGCAGATGTTGCCGATGTCGGTCGACACCATCGCGTGCGCCGGCATCGCCTTGGCGAGCTCGCGCAGCATCGGCCTCGGGTGCATCAACTTCGTGCCCTTGGTGACGTCGAGGCTGTACGGGTCCTTCTCGTGCGCCCAGGCGGCGATCTCCTTCGCCCAGTCGTCTTTCTGCCTGCGCATCTCGGCATCGCGCTTGTCGCGGTTGGCGTGGCACGCGAGCGGGCGCCTGGCGAGCATCGCCGCGAGCGACTCGGCGACCGACTTCGCATCGCCGCAGAGTCCGACCGACATCTTCTTCACGAGGCCGAGCATCTTCGGATCGGCATCGACCTGGATGATCTTCGCGTTCTTCGGCCAGTAGTCGAGCCCGTGCTGGGGCAGCGTGCCGAACGGCCCGAGACGCGTGCCGAGCGCCAGCACGACGTCGGCCTGCTCGATCAGCTTCATCCCGGCCTTCGAGCCCTGGTAGCCGAGCGGACCGCAGGCGAGCGGATGCCGTGCGGGGAACGAATCGTTGTGCAGGTAGCTGTTGACGACGGGCGCGTGGAGGAGCTCGGCGAGCTTCACGCAGGCGTCGACGCCGTTGGCCATGACGACGCCGCCTCCGGAAACGATCACCGGGAACGTCGCCTTGGCGAGGAGATCGGCGGCTTCGGCGAGGCTCTTCTCGCCGCCCGCGCCGCGCTCGATCACGATCGGCTTCGGAATCTCGAACGGGTAGTCGCCGTAGAAGTAGTCGCGCGGAATGTTGAGCTGCGTCGGACCCATCTCGAGCATTGCGCGGTCGAAGCAGCGCGCGGTGATCTCGGCCATCCGCCGCGGATTGTTGACGTGGCCCTGGTACTTGGTGATCTTCGAGAAGATCGGCAGCTGGTCGGTCTCCTGGAACCCGCCGAGGCCCATCCCCATGCTCCCCGATTCGGGAGTGATCACCACGACGGGCGAATGCGCCCAGTACGCCGCGGCGACCGCGGTGACGAAGTTGGTGATGCCGGGACCGTTCTGCGCCATGCACACGCCGTGGCGCCCGGACACGCGCGAGTAGCCGTCGGCCATGTGCCCGCCGCCCTGCTCGTGAACGACCGGAACGTAGCGGATACCCGCTGCCGGGAAGATGTCGAGCGCGTCCATGCACGCCGAGCCGACGATGCCGAACACATCCTTGACGCCGTTGGCGACGAGCGTCTCGACGAACGCCTCGGAAGGCGTCATCAGCGTCGGGCTGCTGGCGGTTGCCGGGGCCGCCGGCGCGGTTTCCTTGTTGCGGACTATCGTGGCCATCTTCGTATCCTCGCTGGTGAAGAGTGATTCGTGGTCAGGGCATCGCGTGGGGTCAGAGCATCTCGTCGCGCAGGTAGTACCAGTAGTAGAGCCCGCGCTGGCCCAGCCGCCGGAACGGCGAGAAGGCGCGCGATTCGAAGTGGTGAAACGCGATCGGCAGCGGCAGCGGCGAGCCGAGCACCGGCAACTCGACCTCGTCGGGCCTGCCCGCGATCTGGCGCGCCATCCGCTCGCCCGCGCGTGCCGAATACGATACTCCGTTGCCGCCGTAGCCGAGCGCGTAGTAGAGCGTCACGCGGGGATCGGGCTGCACGATGCGCGGCATCATGTCGTGGCTGACGTCGACCCAGCCCCACCACGAATACTCGAAGTCGAGGTGCGCGAGCGCCGGGAATTTCCGGTGCAGGCCGTCGATCAGGACCTTGCGGTGGCGCGGGTTCTCGGAGTCGGCGCCGGTGATCGAGCTGCGGCTGCCCATCTGCAGCCGGTTGTCGGGCAGCAGCCTGTAGTAGAAGCGCAGCGTGCGCGTATCGGTGAGCGCCTGGTGGGTCTTGAAATTGCAGGCCGCGAGCTCGCTGTCGGTGAGCGGGCGCGTCACGGCGTTGTTGGAGAGGATCGGCATGATCCTGCTCCTGAGCTGCGGGTGCAGCGTCTGCGCGGTGTAGCCGCCGGTCGCCACGCCGACGGCGCGTGCGCGGACGGTTCCGCCGGGTGTGCGCAGGTGATGCACGCCACCCTGCGTCGTCCAGCCGACGACCGGACTCGCCGGGCGGAGCTTCGCGCCGAGCTCGCGCGCGAGCTTCGCGTAGCCATAGACGAGCTTCATCGGATGCACGGCAATGCAGGTCGGCTCGTGCAGGGCCCCGTGGGCCTCGGCGTCGCCGACGTACTTCGAGCGCAGCGTCGCCGCGTCGATCAGTTCGGTTTCGTAGTTGAAGTACTGGCGGTTGAACGCCTGCTCGTGGGCAAGCCGCTTCATGATCTTCGCGCGGTGCGCGATCAGGAAGTGCCCCCCCGCCTGGGCGTCGCAATCGATGCCGCGAACGAGCCCCTCGAACGTCTTGAAGCCCTCGGCGATCTCCGCGTGCATCCGCCTCGCCGTCTCGAGCCCCCAGTGTGCAACCCACTGCGGGCGGGTCAGCCGCCCCGAAGCGAACTGTCCCTGGCCGCCGTTCCTGCCGCTGCATCCCCAGCCGATCTGGTTCGCCTCGAGCACGGTGGCACGGATGCCGTGCTCGCGGGCGAGAAAGATCGCCGTCGCGAGACCGGTGTAGCCGGCGCCGATGATCGCGACGTCGACGTCGACGTCACCCGATACGGGGCCGTCGTCTGCGGGCGGCGCACCCGCACTCGCGGCCCAGTACGACGGAGGGTAATCCTGGTTGCACCCGGGCTCGCGCGTGACCAGCGGGTCGTAGCGCGGGTCGTAGCGTGCGGGCGGTGTCTCGCGTTTCATTGTCGGCCTCGTCAGCGCTTCGCGGGAGGCATCGGGGGACGCGCCTTGCGGAACGCGTTCTTGACCGCGATCTTCCCGCCGCGGAAAGTGAACACATCGCAACCGTTCGCGACCACGCGCGATCCGTCGTGCGCGGTGCCGCTGAACGTCCATTCCGACACGCCGCGGTCCCCGGCGACGAAATGCCTGCCGTTGCCCCAGTGCGCGTCGGGAAAGCTCTCCCACGCCTGCGCGAACGCCTTCCTGACGGCTTCGCGGCCCTCGTGGCGCGTTCCGCTGGCGTCGGGCCCGGCGACCGCCTCGAAGACGCAGTCGTCGGTCATGAATGACATCAGCGCGTCGATGTCGTGCCGGTTCCACGCGTCGGTGAACGCCTGGAGCAGTTCAGTGGTCACCTGGGCGTCCGTTCGCTGCGACATCGTCTGCACCTCCCTGCCGGTCCGGTTCGATGTGAGGCGTGCGATCGATCGCCTGCCTCGTCACCTCGAACGCTAAACCTCCGCACGCACGCGAGGTAGCGCCAGATCGGCGCTTTCGCTTGGGCCAGCCCCGGCCGGCTGCGCCGTGCATCAGCCCGCGCGGTGCGGCTGCGTTCGCACCCCGCCACGCGCAGTGCGAGGCGAGAGATCGCGCATCAGTTCGCCCAGCGCGCGGATTCCCGGCTCGATCCGGTCGGCCTCGATCGATGAGAAGCCGAGGCGCATGTGGTTGCGCGGGGGATCGTCGGACATGAAGAAGACGTCGCCCGGCTCGATCAGGATGCCGCGCTCGGCTGCGGCGCCCGCGAGCGCGCGCGTGTCGAGCCACGCGGGCCCGCTCACCCAGCACGAGGCACCCCCCGTCACCGGGACGACCTGGGTATCCTGCAGGTGCGCGTGCACAGCGCGGCACAGCGCGGCGGCGCGCGCCGGATACTCCTGCGCGAGGCGCCGCAGCAGCGCGTCGTGGTGGCCGAGGGCCAGGAACAGCGCGTAGGAGCGCTGCACGAACGCCGACGGGTGGCGAATCATCAGCCGGCGCAGCGCGCGGGCTTCGCGCACGAGTTCGCGCGGGCCGACGATGTAGCCGAGGCGCAGCCCGGGCGCGAAGGTCTTCGACAGGCTGCCGATGTAGAGGACGCGGTCGCTGCGATCGAGGCTCTTCAGGGCCGGGTTCGAGTTGGCGAAAAAGCTGTTCTCGGCCTCGAAGTCGTCCTCGATGACGACGAAATCGGCCTCTTCGGCGAGCGCCAGCAGCGCCTCGCGCCGCGCGAGCGGCATCGTGACCGTCGTCGGGCACTGGTGCGACGGCGTCACCATCACGTAGTCGCACTCGCCGAGCGCGTCGTCGAGGGCGAGTCCGAAGGCATCGACGCGCAGCGGGCGCAGCGCGCGGGTGCGCGCGGCGAAGATGTTGCGCGCATCGGGGTAGCCCGGGTCCTCGATGCCGACGGCAGTGCCCTCGGTCATCAGGAGGTCGGCGAGCAGGTAGAGCGCCTGCTGCGCGCCGACGGTGACGATGATCTCGTCGGCGCCCGCCCACACGCCGCGCCGGGGCAGCACGCGGGTGCGGATCTGCTCGACGAGCGACGCGTCGTCGCTCGCGATCAGGTCCGACGCCCAGTCGTGGATGCCGAGCACCGAGAGCGCCTTCATGCAGCACTCGCGCCAGTCGGGAATCGGGAACATCGCCGGGTCGAACTGGCCGTAGATGAACGGGTACGGATACTTCTGCCAGTCGGCCGGCTTCACGATGTTGCGCTGCAGCGAAGGCCGGAACCTGAACCGGGGACCCCAGGCCGGCTGCAGGGATCCCATCGGCGCGCCCACGGTCTCCGTCGCGAGCCGCTCGCCCGACATCTCGGGATTGATGAAGTGGCCGCTGCGCGGACGCGAGATCAGGTAGCCTTCGTCGGCGAGCTGCTGGTAGGCGAGCACGACGGTGTTGCGGGCGACGCCGATCGCTTCGGCGAGCTCGCGGCTGGACGGGATCGGCGCATCCCGCGGGAGCTGGCCGTCGAGGACGGCCGAGACCAGCATCCGGCGGATGCGGCCCTGCAGGCTGATGCCGCCCTCGGCGGAAAGCTGGAAGCGCTGCTTCCACATGACCGAACCGAGTCGCACCGGCATGCTGCCCCCCTTCGCGCTCACTTTACGACAGCCGGGCCGCAGGTGGCCCAAGCGAATGCGCGCAACTGGCACTAGCGGCCACGCTCGGCGCGAGGGCACACTCGCTCCGATGGCTGCGGAGGACGGAGTCCGCCGCCGGCCGGGTCGATCGCCGCTACGCGGCAACAGGATTACGATACCGGAAACGACGCGCACCGATCCACGCAGCACGCGTCACCGACTCCGAGCAACCTTCCGAGGAGAGCAAAGCATGAAGAACGTCAGGGGCATGCTCTGGAAAGCCCTTGCAGCGACGGTCGTCCTCCCATTCGTTCTGGGTGGAACGCCCGCACAGGCGCAGGACAAGACGATCACGATCGGCTACCAGACGATCGTGGGACCGTTCCCGACTGCGATCGCCGACGGCAGTTTCGAGAAAGCCACCGGGTACAAGATCAAGTGGCGCCAGTTCACCTCGGCGGGCGACATCAGCGCCGCGTTCGCCTCCGGGGACATCCCGATCGGCGTGCTCGGCTCGACCGGCATCGCCGCGGCGACGAGCAACGGCGTCGACGTCGAGCTGTTCTGGGTTCTCGACAACATCGGCAAGTCGGAGCAGCTCGTCGCGCGCAACGGCTCGGGCATCAACAAGCCCGCGGACCTCGTCGGCAAGAAGGTTGCAGTGCCGTTCGTGTCGACGTCGCACTTCCACCTCCTGATCGCGCTCGAGAAGATCTGGCACATCCCGCCGTCGAAGGTACAGATCCTCAACATGAAGCCGCCCGAGATCGTCGCGGCCTGGACGCGCGGCGACATCGACGCGGCGTACGTCTGGCCGCCCGCGCTCACCACGATCCTGAAGACCGGCAAGACGATCATCACGTCGGAGGAAGTCGGCGCGAAGAGCGTCCCGACGTTCGACGGCATCATCGCCAACCGCAAGTGGGCAGCCGAGCACAAGGACTTCATGGTCGCGTTCACGAAGGTGCTCGCCAAGTCCTACGCCGACTACAACGCGCACAAGGCCAACTGGACGGCGGCGTCGCCCGAGGTGAAGGCGATGACGAAGCTGGTCGGCGGCGACGCGGCTGACAACGCCGATGCGCTGAAGCTCCTGAGCTATCCGGATGCCAAGGAGCAGGCGTCGGCCGAGTGGCTGGGCGGCGGCAAGAAGGGCAAGGCGCTGGGTGCCATCACGCAGAGCGCCGAGTTCCTGAAGTCGCAGCACCAGATCAACACGATGCTGCCCGACTACAGCCCGTACGTCACGGCCCAGTACGCCGAGGCGGCCGAGAAGTAGCGGTCATGCGCGGCGGGCCGGAGCGAGCCTTCGGCCTGCCGCGCGGTTCAGCCCTCCGCAAACCGGCCCGACGATCGCGAGGAAGCCCATGGCCGCGCAGACCGAAGCCCTGCACGTCAATGCCGTCAGCGTCATGTTCCCCGGCCGCCATCCCGGCGAGCGGGTCCACGCGCTCGACAACATCAACCTGACCGTCAACGCAGGGGATTTCGTCGTCGCGCTCGGAGCCTCCGGTTGCGGCAAGACGACGCTGCTCAACATGATGGCGGGGTTCCTGTCGCCGTCGCAGGGCGAGCTCCTGCTCGGCGAGCGCAAGATCACCGGCCCGGGGTCCGACCGCGGAGTCGTGTTCCAGAAGCACGCGCTGCTGCCCTGGCTCAGCGTCATCGACAACACCGAATTCGGCCTGAGGCTGCAGGGAGTCGGCAAGCGCGAGCGGCGCGAGGTCGCAACGCGCAACCTCGCGCTCGTCGGGCTGCAGGACTTCCACGACCACATGATCTACCAGCTGTCGGGCGGCATGCAGCAGCGCGTCGGCATCGCGCGCGCGCTCACCTGCAACCCGGCGACGCTCCTGATGGACGAGCCGATGGCGGCGCTCGACGCGCTGACGCGCGAGACGATTCAGGAGCTCCTCCTCGACGTTTGGCAAAAGACCGGGAAGATGTTCTTCTTCATCACGCACAGCGTCGAGGAAGCGCTCTTCCTCGCGACGCGCGTGATCGTGATGTCGCCGCGCCCCGGCCGCATCACCCACACCTACGACCTCGACTTCAACCGCCGCTTCCTCGCCTCGCGCGACGCGCGCGCGGTGAAATCGAGCCCCGACTTCATCCGCATGCGCGAGACCGTGCTCGGCATCATCTACGGCGACGAGCGCGCGGGTGAGCACGCCAAGGAGGCCGGCCATGCCTAGGATCAGACTGCCGTTCACCGCGCCCGCCGTCGCGCCGGGCGCAACGGCGCTTCCCCTCGCAGGCGGCCTCGGGCGCCTGTTCCGCAGCGGCGCGGCGGCACCAGGCCAGGTCTACGGCGCCCCCGGCCAGGGACGCAGCACGGCGATCAGCGTGGTGACGACGGTCGTGCTGGTCGCGATCTGGTTCCTGATCACCGACATGGGGTGGATCAAGCCCCTCTTCCTGCCGACCCCGCAGGCGGTGTGGGGCAAGTTCGTCCTCGCGATGACCGACGGCGTGGCGAACTCGACGCTCCTCGTGCACACCGAGTGGAGCATGATCCGCGTGTTCGGCGCGTTCGCGCTGTCGTGCGTGACAGCGATCCCGATCGGCATCCTGATGGGCACGAACCGCATCATGCGCGGCATCTTCGACCCGCCGATCGAGTTCTACCGGCCGCTGCCGCCGCTTGCCTATCTGCCGCTGATGATCATCTGGTTCGGCATCGGCGAGACGTCGAAGATCCTTCTCATCTTCCTCGCCATCTTCGCCCCGATGGCGATCTCGGCGCGCGCCGGCGTGCGCTCGGTCGGCATCGAGCAGATCCACGCCGCCTACGCGATGGGCGCCTCGCGGATGCAGATCATCTGGCACGTCGTGCTGCCTGCGGCGACCCCGGAGATCCTCACCGGAATGCGCATCGGCATCGGCTTCGGCTGGACGACGCTCGTCGCAGCCGAGATGGTCGCCGCGGACAAGGGCCTCGGCTTCATGGTGCTCAATGCCGCACAGTACCTGCAGAGCGACACCGTCATCATGGGCATCATCGTGATCGGCCTGTTCGCGTTCGCCTTCGACCTCCTGATGCGCTACATCGAGCGTGCGCTGGTGCCGTGGAAGGGGAAGGTATAGGCGCCGCGCGCCTGCTGCCGTTCCTCGCCTGGCGGCGCCGGATCGACCGGCCGACGCTGCGCGCCGACCTCGTCGCCGGGCTGATCGGCGCGGTGATGGTGCTGCCGCAGGGCGTCGCCTACGCAACGCTCGCCGGCATGCCGCCCGAGTACGGGCTCTACGGCGCGATGCTCCCTGCCGTCGTCGGCGCGCTGTGGGGCTCGTCGTGGCACCTCGTGTCGGGGCCGACGAACGCGACGTCGCTGATGGTGTTCGCGACCGTCGGCGCGCTCGCGGCGCCGTTCACGCCCGCCTACGTCGGCCTCGTGCTGACGCTCAACCTGATGGTCGGCCTCGTCAAGCTCGGCCTCGGCGTCGCGCGTCTCGGCGCGCTCGTCAATTTCATCTCGACGGCGGTGGTGATCGGCTTCACCGCGGGCGCCGGGTGCCTGATCATCGGTGCGCAGCTCCACAGCTTCTTCGGCATCGCGATCCCCCAGCATCCCAATTTCTTCCACTCGCTCTCGGCGTTCGCGACGCGCCTTGGCGACACCGATCCGGCGACGCTGTCGGTGGGGGTCGTCACGCTCGCCGCGGCGATCGCGAGCGCGCGCTGGCTGAAGCGCGTCCCCTACATGCTGACGGCCATCGTCGCCGGCGCCGTCTACGCATGGCTCCTCGAGCGTGCGGGAATCGCACACGTCGCGACGATCGGCGCGCTGCCGTCGGCGATCCCGCCGTTCTCGATGCCCGAGCTGTCGCTTCGCACCTGGCAGACGCTCGCTCCGCTCGCGCTCGCGCTGACGGTCATCGGACTGTCGGAGGCGATCTCCTCGGCGCGCGCGGTTGCGCTGCGCTCGGGGCAGCGTATCGACGGCAACCAGGAGTTCATCGGGCAGGGCCTCGCCAACATCGTCGGAGCGTTCACCTCGAGCTATCCGACGTCGGGATCGTTCAACCGCACTGGAGCGAACCTCGAGGCCGGAGCGAAGACGCCGCTCGCGGCCGTGTTCTCGGCCGGGTGGCTCGTCGTCATCCTTCTCGTCGTCGCGCCGCTGGCGACGCGGCTTCCGGTCGCCTCGATGGCTGCGGTGCTCTTCGTCGTCGCGCGAGGCCTGATCGACGTCGGCGCCGCCCGCCACGTCTGGAAGACGAGCCGCGGCGACGCGCTGTCGCTCGCGATCACCTTCATCGCGACGCTCACCATCCGGCTCGAGGTAGCGATCCTCGTCGGCGTCCTGGTGTCGCTCCTCGTCTACCTCAACCGTACGACGCACCCCGAACTCACGCGTGTGCTCCCCGACCCCGCGTCGCCCACGCGCCGGCTGACCCGCGTCACCCGCGACACGCGCCTGTGCCCGCAGCTCGACATCCTGCGTGTCGACGGGTCGCTCTTCTTCGGCGCCGTCGAGCACCTGCGCGACGAGTTCGACGCGATGCGGCGGACCCGGCATGGCGTGCGCCACGCGCTCGTCGTCTGCAGCGGCGTCAACTTCATCGACGCGGCCGGAGCCGACCTCCTCGTCCACGAGGCGCGCGCGATGCGCGACGCGGGCGTCACGCTGCACCTTTGCAGCCTCAAGCGCCCGGTGCGCGACGTGCTCGATCGGGGCGGCCAGCTCGCCGAGTTCGGGCATGCCAACATCCACCGCACGAAGGCCGACGCGCTGCGCTCGATCTATGCCGAACTCGATTCTTCGACCTGCGAAGCCTGCGAGATACGCGCGTTCCTCGAGTGCCGCGATGCGCTGCCTGACGGACGGCGGCGGGGTCAGGTCTTGCCCTTTGCCTGACCGCGCCTGCCCTGCCATTTCTGACAGTAGCCCGAGCCGCGAGCCCGATTCATGCTGCGAAGCAACGGGGCATCGCACGTAAATGGGCGGCGACCGATGACGCAGCGGATTCTTGGGCGCGAATCGTTCCTGGCAATGATCGCGGTATCGGTCGCCACCGGTGCCGGGGCTGGCGTCGTGCGCTGCGATCTGCCGGCGGGAAAGGTCGTCTACCAGGACAAGCCCTGCCCCGACGGCTCGAAGACGACAGACGTCCGGATCGTGCCACCCACACCCGGTACACGGACCGACGCGCGGTCGGCACCAACGATGCAAGCGAAGTTCGGCGGTGCGTCACCACCCGCCGCGATGACGGACCCCGCCGCCTACCGAATCGAAACGATCATCGTCTCGCCTGCTGGGCCACTTAACGCGTGGTCGGACATGCTGGGGGCGCTGGCACGCGGCGACAAGGCGGCCGCGATGGAGCACCTCACGCCTTCGGCGCAACAACGCTATGGCCCGGTCTTCGACACCCTGATCGGACCGAATCGCCCGAGGTGACATCATGATCCGACGACTTGCAGCGATCGTCGCGTCTGCCCTGATCGCTACGGCGCTTGCTGATCCGGCCGCAGCGCTGGACGCGACGATCCCGGCATTGCTCGCGAGCACCGAGACGCCCTCGGGCACCAAACCGGTTGACACGGCACGCGAGCGGTCGTTCTCCGAAAAGTGGTCTGCGCTCACCCGGGGCTACCCGTCGGAGTGAGATCTGCGCCGGCGCGACCCGGCACTCTACATCGCGGAGTCGGAGATCTATCTCGCGCGTGGCGAAAAGCTCATCGACACGTATTCCGACGTGCAGGCAGCCGGCTCGTACCGTGGCAATCTCGTGTCGACCGCCACCGAGGTCGCGACGTGGGCGCGCTTCACGATGCGCGACCCCGCCCGGGCCGAAACCTTGTACCGACGGACGATCTCGCTCCAGTCCGAGCCCGCACAGCCGCTGGCGGCTGCAGACGTCAGGCACTTCAAGCTCGCCGACCTGCTGCGCTTCGACCTCCACCGCCCCCGGGAAGCGCTCGTCGAGTACCGCGCCATCTTTGACGTCCTTGGTCACAGCCCGATCCTGCGCGAGAGCCCGATTGCGCCGTTCGTGGGCGCGATGATGCAAGGGCTGGAGGCCGAGATCGAGTACGTCGAAAAGCAGAAACGCTTCAGCGAACCGGTCAACCCGACATCCTTTTTTTTCGGCATGCTCCTCAGCCAGCGGCTCGCGATGAACGTTGAGTCCGACGACCCGGCGATTGGAGACCTATGGGCGCTCCTCGGCAGGGGCCATCCGGGCGCCGCCGAGCGGCAGCAGGCGGCTACGCGGCTCGAGACGCTGTCGCCTTCGATCCTGCGCTTCCCTGCCACCTTCAATTTCCTCCCGGTACTCGGCTCGGCCGATCGCGTCGCCGCATTTCTTCGCCGCCACGACCCGTCCGGGTATGAATCGATGATCGCCTTCGCCGTCGTGCGTGAGAGCGCCCGGCAAGCCCCGCTTCGCTCGCCTGCGTCAGGCGAAGGCGTGTTCATCGCGACGTGGAGCGAACAGGACCGGGCAATCATGCAACGTGCGGAAGCGATCGTCTTTGGCCCGGTCGACCGCAAGCGAGCGATCGACCCGCGGCGGGCCAGTCCCGAAGCCGCCTGGCGCGCGTTCCTCGCGGCATTCCGGGGGCCCGTCCTCGGCGATGCCTGGCGCTTCACCACTCCCGCGTTTCGACGCCGCAACGCTGCGGCGTTTGCTGCGATGCGTCCGGACGAGCGCGCCGCGTTCGCCGATGATGCCTCTGCTCTGGTGAGAGGACAGGAGGCCGGCGAGTATCTGCTCGCCAGCTTCAAGCGGCCAGACGGAAAGTCCGGCCAGGCAGCGTTCGTCCGCTATCGCGGCGAGTGGCTGCTCGCCGACATGTGACGCAGGGTCACCGTAGCTTCGAGGTCAGGCAAAAGGCAAGACCTGACCCCGCCCTACCCCTTCTTCACGCTGCGCACGCGCAGCGTCGGCATCGCGGCGATCACCTTGGCGCCGGCGACGCAATCGACGAAGTAGCGCCGGCGCCCGGCGACCTCCTCCTCGACGAGGCCGTGGATGTCGGTGTCGAAACCGGGGAAGCGCTCGTTGAAGTCGCGCGCGAACTGCAGGTACCTGACGATCTGCCGGTTGAAGCGTTCGCCGGGGATCAGCAGCGGGATGCCTGGCGGGTAAGGCGTCAGCAGCATGCTGGTGACGCGGCCTTCGAGGTCGTCGATCTCGACGCGCTCGATCTCGCGATGCGCCATTCGCGCGAACGCGTCGGAAGGCCGCATCGCAGGCTCGAGGTTGGAGAGGTACATCTCGGTGGTGAGGCGCCCGATGTCGTTCGCCTTGTAGATGCCGTGGATGCTGTCGCAGAGGTCGCGCAGGCCGATCTTCTCGTAGCGCGGATAGGCCTGGACGAACTCGGGCAGCGCGCGCCACAGCGGATGATTCGCGTCGTAGTCGGCCTTGAACTGCTGCAGCGCGGTCACCAGCGTGTTCCAGCGCCCCTTGGTGATGCCGATCGTGAACATGATGAAGAACGAGTAGAGCCCGGTCTTCTCGACGATCACGCCGTGCTCGGCGAGGTACTTGGTGACGATCGCCGCCGGAATGCCCTGCTCGTCGAAATCGCCCGCGACGTCGAGACCCGGCGTCAGCACCGTGGCCTTGATCGGATCGAGCATGTTGAATCCCGGCGCGAGGTTGCCGAAGCCGTGCCAGCTGTCCTCGGCGCGAATGATCCAGTCCTCGCGGTCGCCGATCCCCTCGTCGGCGAGCCGGTCGGGCCCCCACACCTTGAACCACCACGAGTCGCCGAACTCGGCGTCGACCTTGCGCATCGCGCGCCGGAAATCGAGCGCCTCGACGATCGACTCCTCGACGAGTGCGGTTCCGCCGGGTGGCTCCATCATCGCGGCCGCAACGTCGCACGACGCGATGATCGCGTACTGCGGCGACGTCGACGAATGCATCATGTACGCCTCGTTGAAACGGTGGCGGTCGAGCTGGCGCGTCTCGCTGTTCTGGACGAGGATCTGCGACGCCTGCGAGAGCCCTGCCAGGAGCTTGTGCGTCGACTGCGTCGAGATCACCAGCGCGTCCCTCGAGCGCGGGCGGTCCTTGCCGATCGCGTGCATTCCGCGATAGAAGTCGTGGAAGGCCGCGTGCGGCAACCACGCCTCGTCGAAGTGCAGCGTGTCGATCTTCGTCGACAACATGCCCTTGATCGCGTCGACGTTGTAGAGCACGCCGTCGTAGGTGCTCTGCGTGATCGTCAGGATGCGCGGCTTCGTCTTGACGTTGCGCGCGAACGGATGCGCGCGAATCTTCTTCTCGATGCTCTCCCAGTGGAACTCCTCCATCGGTATCGGCCCGATGACGCCCATGTGGTTGCGCGTCGGCGTCAGGAACACCGGGATCGCTCCGGTCATCGTGATCGCATGCAGCACCGACTTGTGGCAGTTGCGGTCGACGACGACGATGTCGCCCGGGGCGACCGAAGCGTGCCAGACCATCTTGTTCGACGTCGACGTGCCGTTGGTGACGAAGAACAGCTCGTCGGTGTTGAAGATGCGCGCCGCGTTGCGCTCCGACGCCGCAACGGGCCCCGAGTGATCGAGGAGCTGGCCGAGCTCGTCGACCGAGTTGCAGACGTCGGCGCGAAGGAGATTCTCGCCGAAGAACTGGTGGAACATCTGCCCGACGGGACTCTTCAGGAACGCGACGCCGCCCGAGTGCCCCGGGCAGTGCCACGAGTACGAACCGTCGTTCGCGTAGTGGACGAGCGCGCGGAAGAACGGCGGCGCCAGGCTGTCGAGGTAGGTCCGTGCCTCGCGCAGGATGTAGCGCGCAACGAACTCGGGCGTGTCCTCGTTCATGTGGATGAAGCCGTTCAGCTGGCGCAGGATGTCGTTCGGGATGTGGCGCGAAGTGCGCGTCTCGCCGTGCAGGAACACCGGGATCTCGGCGTTCCTGAAGCGGATCTCCTCGACGAACGCGCGAAGCTTCGCGAGCGCCGTCCCGGTCTCCTCGGGCGTGCCGCCGCCGAACTCCTCGTCGTCGATCGACAGGATGAACGCCGATGCGCGCGACTGCTGCTGCGCGAAGCTCGCGAGGTCGGTGTAGCTCGTCACCCCGAGAACTTCGCCGCCCTCGGCCTCGATCGCGCGGGCGAGCGCGCGGATGCCGAGCCCGCTCGCGTTCTCCGCGCGGTAATCCTCGTCGATGATGACGACTGGAAAGCGGAATTTCATCGACTGCTCCTGGCCCCTCCGGGGGGCGACGCCAAGTAAAAAGGGGGGTCCCGGATTCCGGTCGACCCCCGCGATTGCTGCGGATTTTGCGCCGGCTTTGCGCCGGATGCGAGCGGTTTGACCGCGCCGGCCCGCGGAAGTGCCGCGCGGTTGCGCGAATGCGACGCCGGCGCCGGCCGTCAGCCGGACGCAGCCGAGCGGATCTGCATCAAGAGATCACCCTTCGCCACCGCGCCGACGAGGCGCGGCGCCTCTCTGCTCTCGACCACCGGCAGGCGCTCGCCGCGATGCCCGAAGAAGCTCTGCAGGGCATCGGCGAGCGTCATCTGCGGCGTCAGGAGCGGCATGTCGGTGCGCAGGAGCTCGCGCACCCCGGGCTCCTTGCCTTCGCCGCCTCCGAGCAGGCGCTGGTTGACGTCGTGCAGCGACACGACGCCCTGGAACATCCGCTCGCCGTCGAGCACGTAGACGAAGCGCACCGGGTGCTCGATGAAGGCGCGCCGCAGCTCGGCAAAGCCGGCGTCGAGCCCGACGACCGGCTGGGCGGGCTTGATCAGCTCGGCGACGGCGAGCGACTGCCAGGCGCCTTCGGTACCCGGTCCCCTGCCGCGGCGCATCGCCGCGGCGTACATCACCGGCCCGCCGGTCGCGCGCGCAGTGAAGTAGGCGAGCACGCAGCCCAGCATCAGCGGCAGGACGACTTCGTACGAGAGGGTCATCTCGAAGATCATCAGGATCGCCATCAGCGGCGCGCGCGTTCCCGCCGCGAGCAGCGCACCCATGCCAACGATCGCGTAGGCGAAGGGCTGCGAGGTCGCCGCGGGCCACAGCGCGTGCACGCCGTGGCCGAACAGGAGGCCGAGCGCGGCGCCGAAGAAAAGGGTCGGTGTGAAGATGCCGCCGACCGCGCCTGATCCGACCGTCGCCGTGGTGGCCACGAACTTGCCGAGCAGCAGCACGAGCACCGCTCCCCACACCCAGCCCGAGTGGTGGAGCAGCGAATTGACGACGCTGTAGCCGTTGCCCCACACCTCGGGAAGCCACACCGAAATCGCCCCGACGACGAGCCCGCCGATGCCCATCCGCGCGAAGAGCGGCAGCGGAGCCCGCGCGACCAGCCGGCGCGTTCGACTGATCGCGCCGAGGTAGAGCGGCGACGCGATGCCCGCGATGATGCCGAGCACGACGAAGAGCACCATCTCGCGCCCGGCAATCACCGGAAACGGCGGCATCTCGTAGGGCGCGCCGTACGAAGTCAGCGCGCGCATCGTCGCGTTGGAGACCACCGCCGAGACGAGCAGCGGGCCGAAGGTGTCCATCGCAATCGAGCCCAGCACGATCTCCGAGATGAACAGCGCTCCGGCGATCGGCGCGCTGTACG
>JAFEDF010000058.1 GCA_018241785.1 Pseudomonadota bacterium | reverse complement strand
CAGTAGTGTCCCAACGTTATTCGAACAGGATCAACTGGTTACCGGGGTCGGGGTTGACGCGATCGGTCACGGTTTGCGCAAGTAGTTGATCCAATTGCATTCGCTCGAACATGGTGAGACTCAGGATTTGTAGGATTTCGTAGAGGCTGGCAGAGAGCTTCAAGCGCTTTTTGACGATCGCGACCAGGACGTAGACCGAGACGGCGATCCAGATTTGCGACTTGACCGCGTTCTCGGAAGTGCCGAAGAAGGCTTTGATCCGCAGATGCTGCTTGATCCATTTGAAGAACAGTTCGACTTGACAGCGGCACCGATAAAGTTCGGTGATGGTGAACGCCGGCAAGGCGAAGTTGTTGGTCAAGAAGACCAGCGTTTTGGCGGTCTCGGGATCCTTGAAACGAATGCGGCGCAGAGGGCTTTCGTAGCCTTGGCGCGAGTAGAAACCGGTCAACACGACGGTCTGATCGCAGATCAGTCCGGTGCTGCGATCGACCGCATGCGAGTAGCGCCGTTGAGCCTTGAGATTCGACTTGCCGCGGGTCACGAAGAAGCTGCCGGCCTGGTGGAAGCGGTAGAGACGCTCGAAGTCGAGGAAGCCCCGATCCATGACGTAGAACGCGCCGGGTTCCGGCAACAGCTGATCGAGGACGTTGACCTCGTGCAGCTTGCCGTCGCTGATGTGGATGAAGGTGGAGATGTTGCCACGCAGGTCGAGCAAGGTGTGCAGCTTGACCGCCGCCTTGGTCGAGCGGAACGGTGCCCACGGAAACACCGACAGGCACAGGTCGATGGTGGTGGTATCCAGGGCGTAGACCGATTCCTTCAGATCGACGCCGAAGGGTTCGTTCACATACAGCGGGCGGGCAATACCGATCAGGCTCTGCGCGAAGTCGGCGTAGATGCGCCAGTCGCGTACCGCGTTGGCGTTGGCCAACGTATTGCGCGCCACGACAGAGCGAATGCCGAGGTGGTAGAGCTTGGAATTCTGCGCGCGCAGGCAGGCTTCGATGTCGCGCAGACTTTCGCGATAAGTCAGTTGCGCGAAGGCCATGCACCGGAATTGATCCAGGCAGGAGAACGACTTGACCTTCCGCTCGCCCGCATAGCGGGCCACGATGCGGCGGAAGGTGTGAAGCGGCAGATGCTCCATGACTTGTGCGAACGCGAGTTTGCCCGAGTACATGCTTGGCCCCTAGCCAAGCAGTTCAAGTCGGTGACAGGCGCAACCACGGAAAAAGTGTTCCAGCTCTGATATTTACGATCGCTCACCCAAAAAACGTTGGGACACTACTGGTGATACGCATGACTGAACCGCAGAATCCCTTCGACACTCGACGGTCGTGTCCCGCGGAGTGGTGTAAGTCCACAGCCCGGACAGGCTGAGGTGCGGGGTGCTCAGCGAGCCACAGCGGCGAGCCGAGTGGGAACAGTATCGCTGAGGGTCTGCAGGCCTTCAAGCTGCATGTAGCGACGGTTGAGTGACCACTCGTCGTTTTGCTCGAGCATCATGGCGCCGACCAGTCTTGTGATCGAGGCGTCGTTGGGGAAGATGCCCACGACGTTCGTGCGTCGCTTGATCTCGGCGTTCAATCGCTCCAGCGGGTTCGTGGAGTAGATCTGCGCCCAGTGCGCCCGCGGGAAGGTCATGAAGGCGAGCACGTCGTTCTCGGCCTCGTCCATGAGCGCACCGAGCTTGGGGAACTTGCCGCACAACTGGTCGGCCACCGAGCGCCACTGTGATCGCGCGGCATCGGCCGAGTCCTGCACGAACACCGTGCCGATGGCGGCGCTGACCATGCGCCGCTGGGTCTTGCCGGCATGCGCCAGGGCGTTGCGCATGAAGTGCACCCGGCAGCGTTGCCAGGTGGCTTTGAAGACCTTGGCCACCGCCGCCTTGAGGCCCTCGTGGCTGTCGCTGATGACGAGCTTCACGCCGCGCAGACCCCGTCGGTTCAGACTGCGCAGAAACTCGTGCCTGTCAGATTTTCTGTGTGTGAGGCGATTTAGGTTTCACGCGGCGCTCGGCTTGAAGCGATCAGCGTACATGATCGCGAATTGATTCATGGCGGCCTTCCATTGTCGTGT
>JAFEDF010000057.1 GCA_018241785.1 Pseudomonadota bacterium | reverse complement strand
GATCTCGACATCGGCTGGTTCAATCCGCTCGCGAACCTCACGCCGCCGCTGCGCGACACGGCCGACCGCGAGGCGCTGCGCGAAGCGCTCGCCGACGGCACCATCGACGCGGCGTGCTCGGACCACGCGCCGGTCGACGACGACGCGAAGCAGATTCCGTTCGGGGAGGCCGAAACCGGAGCGACCGGCCTCGAGCTCCTGCTCCCGCTGACGCTCAAGTGGGCGGCCGAGCGTCGCATTGCGCTTCCCGACGCGCTCGCGCGCATCATCTCGAAACCGGCTGCGATCCTGGGTGCCCCCGCCGCGACGCTCGATCCCGGAAGCCCCGCCGATCTCTGCATCTTCGATCCCGAGGCGAGGTGGACCGTGCGGCGCGAGGCGCTGCGAAGCCAGGGCAAGAACACGCCGTTCCTCGGGGCCGAGGTGATCGGGGCGGTGCGCGCAACGGTCGTCGGCGGAACGGTGGTGTTCGAACGCAGGCAGAAGGAGTGAAGCGATGGCAGTCGAAGGCGCAATGATCACCGTCCACGCGGGCGACCGCGACATCGCCGCGTTTCGCGCGCAACCCGCGGGCGATGGTCCGTTTCCGCTCGTCCTCGTGATCGAGGAGATCTTCGGCATTCACAACTGGATCAAGGCGGTATGCCGGCGCCTCGCTGCGGCCGGCTACTGCGCGATCGCCCCCGATCTCTTCGCGCGCCAGGGCGACCCGACCAAGCTCGGCGACGTCACCGCCATCATCCGCGACATCGTGAGCAAGGCGCCGGATGCCCAGGTGATGGGCGACCTCGATGCGACGGTTCGCGCCGCGGCCGCGTCCGGTTCAGTCGACGCGACGAAGCTCGGCATCACCGGCTTCTGCTGGGGCGGACGGATCACCTGGATGTACGCCGGACACAACCCGAAGGTGAAGGCGGCAGTCCCATGGTACGGGCCGGTGGCGCGCGCCTACCACGGAGGCGACCGCAGCGCGCAGGACATCGTCGGGGCGATTCGCGCGCCGGTGCTCGGGCTCTATGGCGGCGACGATCCCGGCATTCCGGTGGAGACGACGAAGTCGATTGCCGATGCGATGCGCGCGGCCGGCAAGACCGCCGAGATCGTCGTCTACCCCGACACCCCGCACGGCTTCTGCGCCGACTACCGCCCGAGCTACCGCGAGGGCCCGGCCGAGGACGGCTGGAAGCGGATGCTCGAGTGGTTCGGGCGGTATCTCTGATTTTGACCACATTTGTTGACTACGTTAGAATGACACGATGGACGTCATCCCGGTCTCGCGTTTCAAGGCGACCTGCCTCGCGGTGGTGCAGCGCGTGCAGCGTACCGGCCGCTCGATATTGATCACGAGGTACGGCAAGCCGGTCGCCGAGGTCGTCCCGCCGCGAAG
>JAFEDF010000056.1 GCA_018241785.1 Pseudomonadota bacterium | reverse complement strand
GCAAGAGGCCGAGGCGATTGCGACACGGACCGACGCGATCGCCTGTAGTGACCGCGCGATCGCCGAGCGCCTTCGCGCAGTGCTGGAAATCGTCGCGGGAGCCCGGCGCGATTTGCGCGATCACCGTCACGCGGGCCATGGCGGCGCGCCGTCACCGTTGGATGGCGGGTCTTCCGATCCGGAGACGCCCGGCTGCCCGGTCTGCGAGGCGATCGCCGGCGCCCACGCGGCGTGGCGCGAGGAGGTTCGAATCGCGGCGCACCTCGCGCAAGATGTCTGGATCGTCTTCCCGACCTGCGCGGAGCACATCCGGGAATGCGCGCCGCTCGACGAGCCACAGCTCGCAAGCCGGGTCGTCCGGTATGGCGCAGGCGTGGAACGCGACCTGCTGGAGCGCGGCATCGCGCTGATCAGCGCCGATAACGAGCGGCGGCGAACCGCGATGGCCAGTGTCGGGTACCGCCCGCAGAGTCCAGCCTACGTCCTGGGGAGGCAGCGCAGGATGGTGACGGGTGTACCGCGCTGTCCTGGCTGCGAACGTGCGGCAGTCGCGCGGGAAGCTTCGGTCGCGAGGCTCGTCGAGCGTTTGCGCAAGGCTTTCGATCGGGATGTCGAGGGTCGCGTGCGCGCGCTTTGCCTCAAGCATTTCGCCGCGATCCACCTGCTGCTTCCGCTCGGCGCGGCGCGCCAGCGGCTCGTTGCCGTCGAGCTCGAGCGCCTCGGCGCAATCCGCAGGCGCCTCGCCGATGATCTCGTCCGGGCCGATGCGCCACCGTACGGCGCCCCTTCGGCCTCCGTCCGCGACGCCCTGCGCAGCCTGTCGGCCTGGGCCTGACCCGAGCGTCGGCGCTCGCGTCAATGTCCGTATTGCGGTCGCTCGAAACATGCGGCCTGCCCGAGTTCCGCCTCGATTTCGAGCAGCCGGTTGTACTTGGCGACGCGTTCAGACCGACACGGCGAGCCGGTCTTGATCTGTCCACCCCCCATCGCAACGGTGAAATCCGCGATGAAGGCATCCTCGGTCTCGCCGGATCGATGCGATACGACGTAACCCCATCCGGCCCTGCGGCACAAATCGATCGCTTCCATCGTCTCGGTAATGGTTCCGATCTGGTTCAGCTTGATCAGCGCTGCGTTGCAAGTCCGCTCGCGAATGCCGCGGGCGATGTAGCGCGGACTGGTGACGAGATTGTCGTCGCCGACAATCTGCACGCGCTCGCCCAATTTCTCCGTCAGTGCGGCAAAGCCCGACCAGTCGTCTTCGGCGAGGCCGTCCTCGAGCGAGACGATCGGGTAGGTCTCCGTCCATCGTGCGAAGAGGCCGATCATCCGGTCGGTCGAGAGATCGCCGTCGTGGCTGCGCCGAAGCTGGTACCTGCCGTCCTCGTAGAACGTCGTCGCCGCCGGGTCGAGCGCGATCGAGACGTCCGTCCCGGGCCGGAAACCCGCGCGCTCGATTGCGCCCACGATGACGTCGCAGGCCTCGGAGTTGCTGCCGAGGCGTGGTGCGAAGCCACCCTCGTCGCCGACGGCGGTGCTTTGTCCCTTCTCGCGAAGCAGCGCCTTGAGCGCCTGGAACGTTTCGACACCGTAGCGCATCGCTTCGGCGAAGCTCGGCGCTCCGACCGGAACGATCATGAATTCCTGGAAATCGAGACTGCTGTCGGCGTGCTTGCCGCCGTTGATGACATTCATCATCGGCATCGGCAGGCGCCGCGCTCCCGGCCCGCCGAGGTAGGCGTAGAGCGGAACCCCGCAGGCGCGCGCTGCCGCGCGCGCCACGGCCATCGACACGCCGAGGATCGCATTGGCGCCGAGGTGAGCCTTGTTCCCGGTGCCGTCGAGCTCGAGCATCAAGCGATCGACGTCGGCTTGCGCGCGTGCGTCCCGCCCGATGAGCGCAGGTGCGATCGTGTCATCGACGCGCGCAACCGCGAGGCGAACCCCTTTTCCGGCGTAGCGCGTGTGGTCGGCGTCTCGCAGCTCGGCCGCCTCGTTCGCTCCGGTCGATGCGCCCGACGGAACCGATGCGGCGGCTCGTGTGCCCCCCGCGAGCGTGACGAAGACTCGCAGCGTCGGTGTACCCCGCGAGTCGAGGATCTCGAGCGCCCGAAGCGATTCGATACGGAAGTTCATGAGGTTTCCTCCGGGATTGAGCCGAGGCGGCGGCGCCCGCCGTGGATGCACAGCGCCACGTCATGGATCGAGCCAGGCGGGGACGATCTCGGCGAAGAAGAAGCCGAGCTTTCCTTCCCTGCGCTCGGCCAGGTAGTGACGCAGCGTGTCGCGCGTCGTCGCGAACTCGACTTTTTCCCACGGGATTTCGTGTTCCGCGAACAGACGCGCGTCCGACGTCTCGGCCCCGGTCCGGAAGGTCGTATCGAGGAGACATGCGAGATAGACGACGCGAAACTGGTTGACCGAGGGGATGTGCAGCAGCGCGTACGGTCGATCGATGGACACCCCAACTCCCGCCTCCTCGAGCGTCTCGCGTCGGGCCGCCGCAGCAGCAGACTCCCCTGAGGCGACAAAGCCCGCCGGCAGCTCCCAGCATCCGAACTCGGGCTCGACGGCGCGCCTGCACAGCAGGATCCGGTGTTCCCACTCGGCGATGCACGCGGCGGCGAGCCTCGGTGCCTGATAGAACACGATGCGGCAGGTCTCGCAGACGTACCGCCAGGCATGCGCGCTCCTTTGCCGCTGCAGCACAACCGGTGCACCGCACTCGCTGCAGTATTTCATTGCGACAGCTCGGGTGGGCGCCGCGGCAAGACGGACGCCGTGAGTTGGTACGCGCGTTCGCTGTCCGGGGTGCCTGCAGCGCCCGGGCGTCGCAATTGCTTCAGATCCAGTTCGAGTGCGCGGACGGCGTCGTCGTCGTGGTTGGACACGGAGGCTGCTCGTCTTTCATGCAGCGCCTCGAGGTCGCGCAGCTTGGCCTCGAATTCGTCGCGCAGCCCCGCGACCGATTGCGCCGTCCATCGATCGACGCGGAAGAAGTGCTCGGTCAGCGAGTCGATGATTGGCAGGCATCGCGGCAGCGCGCCCAGCCATCGGCGCGCAGCGCGACGGCGCCAGCGCCAGCCGAGGAACGGCAGTGCCGGTACCGGCAGTACCGAGGCCGGGAACGCCCTCGGGCCGGCAAACGACGGCGCGCCGCCCGGCAACGCGAGGTCCGTCACATCGGTGCGCGCTACACCGGCCATGGCACCGACTCCCGCGAGTGCGAGCCGGCAGCGTGCGTGGATGCTCGCGATCTCGCGGGTAGCGTCACCCGTCGCCGCTGTGGCACGCGCGTGCACCGAAGCCGCGAGCAGTGTCGTCACGTCGATCGCGGGCGCGTCGCCCTGCGACCAGATGAGCGTTGCATTGTGCGCGACCTCCGCGACCAGCGCCGAACTCTCCCGCTTCGCATCGACGTCTGGCGCCGGCCGGCGACTCGCCCCATCGAGCGCCGCGCGTGCGTCCGACACCGCGCGATCGGCGTCCCGGCGGGCGCGATACGAGCGCTCGGCGTGGCGCGCGCATGCGAGCCTTCGCTCGAGCGCGTCGATGGTGCGATCGCGCAAGCGCTCGAGTTTGCGATGGAGCGACCCCGCGCGGATCTCGACCCGCCGGTCGAGCAGGGGCCGCAACCCGCGGTCGAGCCAGTCGCTCCGCAGCGCCAGGTCGTCGGCGGCGGTGCTCGCGAAGTACGCCTCAACCGAGAGGCCCGTCATCGCACCGAGGCCCCGCTCGATCAATCCGTGGATCGCCCACCGCTCACTGTCCGGTAACCGGTCGGCCTTCGTGATCACGACGACGGGGATCGAGCCCGCGCGATGCAGCGCCGAT
>JAFEDF010000055.1 GCA_018241785.1 Pseudomonadota bacterium | reverse complement strand
GACATGACGCTCGTGCGCTTCCAGAGCGCGATGCACCTCGACTGCAAGCCCTTCGAGCTCCCGAAGACCTAGGAAAGCTCTGCGAAACGGGAGCGGACCCTGTTTCAGCGATCGGCCGCGCTGGGGAGCGCAGCGCTGGGAAGCGGCGGGGATGCTCCGGCGCGCTCTACACCGACCGTGGAGGCCGAGGAAGCGGGGTACCGTGACGCGCGAGTTCGGCTGCGGAACGCAGCCGGTGTTTGAGCCCGTCACAGTACCCCGCTCCCGCGGCCTTCGCGGTCGAACTCGCGCGCCGGAGCATCCCCGCCGCTTCGCGGCGCGGCCGATCGCTCGCACAGGGTCCGCTCCCGTTTCGCAGAGCTTTCCTAGGTCTTCGGGAGCTCGAAGGGCTTGCAGTCGAGGTGCATCGCGCTCTGGAAGCGCACGAGCGTCATGTCGAGCCCCTTGCCGCGCAGCTCCATGTCGCCGTTCATGTAGCGCACCCCCGAACCCGCCGGGACCTGATAGAGGATCGCGCGCTTGCCGTCCGGCATCAGGATGCGCGCCTCGGCCTCGGTGAAGCGGATCACGAAGTGCTGGCCCGCGTGATGGCAGTCGATCGACTCGCGCGCGGCTTCGATCTCGTCCTTGGTCGGTCCCGTCTTGCACGCGGCGAGCGAGAGCGCGACGACGCCGCAGGCGAGCGGCAGCAGACAGCGTCGGAGTGGCGGCGGGAGCATCGGGAACGATCGGCGACCGAAGAATAGCATCGACTTCAGCCGCGCGCTGCGCCACGCCGCTGGGCCGCCGGCGCGGGCGGCACGAAGCGCACGCCGTCGGGATACGACAGCACCTCGGTGTGCCGCCCGTCGCGGATCGCCTGCTGCATCGCCTGCCACCAGCGCGGGTCGAGCAGGTCGGCGTGAAACGCCATGAACGCTTCGCGCACCCGGGGATCGGTCAGCAGGAACGTCGCGAACTCCTCGGGAAACACATCGCGCGGGCCGACCGGATACCAGACCTCGCCGGACATCTCGTCGAACCCCGGCGGCGGCGGCGGGATGCTGCGGAAGACGCAATCGGTCAGGTACTCGACCTCGTCGTAGTCGTAGAACACGATGCGCCCATAGCGCGTCACGCCGAAGTTCTTGAACAGGAGATCGCCGGCAAAGATGTTGATCGCGGCGAGCTCCTTCAGCGCATTGCCGTAATCGCGCACCGCGCGCATCCGGTCGCCCTCGTCGGCGTCGGCGAGGAACAGGTTGAGCGGAACCAGCCGGCGCTCGATGTAGACGTGACGGATGATCACATGGTCGCCGACACGCTCGAGCTGCGACGGGATCGCGAGGACGAGCTCGTCGAGGAGCTCCGGCGTGAAGCGCGCGAGCGGGAACGCGACGTCCGAGTATTCGAGCGTGTCGGTCATCCGGCCGGCACGGTCGTGGTGCTTGACGAGGGCGTACTTCTGCCTGACGCGCGCCGCGTCGGTATTCTTGGTCGCGGCGATGCGGTCGCGGATCACCTTGAACACGTACGGGTACGACGGCAGCGTGAACACCGCCATCACGAGGCCGCGGATCCCGGGCGCGGCGACGAGGCGGTCGGTCGAGTGCTTGAGGTGGTGGAGGAAGTCGCGGTAGAAGAGCGTCTTGCCGTGCTTCTGCAGCCCGATCATCGTGTAGAGCTCGGCTGCCGTCTTGTCGGGAACGATCGCACGCAGGAACGCGACGTACGCCGACGGCACTTCCATGTCGACGAGGAAATAGGCGCGATTGGCCGAGAACAGCAGCGCGAGCTCGGCTTGATCGGTCAGCAGCGCATCGACGTAGAGCCGCTCGTCGGCGTTGCGCTTGATCGCGACGACGAACGGGTAGCTGTGCACGCCGTTGACGATGCGTCCGGCGGCATAGGCGGTCTGGTCGCGGAAGAACGGGCTCGCGAGCACCTGGATCTGGCAGTTCGCGTCGACGGTGAACGGCCGCGGAAGCCGGCGCCGCGCCGCGGCGAGCGCATGGATCAGATCGCGGCGGAAGTCGGCGAACGGCGTCGCGAGGCCGAGGTCGAGCACGAGATCGACGAGCGCGGCGCGAAGTCCGCGATCGCGCGGGTAGTAGCTGCGGTAGGCCGGGATCTCGTCGTCGAGGTACTCGGTCGACGCCGACGGGCGCACGAAAAGGTAGCGGTTGTGGAAGTAGGTCCGGTGCAGCAGCTTCGACGAAACGGTGTTGAAGAACGTTTCGGCGCACTCGGGCTGGCGATGATCGACGAGGAGCGCGATGAAGTGGCGCTTGACGTCCGCCCAGTAGGCGTCGGCGCCTCCGAGGCGGCGCGGCCGGAAGTCGCGCTCGACCCGCGCGACGGTCTCGGCGACGCGGCGATCGTAGAAGTCGATCCGGTCGCGCGATGCGTGTCCGATCGCGAGCCAGTTCCCCGCTTCGAAGTGGCGCCGGGCTGCGCGCGCGCACTCGCGGAACAGCGTGTAGTGACGATCGAAGCCTTCGAGCAGGATGGCGGCGATCTCGGCCGGGGCCGTCTCCGCCGCGGTCGCGGTCGCGGTCGCCGGCACGGCGCTCGCTAGTCCCCGTCCTTCAGTTTCTGGATCGTGTCGTTGTATTCCTGCACCGCGCGGTTGTATTCCTCGACCGTCGCGTTCGCCGCCTGGACGTGCGGCTGGGCGAGCGCCTGCTGGTCGGTCACGAACTTGCGCAGGCAGTCGACGTAGGCGACGAAATCCTTCTGCCACTGCTTCTGCTGGCGCTCGCTCGCGAGCTTGCCGGGAAACTCGCCCGGGTGGGTACACGAATGCCTGGGCACCGGTGCGGCGGCCGCCGGCGGCACCGTTCCCGCGGGTGCCGCGGACGGTGCGGGCTGCTGGGCGAGCGCGCCTGCGGCCCACAGGCCCGCGGCGAGGGCAAACGCAGCACGCAAGGTGACGTCGATCATCGGTGACTCCCGATCGTGAAAGCGCGCATTCTACCTTCGCCGCGGCGTACGGCGAGGCGGCCGGGAACCACCCTCCGCCTGCGGCCCGCGCGAGGCGCGTCAGCCGCGGATCGCTTCCTGCATCAGCCGACGACGCGCAGCTTGGCGAGCGGGCAGTGCACCCAGTGGACTTCCTTGCCCTCGAGCCGGGCCTCGCGGTCGACCTTCGCCATGCGCGCGGCGTTGCACACATAGCGTCCGTCAAGATCCGCGCGCGTCGGCGGTGCGCTGGCACAGCCTGCCGCCAGCATCGACACCGCGATCGAGGACAGCACGAATACGGTCTTCATGGCACGCCCTCCTTGCGCGTTCATCATAGGCGGCGCCGCAAGCGCCCGCAAGCTGCGCCCAGGGGCCGCGCGGCGGGCGGCGAGCGCCGGGCTCCGGAGGTCAGGCGCCATCACGGGTTGGCCGCGGCGAAGGTGTTGCAGTCGCGCAGGTCGCCCGACTGGAGCCCGGTCCTGAACCAGCGCGCGCGCTGCGCCGACGAACCGTGGGTGAACGAATCCGGCGCGACCGCGCCGCGCGTCATCTTCTGGATGCGATCGTCGCCGACCGCGGCGGCAGCTTCGAGCCCGCTGTCGACGTCGGCGGTGTCGATCAGCTTGCGCTTCGCGGCGTAGAACGCCCAGATGCCGGCATAGCAGTCGGCCTGGAGCTCGAGCCGCACCGACAGCGCGTTGGCTTGCGCAGCATTGCTGCGTTCGCGCTGGGCATCGTACTTCTGCATCGTCCCGAGGAGGTTTTGCACGTGATGCCCGACTTCGTGAGCGATCACGTACGCCTGCGCGAACTCGCCGGGCGCGCCGAAGCGCTGGTGGAGCTCGGCGAAGAACGATGTGTCGAGGTAGACGTCGCGGTCACCGGGACAGTAGAAGGGACCGACGGCAGCCTCGGCGCGTCCGCACGCGGAAGGCGTCGAGCCGCGGAAGAGAACCAGCTTCGGCGGCTCGTAGCGCGAGCCCATCGCCTGGAAGATCGCGCTCCACACGTCCTCGGTGTCGCCGAGCACGCGCGCGGAGAACTCCTTGTTGACGGCCGCCTGCGACCTCGCCTGCTGCGGCGTTTCGCCGGCGGCGCCGGTCTGGGGCCCGTAGCCGGGGGCGCTCTGCGTCGGTGGCGGCTGGCTTCCCGACAGGAGTCCGAGCATCGTCAGCGGGTTGATGCCGAAGAGCCAGCCGACGATGACGATCAGGATCAGCGCGCCGGCGCCGATGTGCATGCCGCCCAGGGGAAAGCCGCCGCCACCGCCGCCCGATCCCTCCGGCGCGCCTCCGGTGCGGTCCTCGACGTTGTCGCTCTGCCTGAAGTCACCCCATTTCATCGCGCGCCTCCGCGAAATCGACGCGCGCGCCGCCCCGGCACGCGCGCCGCCGATTATACGAACCCGGTATTCCGGTCAGGGCTTGAGCGCCCGGTAGAGGAACGGCAGGCTCGAGTCCATCCGGTAGTCGATCGACGAGTGGTTGTCGTCGAACTCCTCGTAGGCGTGAGCGATGCCGTGCTGCGCCAGACGCTTGGACAGGAGCCGCGCGCCGTAGTGAAGGTGGTACTGGTCGCGCCAGCCGCAGTCGATGTAGATGCCGCGCAGCGAGCGCAGCGCCGCGCGGAAGCGCCCGACGAGACGAACCGGGTCGTGGCGCAGCCAGCGTCTCCAGCGCGACGGCAGCAGCTCGCCGGTCTCGAGGTTGAACGGAACGCGAAAGCCGAGCGGCGCTCTCGGGTCGGGGTCGTAGCTCGCCGCCATCGCGAGGTTCATCAGCGTGTGCATCTCGGCGTCGGAGACCTTCTCGCGCGACCACACGTGCTCGAGAAAGCGCTTGACGCGGCCGTCGTCGCGGCCGTCGGTTGCGCCGCGCTCGTCACGCAGGACGTCGATGCGCCCGGCGCGGCGCGGGTGGCGACGGTAGCGGTCGAGTTCATTCAGCGTCCGCGGCCAGTCGGTGAGATAGCAGAAGTCGAACAGCGCGTCGCCCGAATGATCGGCGATCGCACCCCAGTAGCGCGGGTAGCGCATGCCGTGGATGATGGCGCCGTAGCCTCCCGACGACTTGCCGAAGCATCCGCGGTGCTCGCGCGAGGCGAGCGTACGGAACTCGCGGTCGACGAACGGAATGAGCTCGCGCGTCAGGTAGTCGGCATAGCGGCCGATCGCGCTCGAATTGATGTACTGGTTGCCCCCGAGCGATGTGAAGCAGTCGGGAAACACGATGATCGCGGGCCCCATCCGGCGCTCGGCGACGAGGCGCGCGGCGCGCTCGGGGACGTTCTCGTCGAACGGTCTCCAGTTGAGGTGCGCCGGGCCGGAGCCGGTGAAGCCGACGAGATCGAACAGGACGGGAAAGCGCCTGCCGCGCCCGCCGCGTCGCCCGCGCACGGTACCGTCGTCGTAACCGGGCGGCAGCCACACCGGGAGGCGGCGCCGGTGCGGGTCGCCGAGCGGGTTGTCGGCGAGCACGTGCGAATCGAACTCGAGCACCCTGACGGTGCCCGGCCTGTCGCCGGAGGACTTGCGCGTCATGGCCCGCGATTGTGCCGACGTTGCCGCGTCGAGGCAAATGCGCCGCCGATCGCGGGCGCGGCCCGCTGCATCCGCGCCCGACCGGTTGCGCCCGCGCGCGGTCCTCGCCGATACAATGCGCAGCTTCCGCCGTGTTCCCCACCGCTGCGGAGCGCCCGACGCCCAAGGCTCGCGATGATCCCACCCCCCGATGACGCCGCCACGGCGGCGACAGGCCGCGATCCGCTCGCCGGGGTCACCCCGGGTAGGCTCTTCGCGAGCTTCCTCAAGATGGGTCTGCTCGGCTTCGGCGGCGTGCTGCCGTGGGCTCGCCGCGTCGTCGTCGACGAGCGCGGATGGCTGTCCGACCGCGACTTCGCGGAGACGATGGGCCTGTGCCAGGTGCTGCCCGGGCCCAACGTCGTCAACCTCGCGGTGATCATCGGCAGCCGCAGCCAGGGCCCGTTCGGTGCGCTGCTCGCGGTGACCGGCATCCTTTTCGTGCCCATCGCCGTGATGCTGGCGATGGCGATCTTCTACGCCGAGGTCGCCCACCATCCGCTCGCGCGGCACGCGATCGCGGCGGCGTCGGCCGCCGCAGCGGGGCTCATCATCGGTACCGCGGTGCGCCTTTTCATCAAGGCGAGGCCCCCGCTGCGCGGCCTGCTGACCGGAACTGCGGCCTTCGTTGCGGTCGGCGTGCTGCACTGGCCGCTTGTCTGGGTCGCGCTCGCGCTGATGGCGGGCGGCGTCGCCGCCGAATGGCGCGCTTCCACATGACCGGAGCCGCGCTTCGATGACCGCCGGCGGCTCCCACGTGGTGATCGAACTCGCGGTACGCTTCGCCGCTTTGTCGCTCGTCGCGATCGGCGGCATCAGCGCGATCCTTCCGGAGATCCACCGCGTCGTCGTCGACGTGCAGGGATGGATGACCAGCGGCGAATTTGCCGATCTCTTCGCGCTCGCACAACTCGCCCCCGGCCCGAACGCGATGTTCGTGTCGCTCGTCGGCTGGAAGGTCGCGGGTCTTGCCGGCGCGATCGTCGCGACGGCCGCGGCCTGCGGGCCGTCGTCGGTGCTCTGCTACTGGGTCGCGCGCTGGGCCGAGCGTGCGCGGACGACGAGGATCCTGCCGGTGCTTCGCCGCGCGCTCGCGCCGATCGCCATCGGCTTCATCCTGGCGAGCGGCTACACGCTTGCGCAGGGTGCCGACCGCTCGCCCGGAGCGCTTGCGCTGACCGCGGTCGCCGCGGTCGCGCTCGCGTTCACCCGCGTCAATCCGGTCTGGATTCTCGTGGCGGCGGCCGTCGCGGGTGCGATGGGGCTTGCCTGAAGCGCGCCGCAGCGCTCAGCGGGCGCTGCCGCGGGGCGAGGGGGCCTTCGCAGGGTCGAGCATCGATCCGCGGCAGCGCCGCGCGCCGCAGCGGCAACGGTAGGCAGCGAGCAGCGCCTTCGTCCGGCGCCCCTCGACGTTGAGGCGATAGTCATAAGCGAGCTCCTCGCCGGCGCGGATCGTGCGGCGGGCGGCAATGATCACGCGCCCGCGGTCGTCCTCGTAGGGCTCGCAGTTCGGAGCACAGCTGTGGTTGATCCACCTTGCAGCGTTGCCGCGCACGCCGGCGTCGATCACGCGTCCGTCGTTGAGCTCGAACAGGAACGTGTGGTACGGGTTGTCGGGATCGCTGTCCGGCAGCGTGTCGGCGGCATCGGCCGAGATGCGCCGGCCGCGGTACTCGACGATGTCCTCGCCCTTGGCGATCGCCCGCGTCGCGAACACGCCGCGTCCGTGGATCGGCGACCTGCGCACCGCGTACGGACGCGTGGCCTGCTCCGTCTTCGGTCGATCATGCGTGCGTGCGGCGGCAGGGGATGCGCGGCGAGGCGCGCGGGTGCGGGAGGGCATCGGACGGGAAGCTGGCTGCGAAGGCCGGATTGTCGCACGACCGGCCGATTCCGCGGCGCCGCGGACGCGGTGCTTGCGCGGGGCTTGCGCACGGGTGTCCGTTCGACAACAATATCGCATGCGAACGATTCGTATACAAACCAGAGCTCGGGCGACTTCCCTGCGCGCGCCGCCGGCGTCCGGCGCGCCATCGGCGTCCCGCCCGGCAGGCGATCGTGTCGAGGCGCTCGGGCTGCTCGTCGCCGGAGTGACGAAGAGCTGGCGCCGGGAGCTCGATCGCAGGCTTCACCCGCTGGGGCTCACCCGCGTCCAGTGGCAGGCGCTCATCTGGCTCGATCGCGCCGGCGGCGAGCTCGTGCAGGGCGATCTCGCCGATCGCCTCGACATCGGGGCTCCGGCGACGGTGACGCTGATCGACCGCATGGAGCGCGACGGCCTCGTCACCCGCCGCGAGGTGGCAGGCGACCGCCGCCTGAAGGCGGTGGTCGTCACGCCGCGGGCCCGCGCGCTGCTCGAGCGGATCCGGCGCATCGCGCTCACGCTGCGCCGCGAGCTTCACTCGGCGCTCAGTGACGCCGATCTCGATACGCTGTGCGAACTGCTCGCGCGCGTGCGCGCGAAGCTCGAGGCGCCGAAGCGGTGAACGCCGGGCCCCGCGTCCTCGTCACCCTCGCGGTGATGGCGGCGACGGTGATCCAGGTGCTCGACACGACGATCGTCAACGTCGCGCTGCCGCACATGGCGGGCGAGCTGTCGGCGTCGACCGACCAGATCAGCTGGGTGCTGACGAGCTACATCGTGGCGTCGTCGGTCGTGATGCCGATGACGGGCTATCTCGCCGACCGTCTCGGCCGCCGGCGCTACCTGCTCGTGTCGATTGCCGGGTTCGTCGTGTCGTCGGCGCTTTGCGGCATCGCGGGCTCGCTCGCCGAGATCGTGTTCTTCCGCCTGCTGCAGGGCATGTTCGGCGCATCGCTCGTGCCGCTGTCGCAGGCCATCATGGTCGACAGCTATCCGCTCCACGAGCGCGGCAAGGCGCTCGCCATCTGGGGCATGGGAGTGATGGTCGCGCCGATCCTCGGCCCGACCCTCGGCGGGTGGCTCACCGAGGCGGCGAGCTGGCGCTGGAATTTCTACATCAACATCCCGGTCGGGGCGCTGTCGCTCTTTCTCGCCGCGCGCAACGTTCCCGACACCCCGGTGAAGGAGCGCGGGATGGACTGGTGGGGACTCGTCTTCCTCGCGCTGTTCATCGGCGGGCTGCAGTACGTGCTCGACCGCGGCCAGCAGGAGGACTGGCTCGCCTCGACGTCGATCCGGGCTGCGCTGGTCGCGCTCGGCTGCGGCCTCGCGCTGTTCGTCGCGCACTCGCTCCTCACGCGGCGGGAGACCCTGTTCGACCTCGGGCTCTTCGCCGACCGCAATTTCGCCGCTGCCACGATCGTCGCCGGGGCGATGGGGCTTTCGCTCTACGGCGGGATGCTGCTGCAGCCCGTGCTGTTCGAGAACCTGCTGCAGTATCCGACGCTCGACACCGGGCTCGCGATGATGCCGCGCGGCATCGGCAGCCTCATCAGCATGCTGGTCGTCGGCAGGATGGTGGGGCGCGTCGGCGCGAAGCCGCTGATCTGGTTCGGTGTCGCCGCCGGCGTTGCCGGCGCGTGGATGATGACGAGGATGAACCTCGACGCCGACTGGAGCGTGATGGTGGTGCCGCTGCTATTGCAGGGCATCGGCGTGGGCTTCGTATTCGTGCCGCTGTCGGCGATCGCGTTCGCGACGCTGCCGAAGGGGCTCGCCACCGAGGCCGCAGGCGTCTACAGCCTGATCCGCTCGATCGGCGCCTCGATCGGCATCTCGATCGTCAGCGTCGCGCTCACTCGAAGCGCGCAGGTGAACTGGGAGATCCTGCGCGGCGACATCGATCCCTATCGGTTCCAGGTGCAGCAGTTCCTGCATCCGCTCGGCACTACGGCGAGCGGCGCGGGCCTCGCCGTGCTCGCGCAGGAGGTCGAAAGCCAGGCCGCGATGCTGGGCCTGCTCCACGCGTTCTGGATCATCGTGGCGAGCTTCGTCCTGATGGTCCCGCTCGTGATGCTGCTGAAGCCCGGCCGCAGTACGGCGCCGGCGGCGGTCACCGTCGCCGAGTAGCGCATCCGGCGCCGCCGCTCACCCGCGCTGGCCGACGAGGGCGAGGAACTCCTCGCGGGTGGCCGTCGAATCGCGGAACGCACCGAGCACCGAGGAGGTGACCATCACCGAGTTCTGCTTCTCGACCCCGCGCATCATCATGCACAGGTGGCGGGCCTCGATCATCACGCCGACTCCGGCGGCATCGACCGCTTCCAGCACCGCCCGCGAGATCTGCTCGGTGAGCCGCTCCTGCAGCTGCAGCCTGCGCGCATACATGTCGACGAGACGAGCGAGTTTGGACACGCCGAACACGCGTCCGGTCGGGATGTAGCCGATGTGGCAGCGGCCGAAGAACGGCAGCATGTGGTGCTCGCAAAGGCTGTAGACCTCGATGTTCTTCACGATGACCATGCTGTTGGTGGTCTGCGTGAAGATGGCGCCGTTGATGAGCGCCGCGACGCTGCTGCGGTATCCCGAAGTGAGGTATGCGAGCGCCTTTGCCACGCGCGCGGGGGTCTTGGCGAGCCCCTCGCGGTCGGGATCCTCGCCGAGGGCCGTCAGGAGCTCGCGCGTCAGCCGCTCGATGCGGGCGAGATCGACGGGGGGGTGCGGGTCGCGGTCGTTGGGCATCCGTTGCGCCTCATCGCAGGCGCCGGGTGCGAAGCGCGCGGCGCGAGCTCCGGCCGACCCGGCAGTGCGCAGTATGCGAGATCGCGGCGCGTCGGAACAGAGCGGCAGCGCCGATGTGCGATCATCGGCCAAGGATCGGCGCCCACGGTACCGGCGCGACGGAGGCGGGTGAATGATCTGTGCAGGCTGCGGGGCGGAGAATGCGGATGACGCCCGCTACTGTACACGCTGCGGCATCGAGCAGCCGCGCGCGGCGACGCGGCCGGCGCGGCCGGCGCGGGGCGCGACGATCGCCATCGTCGCGGCATGCGTGATCGTCGTGCTCGCAGGCTACGGCGGATGGAAGCTGATGACCGGCGCGTCGGGCGGCGGCGAGCCGCCGCTTCCGCGCGACGCGGTCGTGCAGACGCCCGCCGGCAACGCGCCACCCCCGACCGACCAGAGTGCGGCGCCGTTGCCGCCGCCTTCGGCGTTGCCCGCGGGTTCCGGCGCCGGGCCGGAGGCAACGGCGGGCTCCTCCACCACGGCCGGGACTGCGGCAGCGACTCCGGAGCCCGCGGCGGCCGATCGCGCAGGCGCTGCTGCGAGTGCGCATCCGTCGGCGCCTGCGCGGGTCGCAACCCAGGCGCACATGCCGCGGCCGCGCAGCACCGCGCCCGCACGTTCGACCGAGGCGGTGCCGAAGACACCCGTTGCCGGCGCTGCGCCGGTGCCGGATGCGGCCGCGGCACCGCCCGCGCCGAAGCCCGACGACCACTGGACGAAGATGAACGACGATCTCGCGCGCTGCACGCGCGAGGACTTCATCAACCGCGTAATCTGCGACCAGCGCGTGCGTATCCGCTATTGCGGCGGCTACTGGGGCAAGGTCACGCAGTGCCCGGTGAGCCCGTCGACGCAGGACGTGCGCTGAACGACGCGGCCAGGGAAGCTCTGCGAAACGGGAACGGACCCTGTTTCAGCGATCGGCCGCGCTGGGGAAGCGGCGGCGATGCTCCGGCGCGCGAGTTCGACCGCAAAGGCCGCGGGAGCGGGGTACCGTGACGGGCTCAAACACCGGCTGCGTTCCGCAGCCGAACT
>JAFEDF010000054.1 GCA_018241785.1 Pseudomonadota bacterium | reverse complement strand
TCCTTCTGGCTCATCTGCAGCTTCTTGCGGGCGTCTGCGATGTACCTGCCAAACGTGACGGGGTCGGGTTGACTCATGGGCAATCAGCTTGTCCGCTAATCAGCGTAGTTCTCTAGAATATTCGATAGGCGTGCAGGGCACAAGGTCGGGTGGCGCTTGTTCGCACGCGCGGCCCGCTCTGTCATTACGACTGGGAGGCGCGTATGGGCGTCGGGTCACGTTGTCCCGCACCGGGCCTGAGGGTTTGTGCGGCATCGAGATAACGCGCTATTGCACGATAACATGACGCGTGTTATCGTGCATTCGCGATGTTAGAAAAAGCCCCCGCCACGCGTGCCGACGACGCTGCCGTTCACGCGTATCTGCATGAAACCTTGGGAGTCGCGCCCAAGGTTCGCGCCTGGGCGGGCGCCGGCAAGCTGCCCTACTTCCTGCAGGAAGCGTTCGCGGTCCGGGAACTGAAGCTCCTGGATCGCCAGATTCTCCTGGCGATCGATCAGCGGGCCGACCGGCCGACGCTGGCCACCGTTCGAGGTCAGATCGACAAGCTGCGACAGCTGGCCGGGATGCCGGTCGTCTACGTCACCCGCACGCTCGCATCGTACGAGCGCAAGCGCCTCATCGAGCAGAAGGTGCCGTTCCTGGTGCCTGGCAACCAACTCTATCTGCCGGATCTCGGGATCGACCTGCGCGAGTACTTTCGCAAGCCGACGGTGGCTACACAGACCGCGCTCAGCCCGGCGACGCAGGCGATGCTGATCGCCGTCCTGTTGCGAAGGCCGTGGCGCGCCGAGTGGCAGCCCGCCGAGGTGGTCGGCGAGCTGGGCTACACCCCGATGACCCTGTCGCGAGCGGTCAAGGAGCTCACGGCCGCAGGCATCGCGACGTTGCGCACTGAGGGGAGGGTACGATGGCTTCATGCGGAGCGCACCGCCGCGCAGACCTGGGAGCACGCGAGACCCCTGCTGCGCAGCCCGGTCAAGCGCCGGGGCTGGGTCCTTCCCCCTCCGAAGTCGAGGCCGCGCCCGCTGAGACTCGCGGGTCTGAGCGCGCTCGCGCGATTTTCGATGCTCACCGAGCCTCAGTGGCCGACCTACGCCGTCGGCCAGGCGGAGTGGAAGGCGGTGACACAGGTCGGCTTCGAGACGCTGCCCGAACCGATACCGGGTGCCTGCGAATGGGAACTCTGGTACTACAGCCCGGCACTCGTGCGAGACGGCGACACCGTCGATCCGCTTTCCTTGACGCTCAGCCTGCAGGGCAACCAGGACGAGCGTGTTCAACTCGCGCTGGATGAACTCAAGGGGCACTTTCCGTGGTGAGGGGACTTGACGTCTTTCGCGAACACTTCGCTGGCCACGCGGATCAGTTCGTGCTGATCGGCGGCACGGCCGCGAGTCTGGCAATGGAGGAGGCAGGGCTCGAGTTCCGGGCCACGAAGGACCTTGACATCGTCCTGCACATAGAAGCGCTCAGCCCGTCATTCGGCGAAGTGTTCTGGCGCTTCATCGAGGCGGACCGCTACGAAATCCGACAGGCCAGCGACACCGGGAAGCCGGTCTTCTATCGATTCCAGAAGCCGGCCGATGATCGCTTTCCCGCCCTGCTCGAGCTGTTCTGCCGGGCTCCCGAGGGGATCAGGCTGGCCGAAGGAAGTCACCTCACGCCGATCCCCATCGACGAGGCGGTGGCGAGCTTGTCCGCGATCCTGCTCGACGATGCGTACTACGAGTTCATCCTGGCCGGGCGCAGGGAAGGCGACGGCCTGCCGTGGGTGGGCGAGGACAGACTGATTCCGCTCAAGGCAAGCGCCTGGCTGGACCTCGGCGAACGTCAGGCGAGGGGTGAGCCGATCGACACGAAGAACATCCGCAAGCACGCGAACGACGTACTCCGCCTGTCGCAGTTGCTGGCCCCGGACACTCGAATAGCCGTCGCCGAGCGAATCGCGCAGGACCTGAACCGATTCCTCGACGCGATCGAGACAGATCGCTCAATCGATCCGAAGTCGCTCAAGATCAACAGCAGCGTCGGCGAGATTGCCGAACGGATCGCGCGGGCCTACGGCTTGAATCGACCGCGCGAGACGTGATCATCATCCGGCGACCGGAGAGCGGCTACTCGGCCCAGATCGCGTCCCCGAGCCTTTCGGCATTGCTGACGAGCAACTGGAATGCCCGTCTTCGGCGTCGTGGATGACGTAGCCTTGCACCGACAGGACCGGTGCCGTGCTCTGCGATGACAACTGGGGCTCGAACGCCCCGCGGTGGCCGGGACCGGCGCAGGCGGTGATGCTCTGCACCGCAGCCAGCAGCGTCAGTGTTCGCAAGATCTTCGAGAACATGAGGAGGCCTTTCATGCGGGTCGTGCGCTGCCGGACTGCCGCTCGTTGCCCCACGGGTAGAGCCGCGGAATCCACGTGTTGAGGGCGCTCGCCACCGCCAGGGCGAGGATCGAGCCGGCGATGAACAGGGTCCAGGAGTCCGGCTTGAGCGCACCGAGGGCGACGATCAGTGTGAGCACCGGCAGGTCGAGAAAGTGGGTGAAGGACGGCAGGCTTTTGCCGCGCTCGCGCTCGAGTTCTGGGGTGAAGCGCCCCTGTGCCAGTGCGTCGCGGGTCATGCGGCGCAGCCGCATGAAGTACAGCCGCGTGACCGTGTTGCCTTCGATGAACTCGGCGAGGAACAGCACCACCATGCCGGCGAGCCAAGGCACGCCGAGGAATCGTCGGGAACTTCATCGGAACGAACGCCGCCGGCACCGCGACGGTCGCGGGAGACGATTACCGCATCCGGGAAATCGTGGGGCACGACGGACTGCTGATCGGTGGCCCGAACGCCGCCGATCGCAACCTGATCGCGGGTGGCTTCACCGGCGGCATCATCCTGGACTTCCTGGGTACCGCCACGACAAACCGGGTCATCCAGGGAAATTACATCGGAACCGACGTGACGGGGACGGCGAAGCTCGCCAGCGGAAGCTTCATCGGGATCGACAACGCGATCAACGTATCGATCCTCGACAACCTCATCTCGGCTGGGGGAACGCCGGGTGCGATCGAAAGCGTGCAGCACGCGGTAACGATCAGGAGGAATCTGATCGGCACGCAGCGCGACGGCGTCACGCCGCTGCCGATCAACACCGGCATCACTCTGATCGGCGCCAATAATGCGGTGGGAGGACCCGCTGCCGCGGACGGCAATGTCATCGCGTTCATCGCAACCGACGCCGTCTACATGCTTGCCGTCGGCGGTACGAACACGGGCAACTCGGTGTTGTCGAACTCGATCCACGACATCGGCGTGCTCGGGATCAATCTCGGCTCTGCGGGCAGCATACCCCTGCCGAACAACGACGATTCGTTGGCGACGATCGCGCCCAATTTCGGGCAGAACTACCCGGTACTTACGTCGGCAGTCGTCGCTTCGGGCACGGCTATGATCTCGGGCACGCTGAACAGCCTGCCGAGCAACACCTTCCTCGTCCAGTTCTTCTCGAACACGAAGTGCGGGCCGAGCGGTTACGGTGACGGGGAAACGCTGATCGGCAGCACAAACGTCACGACCGATGCGACCGGCAACGTGAGCTTCGGTCCGCTCGCGCTCAGCGGCGTGCCGGCGGGTCAGGCAGTGTTCACGGCGACTGCGACGCGCAGCGACGGCAGCACGTCCGAGTTCTCGCTGTGCAAGTCGGCGGCAGGAGCGGCTTCGACGACGACGAGTCTCACATCGTCGGTGAATCCGTCGCTCGTGGGGCAATCGGTCACGTTCAGCGCGACGGTCACGGGCAGCAGCCCGACCGGAAGCGTGCAGTTCATGGAGGGCGCGACGCTTCTCGGTACGGGAGCGCTGAGCGGGGCCGTGGCGACATTCGCGACGTCCGCGCTGACCATGGGGTCGCACAACATCACCGCCGCATATGGCGGCGACTCGAACAATGGACCCAGCACGTCGCCCATTCTGGTTCAACAAATCGTCGCTTCGGGCGGTGGAACGCTGCCGCCGGGGCCGGCGCAGCCGATCCCTTCCGTGTCCCCGTTCGGCCTCGCCTTGCTGATTGCCGCGCTGGTCGTCGCGTTCGTACTCGTCGACAGGCGCGGCCGCAAGCAGACCTGACGCTCCCGCCGCGACGCGTTCCGTCCAGAACGCGTTGCGGCGATTCGCCACCTGGCAGGGCAAGGTGCGGCGGTAGGCGGCCCGCACACACGCCGAATGCTCGCGCTGCTGCTCCTGTCCACGCGCGGACGCCTCATGGCGCCCCAGCGCCGGTTGATCTCGCCCCTGCGATCCTTCAGGCCTAAAGCGAAGTTTCGGCAGACACGCGCCCTTGCCAACGCGGGCTGTCAGACTCACGTCAATGCACACCGTCGAACTGGTCCTGCTGGTCCTCCTGCTCGGGGCGCTGACCGGCATCGTCGCGCGCTACCTGCGCGCCATTCCGCTGCCGTTGATCCAGATCGCGCTCGGTACGCTGGTGTCCTGGCCGCAGGCGGGGCTGCACATCGCGTTCGATCCGGAGCTGTTCCTCGCGCTGTTCATTCCGCCGCTCTTGTTCGCCGACGGGTGGCGCATCCCCAAGCGCGAGTTCTTCGCGCTGCGCGCACCGATCCTGCGCCTCGCGCTGGGGCTGGTGCTGTTCACCGTGCTCGGTCTCGGCGAGCTGATCCACTGGATCATTCCTGACATCCCGCTGGGCGTGGCCTTCGCGCTCGCTGCCGTGGTGTCGCCTACCGATGCCGTGGCGGTATCGGCGATCACGCGCAACCTCGGCATGCCGGCGCGCACGATGCACGTGCTCGAGGGCGAATCGCTGCTGAACGACGCGTCGGGCCTGGTGGCGCTGAAGTTCGCCGTGGCCGCGACACTGACCGGCGCATTTTCCTGGACCGCTGCGGTGCGCGAGTTCCTGTGGATCGCCCTCGGTGGGCTGGCGGTGGGAGCGCTGCTCGGCTGGGGGTTTGCCGTAGCACGCGATACGGTGACGCGCCGCGTCGGCGACGTCGCGGCCACGCAGATGGTGCTGTTGCTGGTGCTGCTGCCCTTCGCTGCCTACCTGTTGTCCGAGTACGTCGGCGTCTCCGGCATCCTTGCTGCGGTGGCGGCCGGCGTCACCACCAACTTCGCCGACCTGCGGCGCGGTGACTTCGTAGTCGAAAGGATGCAGTCCGAAGGCGTGTGGACGATGATGGAATCCGCGTTCAACGGTGCCGTTTTCCTGCTTCTGGGTCTGCAGTTGCCGTCGATCGTCGGCAGAACGCTGCATGCCGCGGGCGGGCGCTGCTGGTTGCCGGCGGGGCAGGCGGTGGCGATCAGCGTCGGTCTCCTCGGCCTGCGCTGGATCTGGCTGTCGCTCGGCGTCCGCGGCAGCCTGTGGCGTGCGCACGAACGCGGCCGCATGGCAGAGCGGCCGTCACCGGCGCTGATTCTTGCGACCACTCTCGCCGGCATCCGCGGTGCGGTCACGCTGGCCGGTGCGCTGTCGGTGCCTCTGTTGATGTCCGGCGGTGCGCTGTTTCCGGCGCGCGACCAGCTCGTCTTCCTCGCGACCGGCACGATCCTGTGCACGCTGGTCATCGGCAGCATCGGCCTTCCGCTGGTGTTGCGCCACCTGCCTCCGGCTGGTGAGCCGTTGTCGGCGCGCGAGGATCGCGAGGCCCGGCTCGCCGCCTGCCGGGCAGCGATCGAATTCCTGGCGCGACCGCCGCAGGGCGCGCAAGCCGGCGACGCGACGTGGCGTGCGCAGCACCAGGAAGCGGCGGGGCGGCTCACGCAGGATTACCGCAAGCGCATCGACATGCTCGACACTCCGGACGCGACTCAGATGACGGAGGCGCAGGCTGAATTGCGCGAGACCGTGCGCCAGCGCCGCCAGCGCTACCTGATCGAGATGGAACTGCGTCTCGACGCGCTGCACATCGAGCGCCACGCGCTTTACGCCGAACGCCACGCGCACCGCATCAACGACGAAACGCTGCGTGCGCTGGTGGCCGAACTCGACCTCTCCGAGGTATCGCTGCGCAGGCGTCTCGCATCGGCGCGGCGGGCGCTCGGGCCGAAGGAATGAGCGTCATCCACGCGCCGGGTGGTCGCGCTCCATCGCGAGGACGCGGCCGACCTTGACCGGCAGCGCCGCGCTCGCGGCCTCGTCGTGGTGTCGGTCGTCGCGCAGCTCCGTTACGTCACTGCGGGTCGACCGGGTCGGGTTCCCACGATAACGGGGCCGCGGCGAAGACCTGCTCCCGCGCCGCGCCGGATGCCGCTGCTGCGGGGCGGCAGGGCATCGCCGCGACGATTGCCGCCAGCACGGCGTACGCGATCGATTTCACGGTCGGGTGCCACCGCCGGATCGGCGGGTAGCCGTTGCAGAAATCCTGACCCGCTTCAACCGCGCCGTCGCGCCGGATATGACCGAAACACACGATCGCGCGCAGCCAAAGTGCTTGGCGACGAGCGCGATGAGCTCTGCGTTGGCCTTGCCATCAACCGGCGACGACCGAAGACGCGCAACCCAGGTTCCGGTGGCGTCCCGCTCGAGCGCGGCTCCCGGTGAGCGCGGTTTGGCGCGGACACTGATGACAAACGACCCCTGTACCGGCAGCGGCTTCGCATTGGCGTCGACGAGCGAGGCGCGCGATGCACGCCAGGGATCTGGACGACGCGTCGTACATACCCGCGCCTGCCTCACATCTCGAACGGCGACGCGCCGAGCTCGGAGCGCGCGATCTGCCGCCTCACGTAGCGCACGCCGAGCGCCACGAGCACCGCCACCACCGGGATCGCAATACCGGTCACGATCGCCGGCTCGATGCGCGCACCTGTCGCTTCGAGCGCCTTGGCGACGTAGCCGACGAGGCCGACGACATAGTAGGTGATCGCTGCGACCGAGAGGCCCTCGACGGTCTCCTGCATGCGCAGCTGGAGCCGCGCACGCCGGTTCATCGAAGCGAGCAGCTCCTGGTTCTGCCGCTCGCGCGCGACTCCCACGCGCGTCGAGAGCAGGCTGCTCGCGCGCGCCACGCGCTCCGAAAGCTCGAGCAGGCGCCGCTCGGCGGATTCACAGGTGGCGATGGCCGGCGTGAGGCGCCGCGACATGAACTCGCCGATCGTCTGCGTGCCGGGCAGCCGGCGCTCGCGCAGCTCGGCGATGCGGCTTTCGACGAGGTCACGGTAGGCGCGCGTTGCGCCGAAGCGGTAGCGGGACTCGCCAATCGCGCTCTCGACGTTGGCGGCGAGGTGCGTGAGCTGTTCGAGAAGCGCCTCGCCGCCGCCGCGCTCGGCGAGCGCTGCGGCGACCTGCGCGAGCTCATGCTCCATCCCGACGAGCCGCGGCGCGATGCGGCGTGCGACCGGCAGCGCGAGGAGGGCCATCATCCGGTAGGTCTCGATCTCGAACAGGCGCTGCAGCGTGCGCCCGGCCTGCAAGCGCGAAAGCTCGCGATCGAAGGCGAGCACGCGTCCGAAGCCGTCGGCGTGGATGCGAAAATCGGTGAACACTGCACCCGCACCGTCTCCCACTCCGGAGCCGACGACGTAGTTGCCGCCGAAGGCTGCGGCGATCTCCGAGGCGTTTGGCACCGGTGCAGTGCGTTCGACGAGCTCCGCGTGCACAGCGGTCACCGTGTGCCCCGGGATCGCCGCCAGCCAGTCTGCAGGCACCGTGGCAGCGGCAGGCTCGGCGAATGGCCGTTCGCCGCGGCCCGGCACGAAGAAGGCGTAGCTCGAGAATTCGGTATGGCGTTCCCAGCGCAGGCGGAAGGTGCCGAGCGTCGCGGCAAAATGGATGGCGTCGGCAGGCGGTGCGTGCACGCTGTATCGCTCGCACAGTGCGGCGACGTGCGCGTGGTCGCGCGCACGCTCGCCCGGCTCGAGCAGCACGGCGACGTACGATGCGCGCTCCGGGGCGCGCAGGGCCTCGTGCGGCCGTGCGTGCACTTCGTTTGCGAGCTGCAAGCGCTCCGGGTGGTCGTCGGGCAGCGTCATCGCGTTTCCCTTCGTCGATTCGCGCAAGAATCGCACAAACGCGTGCAGATGTCCGGCCTCGGGTTTGCAAGCGCGCGGCCGGACGCCTGGGCCGCGGCCGGGCTATCCTATCCGCCCAGCCAACGCCGAAGGGATCATCCGGTGCTCGATCGTCAGGCAAGGACAGGCAGTGGCGTCGTGTGGGCGTCTATCGCTGCGCGCGGCACGCTGAACATTCGCCGGCCCGACAATCGCCGCTGACCGGGCATGTTCGGATCGTCGCTTCTTCCGCTGCTCGTTGCGCTGCCGATCGCCGGGGCCGCCGGCGCCTTGTTCTTCCGCGTCAACGCGCGCAATGCCGAAGCCTGGCTGGCGGGGACCTGCTCACTGGCCGCGCTCGCGATCGTTCTCGGCTTCTTTCCGCAGGTGTCGCAAGGCGCGGTGGTGGGGGTCGATTTCGACTGGATGCCGGCGCTCGGACTGTCGTTCTCGCTGCGCATGGATGGCTTCGCGTGGATGTTCGCGCTGATGGTCACCGGCATCGGCTTCCTCGTCGTCCTCTACGCGCGCTACTACATGTCGGCACGCGACCCGGTTCCGCGCTTCTTTGCGCTCTTTCTCGCGTTCATGGCCTGCATGCTCGGCGTGGTGCTGGCGGGCAACCTGATCGAGCTCGTCCTGTTCTGGGAGTTGACGAGCCTCGTGTCGTTCCTGCTGATCGGCTACTGGCACCACAATCCGGCCGCACGCCGCGGCGCGCGCATGGCGCTGATCGTCACGTCCAGCGGGGGGCTCGCACTGCTTGCCGGCGTACTGCTGCTCGGCCGCATCGTCGGCAGCTACGACCTCGACTCGGTGCTCGCCTCGGGCGACTTGATCCGTTCGAGTCCGCTCTACCTGCCGGCGATGATCCTGATCGTGATCGGCGCGCTCACGAAGAGCGCCCAGTTTCCGTTCCATTTCTGGTTGCCACACGCGATGGCCGCGCCGACACCGGTGTCGGCCTACCTGCACTCGGCTGCGATGGTGAAGCTCGGAGTCTTCCTGCTGGCGCGGCTGTGGCCCGCGCTCGCCGGGACCGATGCATGGATGGCGACCGTGGGCCTCGCCGGGCTGGTGACTTTCGTGCTGGGTGCATTCATCGCGATCTTCCAGCACGACCTGAAGGGGCTGCTCGCCTACTCGACGATCAGCCACCTCGGACTGATCACCGTGCTGCTGGGCCTCAACAGCTCGCTCGCAACCGTCGCGGCGATCTTCCACATGCTGAACCATGCGACCTTCAAGGCATCGCTTTTCATGGCTGCCGGAATCGTCGATCACGAGACGGGAACACGCGACATCCGGCGCCTGTCTGGCCTGTTCGGCTTCATGCCGATCACGGCCACCGCGGCAATCGTTGCGGCGTCGGCGATGGCTGGCGTTCCGCTCTTGAACGGCTTCCTGTCGAAGGAGATGTTCTTTGCCGAGGCGCTGGGCGTCAGCGGGCCGCTGCCGTTTCTCGATCGCGCGCTGCCCTGGGTGGCGCTCGGCGCCGGCGCCTTCGGCGTCGCCTATTCGCTGCGATTCATCATCGGCGCGTTCTTCGGTCCCGCTCCGGCCGGCCTCCCGCGCACGCCGCACGAGCCGCCGCGCTGGATGCGGTTCCCGATCGAGCTTCTCGTCCTGATCTGCGTCGTGGTCGGCGTCGTGCCCAACCTCACCGTGCGGCCGCTCCTCGACACGGCGGTGCACGCCGTGCTCGGCGCCGCCACCCCGTCCTACGAACTGGCGCTCTGGCATGGCTTCAACATTCCGCTGGCGATGAGTGCAGGCGCCCTCGTGGGCGGCATCGCGCTCTACCGCGTGCTGAGCTGGCGCCTCGCCAGCGGCGTCGATCGTGTCCCGCTGCTGCCGCCGGTCGATGGCGGCATCGTCTTCGAGCGCACGCTCGACGCGGCGCGACGTGGCGCGCGCCGCCTGGAGGGCTGGGCCGGCACGCGGCGGCTCCAACCGCAACTGCGCTGGATCGTCGCGGTCGCCGTCGCTGCGGCAGCGGTCTCGTTTCTGCACCACGGCTGGTGGCCGGGGAGCGGCGCGCAGCCACTCCGAGCAACCGCATACGACTCGATGTTCGCATTGACGTGGCTGATTGGCGGGAGCTGCGCAGTGGCTGCAGCGATCGCCGCGAAGTTCCACCGCCTTGCTGCGGTCGTACTCGCCGGTGGTGCCGGGCTCGTCACATGCATCACCTTCGTCTGGTTCTCGGCCCCCGATCTCGCCCTCACGCAACTCCTGGTGGAAATCGTGACCACCGTGCTGCTGCTTCTCGGGCTGCGCTGGCTGCCGAAGCGCGTTCCCTTCGCGCCGGCCCGGAGCGGAGCACTCGCCGCCTTGCCCAGGCGCGGGATGGACTTCGCACTCGCTGCAGCGGTGGGGGGTGGACTGGCGGCCCTGGCTCATGCGTCGATGACGCGCCCGCTGGCGGACAGCATCTCGCGCTTCTTCGTCGAGCGCGCCTACAGCGAGGGCGGCGGCACCAACGTCGTCAACGTGATCCTGGTCGACTTCCGCGGCTTCGACACGCTTGGCGAAATCACGGTGCTCGCAGTGGCCGGCGTGGCGCTGTACTCGCTGCTGCGCCGCTTCCGCCCGTCACCGGAGAGCGCGGCGCCGCCGTCGCAGCAGCACAGGCACACGCCGGCCGATGCTGCGAACGACCTGCGCGTGCCGGGCGTCATCATGCGCCTGATGTTCCCGGTGACCGCGGTGCTCGCGCTGTACCTGCTGCTGCGCGGTCATGACCTTCCCGGCGGCGGCTTCGTCGCCGGGCTCACCCTGGCGATCGGCTTCATCGTGCAGTACATGGCCGGCGGGACGCGCTGGCTCGAAGCGCGTTTCGACGTCCGGCCGATCCGGTGGATGGCCTTCGGACTGCTGCTGGCGGCAGCCACCGGCGCCGGCGCCTGGCTGTTCGGGTACCCCTTCCTCACCTCGCACGTGCTGCATTTGTTCCTCCCGGGGCTGGGCGAACTGGAGCTGCCAAGCGTCTTCCTGTTCGACGCCGGTGTCTTCGCACTCGTGCTCGGCGCGACGCTTCTCATGCTGGTCGCGCTCGCGCACCAGTCGCTGCGCGGCGACCGCCAGCAGCGCAACCTCTGACGGATCGCCATGAGCGAACTCGTCGTCGCGCTTGCCATCGGCGTGCTCGCAGGCTGCGGAACGTGGCTGCTGCTGCGTCCGCGCACGTTTCAGGTCGTCATGGGCCTGTCGCTGCTTTCCTACGCAGTCAACCTGTTCATCTTCTGCATGGGCGGCCTGCGCAGCCACGCTGCGCCATTCGTGCCGGCCGGTCCGCCACCCGACCCGGCGCTCCTCGCCGATCCGCTGCCGCAGGCGCTGGTGCTGACGGCCATCGTGATCAGCTTTGCGATGACTGCATTGCTCGTCATCGTGCTGCTGGCGGCGCGTGGCCTTTCCGGTACCGACCATGTGGACGGGCGCGAGGACGAGCGATGAATGCCTGGCAGCAGCACCTCGTCATCGTGCCGGTGGTGCTGCCGCTCGCCGCGGCGGCAGTTCTGCTGGCGATCGACGAAAGGCGCCGCGCGCTGAAGCGCTCGGTCGCGTTCGTCTGCCTGCTGGCGCTCCTCGGCGCTGCCGTGGCGCTGGTTCGCGCGGCAGACCAGGGCGCGCCGGCGGTGTACCGCGTCGGCGACTGGCCCGCTCCCTTCGGCATCGTACTGGTGGCCGACCGATTGTCGGCGGTGATGGTCCTGCTGGCGGCCGTGCTGGGTCTCGCGGCGTTTCTGTTCGCCTGCACGCACTGGGACCGCGCCGGTCCGCGCTTCCACAGCCTGCTGCAGGTCCTGCTGATGGGGGTCGACGGCGCGTTCCTGACGGGCGACCTGTTCAACCTGTTCGTCTTCTTCGAGGTCCTGCTCGCGGCTTCCTACGGCCTCGCGCTGCATGGTTCCGGGGCCGCGCGCGTGCAGGCGAGCCTGCACTACATCGTCGTCAACCTGACCGCTTCGCTGCTGTTCCTGATCGGCGCAGCGCTGATCTACGGCGTCACCGGGACGCTCAACCTCGCCGACCTCGGCGTACGCATCCCGGCAGTCGCTGCAGCCGACCGCGGTCTCGCCGAAGCGGGTGCTGGCATGCTCGCCGTCGCCTTTCTCGTCAAGGCCGGATCCTGGCCGCTTTGCTTCTGGCTGCCGCGCAGCTACGGTGCGGCCTGCGCCCCTGCGGCGGCACTCTTCGCGATTCTGACCAAGGTCGGCATCTACGCCGTGCTGCGCGTGCTTCCCCTGTTCTTCGGGGCCGCGGGCGGCGAGCCCGCGAGCTTCGCGCGAGAATGGCTGACGATCGGCGGGCTGCTCACGCTGACGTACGGCGCCATCGGGGTGTTTGGCGCCCAGGAACTCTCGCGGCTCGCCGGGTTCAGCCTGATTGCGTCGTGCGGTACCGTGCTCGCCGCGGTCGGCGCAGGACAGGCGGCGGTCAGCGGCGCCGCGCTGTACTACCTCATCGCGTCGACGCTCGGTGTGAGCGCGCTCTTCCTGCTGATCGAATTGGTCGAGCGCAGCCGCGCGCCCGGCGCCGACATGCTGGCGATCACGGCGGAGGCATTCGGCAGTCCGGAGGGTGAGGAGCGCGAGGAGGTCGGCGTCGCGATCCCCGGCACCTGGGCCGTGCTCGGGCTGTCGTTCGTCGCGTGCGCGCTGCTTCTGGCGGGCCTGCCTCCCTTGCCGGGCTTCGTAGCGAAGCTTGCATTGCTCGACGCGTTGCTGCGGATTGCGCCGATCGCGTTGCCGACGTGGGTGCTGCTTGCGCTGCTGATGTTCTCCGGTCTGGCGACCGTGATCGCGGCCAGCCGGACCGGAGTGAGAATCTTCTGGACACCCGAGCGGCCGATGTCGGCGCGTGTCGGCGTGTTCGAGATCCTGCCCATCCTGATCCTGCTCGGCGCCGGCATCGCACTCGCCATCGAAGCCGGTGGAGTGATGCGTTACCTCGACGCCGCAGCGCAGGCCCTGCACGCGCCCTCGGGCTACATCGATGGAGTGCTCCGGTGAGGCGCTGGCTGCCGTTTCCGTTGCTGTGGCTGTCGCTGACCACGCTGTGGCTGCTCTTGAACCAGACACTGTCGGTTGGGCATCTGCTGCTCGGAGCGCTGATCGCCTGGGTCGTCTGCCACGTGTACCGGCGGCTCGATGCGCGTCGGGGCACCCGTTCGCGTCCCTGGCGGCGCGCGGGTGCCGCGGTGCGGCTCTTCGCCGACGTCGCGGTCGACATCGCGCGTTCCAACGCTGGCGTGGCGCGCATCGTCCTCGATCCAGGTACCCGCGCACGGACCGCAGGGTTCCTCGACGTTCCGATCGACCTGCACGACCCGCTGGCCCTGGCGACGCTCGCCTGCATCGTCACCGCGACGCCGGGCACCGCATGGGCAGGTTACGACGCCGATCGCTGCGTGCTCACCTTGCACATCCTCGACCTGATCGACGAGGCGGCGTGGATACAGGTCATCAAGGATCGTTACGAAACCCGGCTGAGGGAGATCTTCGAATGAGCGTGATGCTGCTGAACGGCAGTCTGCTGGTTGCCCAGGCGATGCTGACGCTCGCCATGGCCTGCGCGGCGATCAGGCTGCTGCGCGGCCCGCGTGCGGAGGACCGGGTGCTCGCGCTCGACGCGCTTTACGTCAGTGCCATGCTGGTGCTGCTGACGATCGGCATGCGCGGAGGCGGCACGCTGTTCTTCGATGCGGCGCTGGTGATCGGCATGCTGGGCTTCGTCTCGACTGCGGCGCTCGCCAAGTTCCTGCTGCGCGGGGAGGTGATCGAATGAAGCGCTTCGCGAAGGCCTGCCGATGACCCAGGCCACCGAACCCTCGCTTGCCGTCGCCGTCGTCACTGCGGTGCTGGTGCTCGCCGGGGCGACGCTCACGCTGATCGGCGCGGTCGGGTTGCTGCGGCTGAAGACCTTCTACGAGCGCGTCCATGCTCCGACGATGGGTTCGACGCTCGGCTCCGGATGCGTGCTGATCGCGTCGATCGTGCTGTTTTCAGCGCTCGAGTCGCGACCCGTGCTGCACGAGATCGCGATCGGCGTGTTCCTGACGTTCACCACGCCGGTGACGTTCATGCTGCTGATGCGCGCGGCCCTGCAGCGCGACCGTTTCGGTGAGGGCGCCCGGGGCCGCGAGCCGCCGGATGGAAAGGATCACTGAGGCGCAAGCGCGGTCGCCCGGCAGCCATGGCGCACCGATCCCGGGGGTCCCGGCGACGGGCGCCGGATGGCTCCTCCTTGATCGGCATCAACTGGCGCGCAAGGGAATTCGACGACGATTTGGCGAGGTCCCGAAGCGCGGTCGCCCGATCCGCGGCGGTGACTCGCGGGAGGAATTCCCATGCATGCCGAGACAGTCGAGCTGACATCGAAGGCGGCACAGGACGTCGTCCGTGTCGAGCGGTTCACGCGGGGCGTCGTTGGTCCCAGTCAGGCGATGCTGGGCCCGGTGAAAGACGGCTGGACGATTGCCGCGCGCACCGCGCCGGGCTGCTGGGGGCCGATGATCACCCCGAAATTCGAGGGTGGGCACGAGGTCACCCAGCCCGTTGCGGTGGCGGGCGCCGAGATCGGCGATGCAATCGCCCTCAAGTTGCGGCGCGTGGAAGTCACTTCGCTCGCGACGGCGTCGGGCGTCATGCAGGCGGTCGACGGGCGCTATGTCGGCGATCCATTCGTCGCGAAGCTATGCCCGAAGTGCGGCGCCAAGAGCCCGCCGTCGCACCTCGAAGGCATCGGCCAGCAGGCGGTGCACTGCGACACCTGCGGTGCGGAGCTGAGCCCCTTTCGCGTGGCCAACGGCTACGTGATCGTCTTCGACAAGGAGAACCAGGTAGCAGTGACGGTGACGAAGGAGATCGCCGAGCGCATCGCGCGCGATCCGTCGAGCTTCGCACGGCTGCCGGATGCGTCCGAGCAGCATTCGATCCTCGCGTTCGCGCAGGCCGACGTCCCGGGCCTGATTGCGCGGATGCAGCCCTTCGTCGGCAACATCGGAACGACGCCGTCGCGCGACCTGCCCGACTCGCACAACTGCGGCGACTTCGGCGCATTTCTGGTCGGGGCGCCCCACAAGTACGGGATGAGCCGGGAAGAGCTCGACCGCCACAAGACCGACGGGCACATGGATGCGAACTCGGTTCGCGCCGGCTCGATCGTCATCTGCCCGGTCAAGGTCCGCGGGGGTGGCGTGTACGTGGGCGACATGCACGCGCAGCAGGGCAACGGCGAGATCGCCGTCCACACGACCGACGTCGCCGGCGAGGTCGAATTCGGCGTCGAGGTGATCAAGGGGCTCGCACTCGATGGACCGATTCTCCTGCAGCGCCTCGAGGACCTCCCGCCGCTCGCTCGCCCGATCACGCCGGAGCTTCGCAGCAAGGCGAAAGCCCTCGCGCAGCGCTACGGCTCGTTCGAACTCGAGGACAACGGGCCGATCACCTTCATCGGCTCGGGCCCGACGATCAACGACGCCACCAGGAACGGGCTCGACCGTGCGGCGAAGGTCACCGGCCTGCCCTACGACGAGATTCTCAATCGCGCGACGATCGTCGGCTCGATCGAGATCGCGCGGCTTCCGGGTGTGGCCAGGGTGACCTTCCTCTGCCCGATGACCGTTCTCGAGCGGATCGGCATCGCGCACCTCGTGCGGCAGCAGTACGGTCTCTGATTACCCGCCGCACCGGAAGTTGGAGCGGCCGATGAGTTGGCTCGGGGAGGGCGTTCGCACCCTGTCACCGGCCTATTTCGGCCTCGTGATGGCGACCGGAATCGTCTCGATCGCCGCCCATCGTGCGGGATTCGAAACGATCGCGGTCGCCCTGCTGTGGCTGAACGTAGCGCAGTACGCGCTCCTCTGGATCCTCACCGTGTGGCGGATCGTTCGCTATCGCCGCGAACTCGTCGAGGATCTCACCGACCATCGATCGGGGCCGGCTTTCTTCACGGTGGTCGCCGGCACCGGGGTGCTCGCCAATCAACTGGTCATCCTCATCCGCGCGCATGACATCGCCTACGTGCTGTGGATTGTCGACCTCGTTCTCTGGATCGTCCTCACCTACGCGATCTTCACGACGCTGACGATCAAGCAGACCAAGCCGACGATCGATCAGGGCATTACCGGGGCGTGGCTGCTCGCGATCGTTGCCACGCAGTCGATCGCGGTCCTGAGCGCGCTCCTGGCCGAGCATTTCCCGCAACCGGCGCGCCTGCACATCAACTTCATCGCGCTGTCGATGTGGCTCTGGGGCGGGATGATGTACATCTGGATGATCTCGCTCATCTTCTACCGCTACACCTTTTTCGCGTTTGCGCCCGGTGACCTCGCGCCCCCGTACTGGATCAACATGGGCGCGATGGCGATCTCGACCCTCGCCGGTTCGCTCTTGATCGAGAACGCCGCCGATGCGTGGTTCTTGCAGACGATGGTTCCGTTTCTCAAGGGGTTCACGATCTTCTTCTGGGCGACCGGAACGTGGTGGATTCCGATGCTCCTGATCCTCGGCGTGTGGCGGCACCTCTACAAGAGATTCCCGCTGAAATACGATCCGCTCTACTGGGGAGCGGTGTTTCCGCTCGGCATGTATACGTCATCGACCTTCGAGATGGCGCGCGCGATGGACCTCGATTTCCTGCTCTTCATCCCCCGCGCGTTCGTCTACGTCGCCTTGCTCGCGTGGGCAGTGACGTTCGCGGGGCTCGTTCACAGCGTGGCGAGAAGCCTTGTGCGCACGCTGCACGCGAAGGCCGGCTGAACGAATGGCGGAACTCGTCGTCGATGGTCGCGTTGCAAAAGGAGACGAGCGTAGCCGTCCGGCCCGTTGGCGGGATCGTGACCGGCAGGGGTACCATCACGGCGAGCACGGACCCAAGGGCGTGTCGCGTTCGCCGGCTTGCCGAGGGTCGATGGCTGTGCCTGCAGGACGACCAGGACGTCAAGGTCGTGAAGGCGGGGTTCGCGAGGGCAGCCGCGAAGATCAAGCCATGCGGGGATGCAGCGCAGGAGACTGCGGATAGACTCTGCCGTGCCAGATTGCAGGTTACGCGATGCCGCTGCTCCGCCGCACCTATCCAACGCCGCTGGGGGACATGACCGCGCTTTTCTCCGAGCACGGCCTATGCCTGCTCGAATTCGACCGCGGCACGCATGGCCTTGCGCGCGAGTGGAAGCAGGTCGAGGCAGCGCGGGGCGGACCGCCGCACACGGGCGCCAGCGCCCTGGCCGACCGTCTCGGTGGCGAACTCGCCGAGTATTTCAGCGGGCGGCGTCGCTCGTTCGACATCCCGCTCGACCTCGTCGGGACACCGTTTCAGATCGAGGTCTGGCGGGCACTCCTCGGGATCCCCTACGGCGAGACGCGAAGCTACGCCGAGGAGGCGCGGCAAATCGGGCGCCCGAGCGCCGTGCGCGCAGTGGCCGCCGCCAACGGTCGCAACAAGATCAGCGTGATCGTCCCGTGCCACCGCGTGATCGGCAGCGACGGGAGCCTCACCGGTTACGGCGGCGGTCTCGCGCGCAAGCGGTGGCTCCTCGCGCTCGAGCGCACCGGCGCGCCGCCTGGCTGATGCCCGGGCGCACCGGCGATACGCCGCGCTAATTCGCCATCTTCAGATATTGCCCCGCTGCGCGCTCGATTCGCGCGAGATGGAGCATGCCAGGAAGGTCGTCAGGCGGCCACGCCGAGGACGATTGGCCGTACCCGACAAAGAGCACCGGCAGCCCGATGGCGTAATCAGCACAGGAAGCGCCGGCGTAGCTCGCGAAATAGCGCTGCGTCTCGGTGCTGCTGCGCCAACCGGTGGCATCGATCGTGCCGTCGTTCCACGGCTTGCGGTGGCGCACGATGGTGTTCTCGCGCTCCACGTTGACGGTCAGCACGACACCGGGCTCGCGTGCGATGAGGTCGGGGAGCTCGTTCTGCCAGCCGTCACGGACTTTGGCCCACGGCGCTCCAGCGATTCGACCCTGCCAGTAGCGGATGCCTTCGGGGGCGACTTCGGCGGGCGACTGGCACCGTGCGAGCGTTCCCTGGATCAGCAGCCCGTGGGGCGCAGGTTGGGGAAGGCAGACGTACAGCGTACCGAGCAGCAGTGCGGCGTTGGCCGCGAGCAGCGCCTGCCAGCGGCGCACGTTCGCGATGGGGAGGGCTCGAAACAGCGCGCCCAGCACGTAGCCTCCCAAGAGGCCGCCGGGTCCGGTCACGAAGATGCCGAGGAGCGGCCCCTGGTTCGCGTCGGGGTTGAGCGCGATCGGACCGAAGAAGCCCGCGCTGAACCCGACGACGCCCAAGCTGAGCGACCAGAGCTCGGCGGGGGGCCATCTTCGGCCTTTCCCTCCGTTCATCGTCGCTGCGTCCTCAGAACCAGAACAGCAGCGCGAGCGTGAGTACGGCATAGCCCACGATCGCCGTCCAGTAATCGGGTGCATCCTCGTCACGGCGATACGTCCGTCCCCGCAATCCCGATCGTGCGTACACGGTGCCCGTCGTGAGGGAGAGCAGCACGTACAGGGCGAGCAATCCGCCGAGGACCTTGAACACGAGCACGATCAGCGTCGGGTCGGTTGGCGGAAGTTTGCCGTCAGCCGGCGTTGCGCCCGCCGAACGACACCGGCGGCTGCACCGCTTCGTTGACCGAAAGGCGGAATACGTCCGGGCGCGCGTAATGTCCGGCGACGTCGAAATCGTACTTGCCGCGCGTGATGTCCAGCGGATCGAGCTCGGCTTCGAGGATCGTCTCGCCGTCGAAGCGCGGTGCTACGAGTACCCGGCCCATCGGCGCGACGATGCACGAGCCGCCGCGCATCAGCACGAAGGCCGGGTCGCTCGACAGCTCGCACGGATAGTCGTCCGGGTAGGCCCCGCGCGTGATGAACTGGCAGGCCGAGAGCACGAAGCAGCGCCCCTCGAGCGCGACCATCTGCATCGAAGGCAGCCATGTGTCGCGATCGTCGGCGGTCGGCGCGCAGTAGAGCTCGACGTTCTTCGCGTACATCGCCATGCGCAGCATCGGCATGTAGTTCTCCCAGCAGATCACCGCACCGACGCGCCCGTGCGGCGTGTCGAATACCGGCAGCGTCGACCCGTCGCCATATCCCCAGACGAGCCGCTCGGCGGCGGTCGGCATCAGCTTGCGGTGGCGGCCGAGCAGGGTGCCGTCTGCGCCGAAGAAGAGAGCAGTGCAGTAGAGCGTCCCACCGTCGCGCTCGATGACGCCGATCACCATGTGCAGCCGCGCACGCGCGCAGGCCTTGCCGAGCGCCTCGGTCTCGGGGCCGGGAACCGCGATCGCGCTCGCGGTGTAGCGGGTGAACCAGTCGCGGCCTTCGGGCCGGCGCGCGCCGACGACCGCGCCGAAGGTGATTCCCTTCGGGTAGCCGCCGACGAACGCCTCGGGAAACACCGCGAGCTCGACGCCGCGTTCCGCGCAGCTCGCGATGAGCCCGAGCGCCTTGTCGACGGTGGCGGCGGTGTCGAAAGGGATGCTTCCCGCCTGGACTACGGCCGCGCGAATGCTGGTGGCTTTCACGATCTCCCCCGCTGGTGTCCCGATCGCCGACAGCATACCCCGGACGCCCCGGGTGCAGCGCAGCCGCCAGCGAGAGATCAATCGGTGCCGCGATTCAATAGCCCGAGGAATTCACGCCGCAGCGTCGCATCCTGCAGGAAGGCGCCGCGCATGACCGAATTGGTCATCACCGAGTGGTCGTCCTTGACACCACGCCAGTGCATGCAGAAGTGGTTCGCCTCCATCACGACGGCGAGCCCGTCGGGATGGATCCGGCGCTCGAGCTCGTCGGCGAGCATCACCACGGCCTCCTCCTGGATCTGTGGCCGGCTCATGATCCAGTCGCACAGCCGCGCGTATTTCGACAGGCCGACGAGCTCGGAGGCCGCGTTCGGCAGGATGCCGATCCAGACCCTGCCGATGATCGGGCAGAAGTGATGCGAGCACGCGCTCCGTACGGTGATCGGGCCGACGATCATCAGCTCGTTCAGGTGCGAGACGTTGGGAAAGCTCGTGATCACCGGCGGCGCCTCGTAGCGGCCGCGGAACACTTCGTCGACGAACATCTTCGCAACACGGCGAGCGGTCTCGGCGGTGTTGTGATCGCCCGAGGTGTCGATCACCAGTGCATCGAGCACCTCGTGCATCCGCGCCTCGACCTCGGCCCGAAGCTCGTCGAGCTCGCCGGGGCGCAGGATGTCGGCGATGTTGTCGTTGGCGTGGAAGCGCCGTCCCGCTTCCGTCAGGCGCTCGCGAATGCGCCTCGATGCGGCGAGCCGGGCGGGCGCGCCTTCCTTGCGGAAGACCGGGGTTGCGACGTTGGAGATCATGATTGGGCTCCGTCAATGGTCGTGGTGTGCGAGCGGGACGTGCAGCGGTCCGGTTCGTGCGAGGCCGTCCGCCTCCAGCCAGTCGCGGGTCTGCTCGGCCGCGCGGCCGATCAAGGATGCCGTCTGCGAGAAGTCGAACATGGACGTGGCGAGTGGACACAGTGGCGGCACGATGGTGATGCTTGCTTTCGCAGAGAACCGCTCGACGTCGCGGTCGATCTGGCGCATGTTCTGAAGACTGAGCACGTGAAGAGCCAGCGCGGCCATGTTCCGCGGCGGCTCGCGCATCGCGCAACTGACACCGGTGGGCAGGACGACGATGCGTTCGGCGCCGCACGCGATCGCGCTGGCGATCGGGGTGTTGTTTCCGACGCCGCCGTCGACGAGGTAGCGGCCTGCCAGCTCGACCTGCGGGAAAACAACCGGGATCGCAGTGCTCGCCATCAGCGCTGTCTCGACGTCACCCGATGACAGCAGCACTTCGTCGCCGCTCAGGACATCGGTTGCCACGATGTGTAGCGGAACGCGGGCTTCCTCGATCCGCTGCATTCGCAGCGAACGCCGGGCGATCGCACGCAACGCGTGCGAGTCGACCAGGTGATCGCGTCCGAGCAGCAGCGCCTTGATTCCGGCCGCCAGCGTCAACGGAAAGACATCTTCGCGACGCAGCCCGCGCCACAGTTCGGCGAGCCGGTCGACCCCATCCGCCGTGGGGTCGTCGGCGAAGAAGGCGCCGTTGAGTGCCCCGACCGAGGCGCCGATCACCAGGTCGGGCGCAAAGGCAGTGCGGCTGAGGACGTGCAGCATGCCGACCTGGACCGCACCCAGGCTGCCCCCACCGCTCAGAACGACCGCCGTCTTGGGTTGGCTCATCGCGCGCTGAGGCCGGGCGGCGGTGCTCCGCGCCCGGCCGTTCCAGCAATCCCGTCAACCCTTGAAGCGGTCCGGGAACGCGGCAACGAGTCCATTGGTGAGCGCATCGGCGAGCATCATCATGTGTGCCTCCGCCTTGCCGTATGCCGCGATTCCGTCGGCGTACTTGCCTTGCAGGATCGCGGTCGCGTAGACGAGCGTCGTGTCGATGTGGACCTTCAGCATGTCGCGTACCGTCGCACGCGGCCAGTTCGGGTTGGCCGCTGCCAGGAAATCGGCGATCTCCTGGGCGTTGCCGTAGGCGGCAGTGACGGCCTTGTCGAGGGCCGCCTTGTCACCCGCCTTGGCGTCCTTGACGATCTCGACCGCGTCGCGGATGTGTTGCTGCAGCAGCTTCGTCAGGGCATCGCCCGCCTGGTCGCCATAGTAGGGCTTGATCGCGTTGCCGATGTCGACCTGGTTTTGCATCAGATGTGCAGCAGTGTCGTTGAAGGCAGGCGCCTCGGTCGCGAATGCCGTGACTGCCGCATAGGTCCACTCCATGTGTTGCGCCCAGAGCTCTCGCATCGCATCGTGGAGCGAGTTCGCGCTCGGACTGCAGGCGACCGCGTCGTGCTGTGCGCTGTGGGCGAGAGCGTGCACGGGATTGAGCGAAAAGCCCACGAGTACGGCGAACGCGGTTGCCTGAGCAAGGCGAACGACAGTTGGCCGCCGCGGAATGGCTGGAACGGGCATGATGATCTCCTTGGTTGTCGGCTACGAAACGAGGGGGCCGGCCGGCGCAGCTTTGCGGTGTCGCACCGTCGTCCTGGCGCAATAGATGCGGGCGTCCGTCACCGCGTTCCCGGCGGCGCCGGTCCTCGCGCGACGCCCCGGCCCTGCCTCGTCGACGGCGTGCGGAGGGGCTAAGATTGCTTCAATTGTGATTTTGTATCGGTATTCGTGGGAGCTGCCCGATGAACATCTCCATGTATCAGGCGAGCGTGCCGCGGCTCGCGAACATCCTCGAGAACCTGGCGCGGATTCTCGACAAGGCGCAGGCCCATATCGACGCACGGAACATCGACGTCGCGACGCTGATGGATGCGCGGCTCTCGCTCGACATGTATCCATTCTCGAAGCAGGTGCAGATCGCCTGCGACAAGGCGCGAAGCGTCGTCGCGCGGCTCGCCGGCATGGAAGTACCCTGGTACGAGGACGACGAGAAGACGCCGGCCGAGCTGAAGGATCGGATTGCGAGGAGCGTCGCTTTCATCCGCAGCGTGCCCCCCGAGAGGATCGACGGCAGCGAGGACAGGGAGATCGTGCTGCCGGTCACCGGCAGGGAGACGCGCTACACCGGGATGCAGCTGCTGCTCGGCCACTCGCTCCCGAACGTCTATTTCCACGTGACGACTGCGTACAACATCTTGCGCCACTACGGCGTGGCGATCGGCAAGCGCGACTTCCTCGGCAACCCCTGACGTCCTGCGCGACAGCTAGGGAAGCTCTGCGAAACGGGAACGGACCGTGTTTCAGCGATCGGCCACGCCGGGAAGCGGCGGGGATGCCGCGGCGCGCGAGTTCGACCGCGAAGGCCGAGGGAGCGGGGTACCGTAACGGGCTCAAACACCGGCTGCGTTCCGCAGCCGAACTCGCGCGTCACGGTACCCCGCTCCCTCGGCCTCCACGGTCGGTGTAGAGCGCGCCTGTGCATCCCCACCGCTCGACCCGGCGCGGCCGATCGCTGAAACACGGTCCGCTCCCGTTTCGCAGAGCTTCCCTACGCGCGCCGCTCGACGCGGATCACGCGGGCGTCGTCGGCGTGCTCGAGCAGCAGCCGGCGCACGCGATCCTGCCACGCCGCGGCAAAGCCGGCGCGGTCCTCGTCCGCGGCACCGGGCGCGAGTGCGCGTCCCATCAGCGTGCGCATCTCGGGTGCCGGCGGTACGTCGGAGAGATCCATCGACACGTGCACGGTGTCGCCGGAATCGTTGCGGCGAAGGCTCGCGACGCTGCGCGGATCCCCGCCGTTGTAGTCGAGGAGGCCATACCGTACGAAGCGGCCGGCGATGCCGTGGAAGCCGTTGTTCGCCGCTGCGCCGGTGATCAGCGTGAACACCTGGGCGATCACGCCGGTCGTGCCCTCCGCTTCCGCCGCGCTCATCGTCACCGCGACGCCGCCGCGCTCGGCGGGCTCATCGCCATACAGCGCGCGCAGGCCGGCGCGCGCCATCAGGTAGGCGCCCGCGACCGTCGGACACGAATGCCCGGCGAGGCGCACGGCGTCGGCATAGCCGTAGTCGATCAGCCCGCCTGCGGCGGCGCCGAGCAGTTCGGCCAACGGGTCGCGCATGACGATGCGCGGGGCCGCGGCAAAGAAGGCGGGCAGGGGCATCGCACTCACGGGGGCGGAAGCCGTGCCATGCGCGCTCAGGATCCGGGCTCGAGGAGCAGGAGCGCCGGGGCTTCGAGCTTCGCGCGCAGCGCCTGGATGAACCTGGCGGCATCGGCGCCATCGACGACCCGATGGTCGAACGAAGACGAGAGGTTCATCAGCTTCCTCGCTACGACCGCGCCGTCGACGATCGCCGGGCGCTCGACGACGCGGTTGACGCCGACGATCGCCACCTCGGGATGATTGATGACCGGCGTCGACACGATGCCTCCCAGCGGTCCGAGGCTCGTGATGGTGATCGTCGAGCCGGTCAGCTGCTCGCGGGTCGCGTGCCCGCTGCGCGCAACCTCGGCGAGCCGGGCGACCTCGGCCGCGCATTGCCACGGATCGAGCGTCTGCGCGTCGCGCACGACCGGCACGAGCAGTCCGTGGGGCGTATCGGTCGCGATGCCGAGATGCACTGCGCGATAGCGGGTGACGACACCGGCGTCGTCGTCGAAGCGGGCATTGACCTGCGGAAACTCGCGCACCGCCCAGACGATCGCCCGCATCACGAACGGCAGCGGCGACAGCTTCCCGCGCGACGCGCCGTAGTGGTCGTTCAACTCGCGGCGCAGCGTCTCGAGGCGGGTGACGTCGATCTCTTCGACATAGGTGAAATGCGGAATGCGGCGCTTCGACTCCTGCATCTTCTGCGCGATCTGGCGCCGCAGGCCGACGACGCGGATTGCCTCGACTTCGGCCATTCCCGCCGGCACCGCAGCCGATGCTGCGGCCGGTGGCGGCCGCGTCGCTGCCGCGGCAGACGCTCGCGGTGCCGGCCTGGCCGGGCTCCCGCGCTGCGCAGCGTACGCGTCGAGATCGCCGTGCATGATCCGCCCGCCGCTGCCGCTGCCGCGCACGCGGGAAAGCTCGATGTCGAGCTCCCATGCGCGGCGCCGCACCGATGGCGAGGCGATCGGACGCTCGGCCGGCGAGGACGCCGGCGCGGTTGCGGGCCCTGGTGCGGGTGACCGAGCCGGTGTGGCCGCGGGAACTGGCGCGGCCGAAGGAACTGGCGCGGCCGACGGAACTGGCGCGGCCGACGGAGCAGGTGTGGCTTGAGGAGCCGGCGCAACTCGCCGGGACTGCACGGGTCGCACCACCGGCGCCGGCGGTGGCGCCGCGGCGTGCGGACCCTCGTCCGCGGCAGCTTCTCCCACCGCGATGCGCACGAGTTCGGATCCGACGGCCATCGTCTGTCCGATCTCGCCTCCGAGCGCGATGATCCGGCCTGCGACCGGCGATGGAATCTCGACGTTCGCCTTGTCGGTCATCACGTCGGCGAGCGTCTGATCCTCGGCGACCGTGTCACCTTCGCGGACGTGCCAGGCGACGAGCTCGACTTCGGCGATCCCCTCGCCGATGTCGGGCATCTTGACCACGCGGATCGCCATCAATCCTCCATCGCCCGGCGCAGCGCCCGGCCAACCCGCGCCGGGCCCGGGAAGTAATCCCATTCCTGCGCGTGCGGGTAGGGCGTGTCCCACCCGGTGACGCGCTCGATCGGCGCTTCGAGATGGTAGAAGCAGTGCTCCTGGATCAAGGCCGTGAGCTCGGCGCCGAAGCCGCTCGTGCGAGTCGCCTCGTGCACGACGACGCAGCGGCGGGTTTTCTTCACCGAGCGAACGATGGCGTCGAGGTCGAGCGGCCAGAGGCTGCGAAGGTCGATGATCTCGGCGTCGATGCCGGTCTCGCTCGCGGCCGCCTCCGACACGAACACCATCGTTCCGTAGGTGAGGATCGTGACGTCCCGCCCCTCGCGGAAGACGCGCGCGGACTCGAGCGGGACGACGTAGTGCCCGTCGGGGACTGCGGCGAGCGGATGCTGCGACCACGGCACGACGGGGCGGTCGTGATGACCGTCGAAGGGCCCGTTGTAGAGCCGCTTCGGCTCGAGGAAGATCACCGGATCGTTGCACTCGATCGACGCGATCAGGAGTCCCTTCGCGTCGTACGGATTGCAGGGCATCACCGTGCGCAGCCCGCACACGTGGGTAAAGAGCGCCTCGGGACTCTGGCTGTGCGTCTGCCCGCCGTAGATGCCCCCGCCGCAGGGCATCCGCAGCGTGACCGGCGCGGTGAAGTCGCCGACCGAGCGGTAACGAAGGCGCGCCGCCTCGGACACGATCTGGTCGGAGGCAGGGTAGAAGTAGTCGGCAAACTGGATCTCGGCGACCGGGCGCAGCCCGTAGGCTCCCATGCCGACCGCAACGCCGACGATGCCGCCCTCGTTGATCGGCGCGTCGAAGACCCGCGAGGTTCCGTATTTCGCCTGCAGCCCGTCGGTGACGCGGAAGACGCCGCCGAAATAGCCGACGTCCTCGCCGAACACGACGACGTCGGGGTCGCGCGCGAGCATCACGTCGAGCGCCGAGCGCAGCGCCTGGATCATCGTCATCGTCGAGGTGCCGGCAGACGGCACCGCCGCCGCGTCTCCCGTCAGGGCTTCGCTCATCGTCATCGCCCGCTCAGCAACTGGGCGCGCTGCGCGACGAGGTGGGCGGGCATCGTCTCGTAGACGTCCTCGAACATCGACGCGGGGTCTGGAATATGGCCGTCGACCAGCGTGCCGAAGGTCTCGGCTTCCTTCTGCGCGGCCGCGACCTGTGCCTCGATCTCCTTGCGCAACGCATCGTGCCGCGCCTCGGACCATTCGCCGATCGCGATCAGGTGCGCCTCGAGCCGCGCGATCGGGTCGCCGAGCGGAAAATTCGCCCAGTCGTCCTTCGGACGGTATTTCGACGGGTCGTCCGAGGTCGAGTGCGCGCCGGCACGGTAGGTCACCCATTCGATCAGCGTCGGGCCGAGGTTCGACCGCGCGCGCTCCGCGGCCCAGTGCGACGCCGCGTACACGGCGAGGAAATCGTTGCCGTCGACGCGCAGCGACGCGATGCCGCTGCCGACGCCGCGTCCGGCGAAGGTCGTCGCCTCGCCGCCCGCGATCGCCTGGAACGTGGAGATCGCCCACTGGTTGTTGACGACGTTGAGGATCACCGGCGCGCGGTACACGTGCGCAAAGGTGAGGGCCGTGTGGAAATCGGCCTCGGCCGTGGCGCCGTCGCCGATCCATCCCGACGCGATGCGCGTGTCGCGCTTGATCGCCGACGCCATTGCCCAGCCGACCGCCTGGATGAACTGCGTCGCAAGGTTGCCCGAGATGGTGAAGAAGCCCGCCCGCTTGTACGAATACATCACCGGAAGCTGGCGTCCCTTCATCGGGTCGCGCTGATTCGAGAAGAGCTGGCACATCATCTCGACCATCGAGATGTCGTCGCGCGCGAGGAGCAGGCTCTGCTGGCGGTAGGTCGGAAAGCACATGTCGCCGGGCTCGAGCGCGAACGCCTGCCCGGTGCCGATCGCCTCCTCGCCAAGGCTCTGCATGTAAAACGAGGTCTTCTTCTGGCGCTGGGCGACGAGCATCCGGGCGTCGAAGGCGCGGGTTTTGAGCATCGCCGCGAGACCCTGACGCAGGCGCCCGGGTTCGAGCTGCGGGTTCCACGGCCCGAGCGCCCGGCCGTCGTCGGCAAGCACGCGCACCAGTGCCCGCGCGAGATCGCCGGTGTCGGCCGGCGAGACGTCGATCGGCGGGCGCGGCACGGCGCCCGCGGGCGACGTCTGCAGGTACGAGAAGTCGGTGTGGTGCCCCGGCCGCCCCGACGGCTCGGGAACGTGCAGGTGCAGGGGCTCCCGGCCGGCTGGCGCTGCGCTTCTCCGCTGCTCGGTCATGCGGGGAGTATTTCGGGTCCGCGCGTCGCGGTCAAGCGGACTGCTACCATTTCGCGCGTGACCACCCGGAACGAAGCCGGCGCGGAGCGTGCGACGCAGACCTATCGGTCGCCGTCGTGGTTTGCCCCGCCGACGCCGACGCGCGGGTATTTCGGTGCGCGGGTGCTGCGCGGCGCGCGCTACGCGGCGACGATCGTTGCCTGCGCGCTCGCGATCGGCATGCTGGGCTACCACGCAATCGAAGGGATGAGCTGGCTCGACGCCTTTCACCAGGCGGCCATGCTGCTCTCGGGAATGGGTCCGGTCGTCGACGTCAGGACGGCCGCCGGCAAGATCTTCGACAGCGTCTACGCGCTCTTCTGCGGTGTCGTACTGCTTGCCGCGACCGGCCTCATGTTCGCCCCGGTCGTTCATCGGATTCTTCACCGCTTCCACATCGAGGATACCGGTGACCGCTGACGGCGCGCGCGCGACATGACCGGGGCAGGCACGTCCGCATATCCGGACCTGGCCGGCACGCGCGGGCCCCACGACGACGCCGCGTGGATGTGCGCGGCGATCGCACTCGCCGAGGCTGCGCTCGCGCGCGGCGAGGTTCCGGTCGGAGCCGTCGTCGTCTGCGGCGGGCGCATCGTCGGTCGCGGCGGCAACGAGACCATTGCGCAAAGCGACCCGACCGCGCATGCCGAGATCGTCGCGCTGCGCGAGGCGGCTGCGACGCTCGGCAACTACCGGCTCCCGGGCTGCGAGCTCTACGTGACCCTCGAGCCCTGCGCGATGTGCGCGGGGGCGATCATCCATGCCCGGCTCGCACGCCTCGTGTTCGGCGCGAGCGACCCAAAAACGGGGGCGTGCGGCTCGGTGATCGACCTCTTCGCGAAGCGCGAACTCAACCACCACACGGCAGTCGAGCGCGGCGTCGGCGCGAAGCGCTGCGCCGCGCTCCTCTCGGAATTCTTCGCGGCGCGGCGCTGACGCGGAGCCCGGACGCGCGGCGAACCCGCGCAGGACGACGATGCAATTCGACTTCCTCGCCCCGGCAGGCTTCGCGACCGACCCCGCCTCGGTGCCGCGCGCGGTTGCCCGGCTCGAGGCGCTGGGGCACACCGTGCGCTGCGATCCGACGGCCAGCTCACGCTGGCAGCGCTTCGCAGCGCCCGACGGCGAGCGCCTCGCCGCCATCGAGCGCGTCGCGGCAGCCGATGACGCCGACGTCGCGGTGATCGTGCGCGGCGGCTACGGCTTCACGCGGCTGCTCGAGCGCCTCGATTTCGCGCGCCTCGCGCGCGCCGGCAAGCGCTGGATCGGGCACTCCGATTTCACCGCGTTCCAGCTCGCCGCGCTCGCTCGCGCCGGCATGATCACCTTCGCCGGCCCGATGGCGGGCTACGACTTCGGCGCCGTGCAGCCTTCGCCCTACACGTTCGAGCACTGCTTCGGCGTTCTCGAGCACGCTGCCTGGGAGACGGAATGCGGCCTCGACGGCCCCGCCGACGTCGCGTGCAGCGGGGTGTTGTGGGGAGGCAACCTCACCATGGTCGCCCACCTCGCCGGTACGCCTTACCTGCCAGACGTTCCCGGCGGCATCCTGTTTCTCGAAGACGTTGGCGAGCACCCGTACCGGATCGAACGCATGCTCTACCAGCTGCTCCTCGCCGGAGTGCTCGTACGCCAGCGTGCGATCCTGCTCGGCAGCTTCACCGAGTACCGCCTCGGCGCCAACGACGGCGGCTACGACATCGTCGCCGCCGTCGCCCAGCTGCGTGCGCACCTTTCGGTGCCCGTCTTCACCGGGCTGCCGTTCGGCCACGTACGCGAGAAGCTGACGCTGCCCGTCGGCGGGCGCTGCACGCTCGAATCAGGCGACGGACACGCGAAGCTGCGCTTCCACGATTACGGCGTTTGAGCGGGCGCGGCGTCGCCGCGCTGCCGGCGGTCCGCGGCGCCTTGCCGGTCGGAGGGCACGCCGACGCGAAAGTCGAACGCCACCTCCCCGGTGAGCCTCCCCTCGGCATCGAAGCTTCGCTCGCCGAGCCAGCCGCAGCCGTCGACGTCGATCGTCAGCACCGTCGACGCACGCGTTCCATAGTTCGGGCTGACGATGAACGCGGCCGACAGCATCCGCTCGACCTCGATCGCGACGCCGGTGTGCGGAAGGATCGCATCGGGTGCTGCCGCACGGTCGGCGAGGAGCTCCCACAGCGGCGCCCGATCTTCGCGGCCGAGGGTCGCGAAGCGCGCGAGGCGCTCGCGCGCCCGAACGAGCTTGGGCCATGGCGTATCGAGCGTCGCGTTCGAAACGCCGTGGATGCCCGTGGCCAGGGCAACGACTTCGGGTTGCCGGTTCGATCCGAACGCGGCTCCGCCGGGCTCCCCGGTGACTGCGTTGAAGCCGTTGCACGCCCGCGCCGCGGCGACTGCGTCACGCATCCTCGTCGCAGCGTCGGCGGCATCGGCAATCAGCGACGGAACGAGTTCACCGCGTGACGGTGCTCGCGGATCGTGTCGACCCGGCTCGCGGACGTTGGTGACGAACGCCCAGCGTCCGGCGGTGTTCACGCCGAGCCACGTGCCTCCGGCCTCGAGGTCGCGCCCGCCGAGCAGCAAGGCGCCGTTTCGTGCACGCCACCAGTGCGCGGCCGCGGCCGGACGGTCGTGGCGCTCGTCGCGGTTGGCCGCGATGACGAGCCGGTAGCGCGGATGGACGTCGACGGCGAAGACGGCGAGGCACACGGCTTCAGTCCCCTGCCGCAGGCACCTGGTCGCGCGCATCGGCACCCGGCGGCGGCACGGCGTAGGGCAGCGGCAGCGGGGTGAGCGCGGCGTTCGGGCGGCCGGCGAGCGCAAGGTCGCCTGCGGCGGCCGCCGCGAGCTGAGCGACCGCGAGCAGCCGTGTTCCGCCACGCGGGCCGGGGGCCGCAACGACGACCGTTCCGCACGACTGGTCGCCGAAGGCCTGCGAGCGCAGCGCGGCGCCTGCGGAAACGTCCTCGGCGTCGGTCTCGAAGGCGAGCAGGCGTTCCTTGACGCGGCCGAGGTAGTGCATTCTCGCGACGATCTCCTGGCCGGGGTAGCAGCCCTTGCGGAAGCTGATGCCGCCGACGAGGTCCCAGTTCAGCATCTGCGCGACGAACTGATCGCTGGTCGCCGCGACGACCCACGCGATACCGGCATCGACATCGGCGCGCAGCCACACGCCGCGGTCGATTGCGTCGGCGCGCTGCGCCACGGCGTCGCGCAGCGGCACCACCGCGGCGGGCGTGCCGAACGCCAGCGCGCGCCCATCCGGAAGACCGAGCACGCAGGCCCCGCCGCTTTGCGCGAGCGACAGCGGCGAGAACGCGACTCCGGCCGCGGCGAGCACCGTGGTCGCACCGGCGCCTGCGAGCCCGAACATCGCCCATTCGGTGCTGCGGTCGGCGAGCACCACCTTCGAGCGCATCACGTATTTGGCGAGGCGTTCGCGAATGGTTCCGGCAAGCTCGTGCGCAAGCACCAGCGCATAGCGTGCCGGGCGAGCCTGCTCCGGCAGGCGCGCGACGACGAGGTTCGCGAGCACGCGTCCCTTGGCGGTGTTGTAGCAGGAGTACTGCGCCTGGCCCGGCTCGAGCGCGCGCACGTCGCTCGACAGCTGGCCGTGCAGGAACGCAGCCGCGTCCTCGCCCGAAACGTCGATCAGCCCGAGGCCGGGGTCCGCGCAGAGGAGGGCGCGCGCGCCGCCGGGCGGCGCTGCCGGAAAGCTTGCTTGGGGGGAGGGTTCGCTCATGAATCGGGGCGGTCTGTGTGCTAAAATTCCAAGTTAGCCGCAACGCGCCTCGCGCAGCCGCTGCCGTCGAACAGGCAACGGCTGCACCACCCGCGCGCGCAGGAACATCAGGAAGATGGCGCCTGCGCGGGCCCTTGGCAAGGGGTGCCGGGACGCGAGCGGCTTGAAGACGAGCGGGTTCTGCAGCCGGAGCGCACGTTCCGGCTGAAGGCCTGCCAATCACGCACATCGGCGGTTTCAGGGTGTCCGTCGCGCCGCGCCGGACCGGCTCCGCCGATGGAGGCCCAACCCTGAGCGAAGGAGTTCTGCATGTCCGTCACGATGCGCCAGATGCTGGAGGCCGGTGTCCACTTCGGCCACCAGACGCGCTACTGGAATCCGAAGATGGCCGACTACATCTTCGGGCAGCGCAACAAGATCCACATCGTCAACCTCGAAAAGACGCTGACGATGTACAACGACGCGATGAAATACGTCCGCCAGCTGGCGGCGAACCGCGGCACCATCCTGTTCGTCGGCACCAAGCGCCAGGCGCGCGAGATCATCGCCGAGGAGGCGAGGCGCGCCGGCATGCCGTACGTCGACAACCGCTGGCTGGGCGGCATGCTGTCGAACTTCAAGACCGTCAAGCAGTCGATCAAGCGGCTGAAGGACCTGGAGACGATGGCCGAGGACGGCACCTTCGAGCGGATGACGAAGCGCGAAGCGCTGTCGCACCGGCGCGAGCTCGACAAGCTGCAGAAGAGCCTCGGCGGGATCAAGGACATGAACGCGCTGCCCGATGCGGTGTTCATCATCGATGTCGGCTACCACAAGATCGCCGTCACCGAGGCGAAGAAGCTCGGCATCCCGATCGTCGCGGTGGTCGACACCAACCACAATCCGGATCCGATCGCGTGGGTCATCCCCGGCAACGACGATTCCAGCCGTGCAATCAGGCTGTACGCGCGCGGCGTCGCCGACGCCGTGCTGGAGGGCCGCAGCAGCACGATCCAGGAGATCGCGTCGGGAGGCGACGAGTTCGTCGAGGTGGCCGACGAAGCCTCGGCCTGACGCGGCGGCGGTGCGCGCGCACGCCGTGCACCCGCACTCCCGCGCAACGATCGACCCGGCTGGCGCTGTCCGGCCGCGGACGAGCTGACCTGTGGAGCAGATGATGGCGGACATTTCCGCGACGACCGTGATGGAACTGCGCCAGCGCACCGGGCTGGGCATGATGGAATGCAAGAAGGCGCTCACCGAGGCGGCAGGCGATCTCGTCAAAGCCGAGGAACTCCTGCGCATCAGGAGCGGCGCCAAGGCGAGCAAGTCGGCGGGCCGGGTGGCGGCCGAGGGCGTCATCGCCGTATCGGTGGCCGACGGCGGCAGCAGTGCCGCGATCGTCGAGGTGAACTGCGAGACCGATTTCGTCGCGCGCAACGACGATTTCCGGGCGTTTGCGACGGAGCTCGCCGCGCTCGTCCGCACGCGGCGACCGGCCGATCCTGCGGCGCTTGCGGCGCTCGCTCTCGCTTCGGGCGAAATCGTCGAGGCGCGCCGTGTCGCGCTGGTACAGAAGATTGGCGAGAACATCGGCATCCGCCGCTTCGAGAGGCTCGACGCGCGCGGAAGCATCGCCTCCTACGTGCATGGCACGCGCATCGGCGTGCTGGTCGACGTCAGCGGCGGGGCTGCAGCGCTCGGACGCGACCTTGCGATGCACATCGCCGCGAGCAAGCCGATCGCCGTCGCGCGCGAGAACGTCGCAGCCGAGGTGATCGAGCGCGAACGCTCGATCGCCGCCGCACGCGCTGCCGAGTCGGGCAAGCCCCCGGCGATCGCCGCGAAGATGGTCGAAGGCGCGGTCGCGAAGTTCCTCGCCGAGGTGACGCTGCTCGGGCAGCCGTTCGTCAAGAACGACAAGGAGACGGTCGCCTCCCTCGTCAAGGCGCAGGGTGCGACCGTCAACGGCTTCGTGCTCTACGTCGTCGGCGAGGGCATCGAGAAGCGCAAGGACGACTTCGCGGCCGAGGTCGCCGCGTTGAGCCGCGCCTGACGCGCCCACCCCGGCCGCGACGCGCGCCACCGTTTCCATCCACCGCGGAGCGCAAGCGATGAGCCCACCCGACAGCGCAGCCACCGCACCGGCCGCGACGCTCGCGCCGCGGCCGGCCGCTTCCCCGGCCTACCGGCGCATCCTGCTCAAGCTCTCCGGCGAGGCGCTGATGGGGGCCCACAGCTACGGGATCGAGCGCGAGACGATCGACCGCATCGTCGCGGAAGTCGGCGAGGTCGTGCGGCTGGGCGTGCAGGTGGCGATCGTCATCGGCGGGGGCAACATCTTCCGCGGCGTCGCCCCGGGCGCAGCAGGCATGGACCGCGCGACCGCCGACTACATGGGCATGCTGGCGACGCTGATGAACGCGCTCGCGCTGCAGGATGCGCTGCGGCGCGCGGGGGTCGAATCGCGCGTGCAGTCGGCGCTGCGGATCGACCAGGTCGCCGAACCATACATCCGGGGGCGCGCGCTGCGCCACCTCGAGCTGAAGCGGGTGGTGATTTTCGCCGCAGGCACCGGCAACCCGTTCTTCACCACCGACACGGCGGCTGCGCTGCGCGGCCGCGAGATGAGCGTCGACATCGTGTTGAAGGCGACCAAGGTCGACGGTGTCTACACGTCCGATCCGCAGGTCGACAGCCAAGCGCGGCGCTACGAGTCGCTGACCTTCGACGAGGCGATCGCGCGCCGTCTCAAGGTGATGGACGCGACCGCGCTCGCGCTGTGCCGCGACCAGAACATGCAGCTCAAGGTGTTCTCGATCTTCGTTCCGGGCGCGCTGAAGCGCGTCGTGATGGGTGAGGACGAGGGCACGCTCGTGCACTGTTGAAGTGCGGAGGTTCCATGATCAGCGACGTGAAGAAGGCGGCCGAGCAGAAGATGGCGAAATCGGTCGAGACGTTGAAGGCTGACCTCGCCAAGGTGCGCACCGGCCGCGCGCACACCGGCCTGCTCGACCATATCCACGTTGACTACTACGGCTCGTCGGTCCCGCTGTCGCAGGTCGCCAACGTGACGCTCGCCGATCCGCGCACGATCGCCGTCCAGCCGTGGGAGAAGAAGATGATCCCGGCGGTCGAGAAGGCGATCCGCGATTCCGACCTCGGCCTCAATCCGGCGACGTCGGGCGAGCTGATCCGGGTGCCGATGCCCGCGCTCACCGAGGAGCGGCGGCGCGACCTCATCAAGGTCGTCCACAAGGAAGCCGAGGCCGCCCGCGTCGCCGTGCGCAACGTTCGCCGCGACGCCAACGAGCAGTTGAAACGCCTGCTCAAGGACAAGGAGTGCTCGGAGGACGACGAGCGCCGCGCGCACGACGAACTGCAGAAGCTGACCGACCACTCGATCGCGGAGGTCGATCGCCTGCTGCAGCAGAAGGAAGCCGACCTGATGGCGATCTGAGGTCGCCGCCTCGTCGCGAGACGCCGTGTTCACCAGCTCGACGCGCGCCGTTCCCGACCCGGTCAGGGTCCCGCGCCACATCGCCATCATCATGGACGGCAACGGGCGCTGGGCGAACAAGCGCCTGCTTCCGCGCGTCGCCGGGCATCGCAAGGGCGTCGAGGCGGTGCGCGCGACCGTGCGCGCCGCGATCGGGCATGGAGTCGAATACCTGACGCTGTTCGCGTTCTCGAGCGAGAACTGGCGCCGGCCCGCCGACGAGGTGACGCTGCTGATGGAGCTCTTTGCGCGCGCCCTCGAGCAGGAGGTGGCGAAGCTCCACGCTAGCGGCATCCGCTTCCGGGTCGTCGGCGACACGTCGCGCTTCGACCGGCGCATCCGCGAGCTCGTCGCCGAAGGCGAGGCGACGACCGCAGGCAACACGCGGCTCACGCTGACGGTCGCCGCCAACTACGGCGGCCGCTGGGACATCGCGCAGGCCGCACGCGCCTACTTTCGCGCGCATCCGGAGGCGCTCGCCGACGGCGCGGCGCTCGAGCCCGAGGCCATCGAGCCGTGGCTCACCACGGCCTATGCGCCGGAGCCCGACCTGTTCATCCGTACCGGGGGCGAGCAGCGGATCTCGAACTTCCTGCTGTGGCAACTCGCCTACACCGAGTTCTACTTCACCGACCTCCTGTGGCCCGATTTCGACGAGGCGGCGCTCGGTGCCGCGATCGAATCGTTCGCGGCGCGCGAGCGCCGCTTCGGCCAGACCGGCGAACAGGTTCACGGGAACGTCGCGTGAGCGCCGCCTCCGGGTCCGGCCCGGCGCGGAGCCACCCGCTGGCCACCCGCGTCGTCACCGCTCTCGGGCTGCTCGCGCTCGTGCTCGTTGCGCTGTTCGCGCTGCCGCCGCGATGGTTCGCGGTCGTCACGCTCGCGGCGGTCATCGGGGCCGCCGCCGAGTGGGCGCGTCTCGCCCGTCTCGGCGGTGCGTCGCGCGGCCTCTTTGTCGCCGGCATGGTCGCGATCGGCGCCTGGCTCGTCTTCGCGCCGGCTGCGCGCTTCGAGGACGGATGGCCGCCCGGCGTCGTGCTTGCCGTGTGCGGCGTGGCGAGCGTGTTCTGGCTCATCGTGGCGACGCCGTGGGTGCTCGCGCGCTGGGATCCGGCGTCACCGCTCTTGCGCGCGATCGCGGGCTGGGTCGTGCTGACCGGCGCCTTCGTCGCGCTGGTGTCGATGCAGGCGCGCTCGCCATGGCTCGTCCTCGCAGCGATGGCGGTCGTATGGATCGCCGACACGGCCGCCTACTTCACCGGCAGGGCGATCGGCCGCCACCGCCTTGCGCCCGAAGTGAGCCCGGGCAAGACCTGGGAAGGCGTGCTGGGCGCGCTCGCCGGCGTCGCCGTCTATGCGCTGGCGCTCGCCCCGCTGGCGCCGGCGGCCGGGTTCCGCGGTGCGGCGGGTCCGGCCGCGCTGGCGCTCTGGGTCGTGCTGGCGCTGGCGCTTGCCGGCATCTCGATCGTCGGCGACCTCTACGAGTCTCTGTTGAAGCGCCAGGCCGGCGTCAAGGACAGCGGCCGCCTGCTCCCGGGCCACGGCGGCATTCTCGATCGCATCGACGCGCTCGTCGCAGCGATGCCGCCCGCGTCGATCGCGGCGCTCCTCTTCCTCGGCCGGCCGTGATCCCGGAAGGTGTCGCGATCCTCGGCGCGACCGGCTCGATCGGAGCATCGGCGCTCGACGTGATCGCGCGCCACCCCGATCGCTTCGAGGTGGTCGCGCTTGCCGCGCACGGCAACCACGCCCGGCTGCTCGAGCTCTGCCGGCGCCACCGGCCTCGGCTCGCCGCGCTGTATGACCGGTCCCACGCCGCTACGCTCGCCCGCGCGCTCGCCGCCGAAGGCATTGCGACGCGCGTCGTCGCCGGCGCCGAGGGTCTCGCCGAGATCGCGACGCTGCCGGAGGCGCGCACCGTGCTCGCCGCAATCGTCGGTGCGGCCGGGCTGCCCGCGACGCTCGCCGCGGCGCGCGCGGGCAAGCGCATCCTGCTCGCCAACAAGGAGGCGCTGGTGATCGGCGGTGCGCTTTTCATCGAAGCCGCCGAAGCGGGGGCCGCGACGCTGGTGCCGATCGACAGCGAGCACAATGCGGTCTACCAGTGCCTGCCGGCACCGTACACCCGCGATCCTGCGGCGGCCGGCGTGCGCAGGATCGTGCTGACCGCGTCGGGCGGACCCTTCTTCCAGCGGCCGGACACCGATTTCGACCGGGTGACACCGGACGAGGCCTGCCGGCACCCGAACTGGGCGATGGGGCGCAAGATCTCGGTGGACTCGGCGACGATGATGAACAAGGGTCTCGAGGTGATCGAGGCGCACTGGCTGTTCGGCGCGCCCGCCGATCGCATCGAGGTCGTCGTCCATCCGCAGAGCATCGTCCATTCGCTCGTCGAGTACGTCGATGGCTCGGTTCTCGCGCAGCTCGGCCATCCCGACATGCGCACGCCGATCGCGCAGGCGCTCGCGGCCCCCGGGCGCGTCGAGAGCGGAGTCGCCTCGCTCGATCTCGCGGCGATCGGCAGGCTCACCTTCGAGCATCCCGATCCCGCGCGCTTCCCCTGCGTCGATCTCGCCTATGCGGCGCTCGCCTCGGATGCATCGGCGCCCATCGCGCTCAACGCCGCCAACGAGGTCGCCGTCGACGCATTCCTCGCCGGGAGCGCACGCTTCAGCGACATCCCGCGCGCGTGCGCGGGAGTGCTCGAGCGCCGTCATGCGGGGCCGGTCAGCTCGCTCGACGACGCGCTCGCCGCCGACGCCGACGCGCGCGCCCTCTGCCGCGTCGAGCTGGGGATCGCCCGGTGACCGATTTCCTCTACAAGCTCGTCGCGTTCGCGGTCACGCTCGGCGTGCTCGTCGTGTTCCACGAGCTCGGGCACTACGTGGTCGCCCGGCTCGCCGGCGTCAAGGTGCTGCGCTTCTCGGTCGGCTTCGGGCGCGTGATCTGGTCGCGCCGATTCGGCCGCGACGGCACCGAATGGGCGCTGTCGGCGATCCCCCTCGGAGGCTACGTGCGCATGGCCGACGAGCGGGAAGCTGCGGTCACGCGCGCCGATCTTCCGCGCGCGTTCAACCGCCAGCCGGTGGCGAAGCGCATCGCGATCGTCGCTGCGGGGCCGATCGCCAACCTCGTCCTGGCCGGCTTCTTCTTCGCGGCGACGTACATGGCGGGCGTTCCCGGGCAGCGGCCGCTGCTCGCCGCTCCTCCGCCGCAGAGCGCGGCAGCGGCAGCCGGCGTGCGCGGAGGCGACATCGTGACTGCAGTCGACGGCGACCCCGTGCGCAGCGTCCAGGAGTTGCGCTGGCGCCTGTTGCGCGAGCAGGGCGCGCCGTCGGTGAGCCTGTCGCTCGTCCGCGGCAACGTCGCGTCCGAGCCCGTCGAGCGCGAGCTCTCCCTCGGCGCGCTGACCGACGCCGACTGGGAGGCTGATCCGCTGACGAAGCTCGGCCTGCACGTCGACCTCGGGCCGCCGATCGTCGATTCGGTGCTTCCCGGCAAGCCTGCCGAAGCGGCCGGCCTGCGAGCCGGAGACCGCATCGTCGCCGTCGACGGCGTGCCGATGCACTCTCCCGCCGACGTCGCGCAGGTCACCAACGCGCATCCGGCGGCCGCGCTCGACTACCGCGTGATGCGCGGCGGCCGCGAGCTCAATGTTGCGCTGACGCCCGAGGCGGTCGAGGAGGGCGGCAGGAAGATCGGGCTCGCCGGCGTACGGCTGCGCGTCGACCCGACGGCGCTCGCGCGACTCGCCGTCGTCGTGCGCTACGGGCCGCTCGCCGCGCTCGGCGCGGGCTTCCGGAAGACCGGCGAACTGTCGCTGTTCACGGTCAGGATGCTCGGCCGGATCGTCACCGGCAGCGCATCGCTGCGCAACATCAGCGGGCCGATCACGATGGCCGACATCGCCGGCGAATCGGCGCAGGCAGGCGTCCTCGCGTTCCTCGGCTACCTCGCGCTCATCAGCATCAGCCTGGGCGTGCTCAACCTGCTTCCCATCCCGCTGTTGGATGGGGGGCATTTGCTGTATTATCTCGCCGAAATTGTCAAAGGCAGTCCTGTTTCCGACCACGCCATCGAGGTCGGTCAACGCATCGGCATGGCAATGCTCGCGGTGCTGATGGCCCTGGCTCTCTTCAATGACGTTTCGCGCCTGTTCTGATCGGCCCAGCCGCATACGCACCTGGGCGCGGGCCGCCTTGCTCGCCGCCGCATCGCTGATGCCGATCGCGGCGTGGTCGATCGAGCCGTTCGTCGTGCGCGACATCCGCGTCGAGGGCGTGCAGCGCACCGAGCCCGGCACGGTGTTCAACTACCTTCCGATCAAGGTCGGCGACCGCGTCGACGACCAGAAGATCTCCGACGCCGTCAAGGCGCTCTACGCCACCGGCTTCTTCCGCGACGTTCGCCTCGAGAAGCAGGGCAACGTGCTGATCGTCGCCGTCGTCGAGCGCCCGACGATCAGCTCGATCACCTACGTCGGCAACAAGGAGTTCGACACCGACACGCTGAAGAAGGCGATGAAGGAGATCGGGCTCGCCGAGGCGCGCATCTTCGACCGGTCGCTCCTCGATCGCGCCGAGCAGGAACTGAAGCGCCAGTACATCACTCGCGGCAAGTACGCCGCCGACGTCCAGACGACGGTGACGCCACAGGAGCGCAACCGCGTGGCGATCAACTTCACGATCCGCGAGGGCGACACCGCCAAGATCGCGCGGATCAACATCATCGGGGCGAAGCAGTTCAGCGAGAAGACGCTGCTGTCGCAGATGACGCTGACCACTCCCGGCTGGTTCACCTGGTACACGAAGGACGACCAGTACTCGAAGCAGAAGCTGTCGGGCGACCTCGAGAAGCTGCGGAGCTTCTACCAGGACCGCGGCTATCTCGAGATGAACATCGACTCGACGCAGGTGTCGATCGGCCCCGACAAGGAGCACATCCACATCACCGTCAACATCACCGAAGGTCCGCGCTTCACCGTCGGAGACATCCGGATCGGCGGCGACCTCGTCGTGCCCGCGTCGGAGCTCGAGAAGCTCGTCCAGCTGCACAAGGGCGACGTGTTCTCGCGCGCGAAGCTGCAGGCGTCGGCGAAGGACATGAGCGAGCGGCTGGGGGCCGACGGGTACGCCTTCGCCAACGTCAACGCTGTCCCCGAGCTCGACCTCAAGGACTCGCGGGCGTCGTTCACCTTCTTCGTCGATCCCGGCCGGCGCGCGTACGTGCGCAGGATCAACATCAGCGGCAACGCCAAGACCCGTGACGTCGTGATCCGCCGCGAGATGCGCCAGCTCGAGGATGCGTGGTACGACGGCCCGCGCATCGAGCGCTCGAAGGAGCGCATCAAGCACCTCGGCTACTTCGATGACGTCAACATCGAGACGCCTCCGGTGCCGGGGACGTCGGACCAGGTCGACGTCGACGTCGCGGTCACCGAGCGCAACACCGGAAGCCTGCTCGCCGGCATCGGCTACTCGAGCGACGAGGGAGTCGTGCTCAACGCCTCGATCTCGCAGCAGAACATCTTCGGTTCCGGCAACGCCCTGACCCTCGCCGTCAACACCGGGCGCTACGATCGCACCTACTCGGCGGTCTTCACGCAGCCCTACTACACGGTCGACGGCGTGTCGAGGACCCTCGAGGCCTACCAGCGCAACCTCGACCCGACCGGGCTCGCGATCTCGCAGTACTCGTCGCACACGTTGGGTGCGGCAGTCGGCTTCGGTGTACCGATAACGGAGACCGACACGATCAACTTCGGCGGTCGCGTCGAGCACACCGAAATCACGTTGTTCAGCAACAGCCCGCCGGTCTACGACCAGTTCGTGAACGAGTTCGGCAACAATACCAACGCCTTCATCGCGTCGGCCGGATGGTCGCGCGACACCCGCGACGACATCCAGTTCCCGACGCGGGGCCGATTGCAGAGCGCGACGGTCGAGGTCGGATTGCCGTTCGGTGATCTCGCCTACTACAAGGGCGAGTACTCGCAGTCGCAGTACTGGCCGATCTACGGCGACCTCGTGTTCATGCTTCGCGGCAACGTCGGCTACGCAGACGGGCTTTCCGGCAAGCCGCTGCCGTTCTTCAAGGCGTTCTTCGCCGGCGGCGCGAACTCGGTGCGCGGCTACGACGTGGCATCGCTCGGCCCGCAGGACAGCCAGGGCAACGCGCTTGGCGGAAGGCGCAAGATCGTCGGCAACGCGGAGATGTTCTATCCGATCCTGAAGGGCGACAAGGCGGTGCGCGCAAGCGTGTTCGCCGACGCCGGCGAGATCTGGGCCAACGGACACCAGCCGCAGTTCGAGTCGTTCCGGTACTCGGTGGGTGCCGGGATCTCCTGGAATTCGCCGGTCGGTCCGCTCAAGTTCAGCTACGCCATTCCGGTGAACAAGAAGCCGGGCGACCACGAACAGCGCTTCCAGTTCCAGGCTGGCACGGCGTTCTGACCCACGGCAGGCGCCGTGGATGCGGAGGATTCCAAGTGTTGAAGCGATGGATGACGATGACTGCGGCCGTGGCCTTGCTGGCGGCGGCCGGGGCGAGCGCGGCGGCCGATTACAAGATCGGCTTCGTCAACACCGAGCGGCTGTTCCGCGAGGCGGCGCCGGCCAAGCGTGCGCAGGCGAAGATCGAGAAGGAGTTCGCGGCGCGCGACGCGGAGATCCAGAAGCTCGCGAAGCAGGTGCGCGACTTGCAGGCAAGCCTCGACCGCGACGGCGCAACGATGTCCGACGCCGACCGGCGCAGCAAGGAGCGCGACCTCGCCAACCAGTCGCGCGATCTGCAGCGGATGCAGCGCGAGTTCCGCGAGGACATCAACCTGCGCAAGAACGAGGAGATCTCGGCGCTGCAGGATCGCGCGAACAAGGTGATCCAGCAGATCGCCACGAGCGAGAAATACGACCTCATCCTGCAGGATCCGGTCGTCTACGCGAGCCAGCGCATCGACATCACCGACAAGGTGATCAAGGCGCTCTCCGACAAGTAGCACGATGACGCGGCGCGCTCCGGGCGGGCCGATTCGCCTCGACGAGCTGGCCCGGGCCTGCGGCGCCTGCGTCGAAGGCGACGGAGCGACCCCGATCGAGCGCGTTGCGACGCTCGAGGGCGCGGGTCCGGGCGACCTCGCATTCCTCGCCAATCCGCGCTATCGGGCGCAGCTCGCCGCAACCCGCGCATCGGCGGTGATCGTCGCTCCGGCGGCCGCGCAGTTGACGCCGCTGCCGCGGCTCGTCGCGGCAGACCCGTACGTCGCCTATGCGAAGGCGGCGAGCGTTCTCTATCCGCGCGAAGCGCCGCTTGCAGGCCGGCATCCGGCGGCGATCGTCGATCCGGCGGCGACGGTCGCCGCGACGGCTGCGATCGGACCCCTGGCGGTGGTCGGCGCCGGTGCCTCGATCGGCGCGCGCGCGTCGATCGGCAGCCATTGCTCGATCGGCGAGGACGCGGTGATCGGCGACGATGCCGTGCTCGACGCCGGCGTGCGCGTCTATCCGCGCTGCACGATCGGCCCGCGCACGCTCGTCCACAGCGGCGCGGTGATCGGCGCCGACGGCTTCGGGCTGGCCCCGGGACCCGAAGGCTGGATCAAGATTCCGCAGGTCGGACGCGTCGTCGTCGGCGCAGACGTGGAGATCGGCGCCAACACGACGATCGATCGCGGTGCGATCGGCGACACGGTGATCGAGGACGGCGTGAAGCTCGACAATCAGATCCAGATCGGGCACAACTGCGTGATCGGCGCGCGCACGGCGATCGCAGGCTGCGTCGGGATCGCCGGCTCGGCCCGGATCGGGCATGATTGCCGGATCGGCGGTGCCGCGATGATCTCGGGCCATCTCGAGATCGCCGCCGGGACGGTCGTCTCGGCGGCGACGCTCGTTTCCGAGTCGATCGCGGTCGCGGGCGTCTATACCGGTGCGTTTCCGGCGCTTGCGCACGCCGACTGGAAGCGCGTCATCGCCAATGTGCGGCACCTGCGCGAGCTCGTCGCGCGCGTGCGCGCGCTCGAGCGGCCGCGCGGCCGCGATCGCGGGCCCAACGACGGGGGGACGTCACGGTGAGTGAACTCGACGCCGCAATGATCGAGCGGCTGCTTCCGCATCGCTACCCGATGCTGCTGGTCGACCGCGTGCTCGAGTGGGAGGCCGGGAAGTTCATTCGGGGGATCAAGAACGTCACCGTCAACGAGCCGTTCTTCCAGGGGCACTTCCCGGGCAATCCGGTGATGCCGGGCGTGTTCGTCATCGAGTCGCTGGCGCAGGCCGCGGGGCTCCTCACGATGCTCTCGGACGTTGCGCGGCAGGACGGCAGCCAGCTCGTCCTCTTCGCGGGGATCGACAAGGCGCGCTTCAAGCGCCAGGTGGTCCCGGGCGATACGCTGCTCCTCGAAGCCGAGCTCGAGCGCGCGGTGCGCAGCGTCGGGCGCTTCCATGCGCGAGCGAGCGTCGGCGGCCAGCTCGTCTGCGAGGCAACGCTGCTCGCGGCGATCCGCGAAGCGCCGCGGCCCCCCAGCCTTCCCGCGGATTGACGTGGCCTCGGTTCATCCGACGGCGCTGGTCGAACCCGGCGCTTCGCTTGCCGACGACGTCGCGATCGGCGCGTACTCGATCATCGGAGCTGAAGTACGCGTCGGCGCCGGCACGCGCATCGGGCCGCACGCGGTGATCGTCGGGCGCACGACGATTGGCGTGCGCAACCGGGTGTTCCAGTTTGCCTCGGTCGGCGATATTCCGCAGGACCGCAAGTACGGCGGCGAATCGACGACGACGACCATCGGCGACGACAACGTGATCCGCGAGTACGTCTCGATCCACGCCGGAACGGCGCAGGATCGCGGCGATACGGCGATCGGCGACGGCAACCTGTTCCTCGCCTATGCGCACGTCGCGCACGACTGCGTCGTCGGCAACGCGACGACCTTCTCCAACAATGCGCAGATCGCCGGGCACGTGGCCATCGGGGATCATGCGGTGCTTGGCGCCTATGCCGGCGTGCACCAGTTCTGCCGCATCGGCGCGCACGCGATGATCGCCGCCGGGGCAATCGTGCTGCAGGACGTGCCCCCGTTCGTGACCGCGTCGGGCTATCCGGCGAAGCCCGCGGGAACGAACAACGAGGGCCTGCGCCGGCGCGGCTTCAGCGCCGCGGACATCGCGGCGGTGCGGCGTGCCTACCGGACGCTCTACCGCTCGGGCCTTTCACTCGACGAGGCGCGCGCAGAGCTTGCGCGCGCGGCGGCCGACTCGCCGCTGCTGACGCCGCTGGTCGAGTTCCTCGCGCGGCCAGGGCGCGGCATTGTGCGCTGACCGGGCAGCCGGCGTCACGCTCGGCATCGTCGCCGGAGAGGCGTCGGGCGACGCGCTCGCCGCCGCGCTGATCCGCGGCGTGCGCGCGCGCCGCGGCGACGTGCGCTTCGCCGGCATCGCCGGTCCGCGCATGGAGGCCGAAGGCTGCGAGGTGTGGGCGCCGATGGAGCGCCTCGCCGTGCGCGGCTTCGTCGAGGTGCTCGCGCACCTTCCGGGGCTGTTCGCGCTGCGCCGGCGGGTTGCGCGGCGGTTCATCGCAGAGGGTGTTCCGGTCTTCGTCGGCGTCGACGCGCCGGACTTCAACCTCGGGCTGGAGCGCCGCCTCAAGCGCCACGGCGTGCGTACCGTGCATTTCGTCAGTCCGTCGGTGTGGGCGTGGCGCAGCGAGCGGCTGCGCGACATCGATCGCGCGGTCGACCGCATGCTTGCGCTGTTTCCATTCGAGGTTCCGCTCTACGAGGAGGCCGGCATTCCGGTCACCTTCGTCGGGCATCCGCTCGCCGCCGATGCGGCGGGGCCCGGCACGCGCCGGGCGGTTCGCGACGTGCTGCAGTACAAGGGCGCGGCGCCGCTGTTCGCGCTGCTGCCGGGGAGCAGGCTCTCGGAGATCGAGATGCACGCGCGGCTCGTGCTCGACGCGGCGGCACGCATCGCCGACGCGCGCCCCGATGCGCGCTTCGTCGTTCCGGTCGTCTCGCGAACCACGCGCGACGCCTTCGTCGATGCCCAGCACCGCAGCGGTCACCAGGGGCTCGCGCTGACGATCCTCTACGGCCACGCCGGCGACGCCCTGCGCGCGGCCGACGTCGCGCTGGTCGCCTCCGGCACGGCAACCCTCGAGGCCGCGCTCGCGCGCTGTCCGCACATCATCTTCTATCGCGTGAACTCGCTCACCGCGGCGATCGTGCGGCGCAGGCTCATCGTTCCGTGGGTCGGGCTGCCGAACGTGCTCGCCGGGCGCTTCGTGGTGCCCGAATTCCTGCAGGCGGAGGCGAACCCGGCGAACCTCGCGCGCGCGGCGCTCAACCTGTTCGACGATACGGTGACGCGCAGGCGCCTCGAGAACCTCTTCGGCGACTTCGGCCGCCGCCTCGCGGCCGACACCGGCGCGGTCGCGGGCGACGCGGTGATCGCCGAACTCGATGCCGCTGCCGGACGGCGCCAGGGCCGAGATCGGCCCGCGCGGCGTGCCGCCTGAGGGCATCGCGGCCGATCGGTCTTCGCGTCCCATGACGGCTTCGCCGACTGCACGACGCGTCGCCGGGATCGACGAGGCCGGGCGCGGGCCCCTCGCCGGCCCGGTCGTGGCAGCGGCGGTGATCCTCGACGACGCGCGGCCGATCGAGGGACTGCGTGATTCGAAGCTGCTGAGCGCGCGTGCGCGCGATGAACTCGCCGTCTGCATCCGCGAGCGTGCGCTCGCCTGGGCGGTCGCGAAGAGCGACGTCGCCGAGATCGACGCGCTCAACATCCTGCGGGCGACGTTGCTCGCCATGCGGCGTGCGGTCGAGGCGCTCGCGATCGAGCCCGACGAGGCGCTCGTCGACGGCGACCGCTGCCCGCCGCTCAGCTGTCCGGCACGGGCGATCGTGAAGGGTGACCGCGACGTTCCCGCCATCTCGGCGGCGTCGATCCTCGCCAAGACCGCGCGCGACGCGATGCTGGTCGACCTCGACCGGAGGTTCCCGGCCTACGGGTTCGCGCGCCACAAGGGCTACGGTACGCGCGAACACCTCGCCGCGCTCGCCCGCCACGGACCGTGCGCGGCGCACCGGCGCTCGTTCGCGCCGGTCGTGCAGGCAGGCCTCGACCTCGCTCCATAGCGCTGAATGCGCGGGCCGGGGTTTGACGCTGCCTGCGCGAACCACTAGGATCCACGCGGAGTCCACGCGGAGGAGGGGCAGTCGATGAATGACCGGATGGTACGTGCAGCAGCGCTCGTTCTCGCCGCGATGGTTGCGCTCGCGGCGGGACCGGTCTGCGGAGAGGTGAGCGAGATTCACGTTTCACGGCAATACGGAATCAGCTACCTGCCGCTGATGATCATGGAGGACCAGAAGCTGATCGAGAAGCACGCGAAGGCTTCCGGCATCGACCTGAAGGTCGACTGGTCGAAATTTGCGAGCGGCGCGGTGATGAACGACGCCCTGCTGTCGGGCAACCTGCAGTTCGCCTCGGGCGGCGTCGGCCCCTTCACCACGCTGTGGGCGAAGACGCGCGGCAATCTCGACGTCAAGGCGGTCGCGGCGATCAACTCGATGCCGCTCTTTCTCGTCACCAGCAACCCGAACGTGAAGACGGTGAAGGACTTCACCGACAAGGACAGGATCGCGCTTCCCGCGGTCAAGGTGTCGATCCAGGCCGTCACGCTGCAGATGGCGGCCGAGCAGGCGTTCGGCCCCGGCCAGCAGTTCAAGCTCGACCACCTGACCGTGTCGATGGCGCATCCCGACGGATTGACGGCGCTGCTCTCGGGCAAATCCGAAGTCACCGCGCACTTGAGCTCGCCGCCGTTCCAGTACGAGGAGCTCGAACGTCCGGGCATGCACAAGGTGTTCAGCTCCTTCGACGTGCTCGGCGGACCGGCGACCTTCAACGTCGTCTGGACGACGTCGAAGTTCCACGACGAGAACCCGAAGGTCTACGCGGCGTTCGTCGCTGCGCTCGACGAGGCCACCGCGACTATCAACCGCGACAAGCGCGCCGCGGCGGAGACCTACCTCCGGATCTCGAAGGACAAGAGCGGCGTCGACTTCATCCTGAAGATGCTGAACGATCCGGAGATTTCGTACACGACGACACCGCACAACGTGATGAAGTACGTCGACTTCATGTACAAGATCCACTCGATCAAGGTGAAGCCCGAGTCGTGGAAGGAGATGTTCTTCCCCAACGCGCAGGGCCTCCCGGGGAGTTGATGGCCGCCGCCGGCGACGCGCTCGCGCTGCCGGATCTCGCGGCGATCCGGGCGGCACAGCGGCGGATCGCCGGCTTCGTGCACCGCACGCCGGTGCTGAGCTCGGCGTCGATCGACGGCGAAGCCGGGGCATTGCTGCACTTCAAGGCCGAGCACCTGCAGAAGACCGGCGCGTTCAAGGCGCGCGGCGCCTGCAACGCGGTGCTCTCGCTCGATGCGGGCGAGGCCGTGCGCGGCGTTGTCACCCACTCGTCGGGCAACCACGGCGCCGCGCTCGCGTATGCCGCGGCGAAGCGCGGCATCCCGGCCTGGGTCGTGATGCCCGAGAATGCACCGGCGGTCAAGCAGGCGAACGTGCGGCGCTTCGGGGCGACCGTGCGCCTGTGCGCGGCGACGGTTGCGGCGCGCGAATCGGCGTGCGCGGAGGTCGCCCGCGAGTGCGGCGCGACGCTGATCCATCCGTTCGACGATCCGCGCGTCATCGCGGGGCAGGGGACCGCTGCACTCGAGCTCGTCGAGGACGTTCCCGAACTCGACGCCGTCATCGCCCCGTGCGGCGGCGGCGGGCTGTTGTCGGGCACGGCGATCGCCACGCGGGCGCTCGCGCCGCGGGTGCGCGTGTTCGGCGCCGAGCCGGCCCGCGCCGACGACGCCGCGCGAAGCTTCGCGAGCGGGCGCGTCGAAGCGCTCGCGCCGACGGTGACGATCGCCGACGGCCTGCGCACGACGCTGTCGCCGCGCACCCTCGCTGCGATCCGCGCGCACGTCGAGGCCGTCGTGACGTGCAGCGAGGAGGCGATCGTGGCGGCGATGCGAATGCTGTTCGAGCGCGCGAAGCAGGTCGTCGAGCCTTCCGGGGCGGTGCCGCTCGCGTGCCTGCTCGAGCATCGTTCGCGCTTCGCCGGGCTGCGGGTCGGCGTCATCGTCTCGGGCGGCAACGTCGGGCTCGACAGCCTTCCGTGGCGGGTCGCGTGACGCCGCCCGCCGCACCGGACCCGCTCCTCGCCGTCAGCGGCGTCACGCTGCAGTACAAGACGCGCGATCGCCTCGTCACCGCGACCTACCGAGTCGACTTCGACGTCTACCCCGCCGACCGTTTCATCCTGCTCGGACCCTCCGGCTGCGGCAAGTCGACGCTCCTCAAGGCGGTCGGCGGCTACCTGCAGCCGGTCGAAGGTGAGATCAGGCTGAAGGGTGAGATCGTGCGCCGGCCGGGACCTGACCGCATGATGGTGTTCCAGGAGTTCGACCAGCTCCTGCCGTGGCGGACCGTGAAGGAGAACGTGATGTTCCCGCTGCGCTCGGGCGGGCGGATGCGGCGGCGCGAGGCGGAGGAGAAGGCGCTCGAGTACATCGCCAAGGTGAACCTCAGCCGCTTCGCCGACAGCTATCCGCACACGCTGTCGGGCGGCATGAAGCAGCGTGTGGCGATCGCGCGCGGCATGGCGATGGAGCCCGCGATCCTGCTGATGGACGAGCCCTTCGCCGCACTCGACGCGCTGACGAGGCGGCGCATGCAGGACGAGCTCCTTGCGCTGTGGGAAGGCACGCGCTTCACCGTCCTCTTCGTCACCCACTCGATTCCCGAGGCGATCAGGGTCGGCAGCCGGATCCTGCTCCTGTCGCCGCATCCCGGCCAGGTCAAGGCCGAGCTCGACAGCCTCGCGCACGGCGCAGACGACGCTGCCGTCGGTGCGCTCGAGAAGCGCATCCATGCGATGCTCTTCGCCGATGCGATCGAGTCCACCACCCAGCAGGAGGAGCATCGATGAACGCTTCGACCATCATCCCGCTGCAGCGGCCCGAGATCGTCCGTGAGCCGGTCGCCGCGGGTGCCTTCGGCATCGTGCAAAAGCCGTTGTCGGCGCGTGAGCGCATCACGAACGTCGGCGCCGTGCGCAAGTTCACGCTGATCGTCATCCTCGCGGCGGCGTGGGAGCTCTACGCGCGAGAGCTCCACAACCCGCTGCTCTTCCCGACGTTCTCGGCGACCGTGCAGGCTTTCGTCCACGGCATGCTCGGAGGTGACCTCTTCATCAAGGCGATGACCTCGGTCAAGGTGCTGCTGAAGGGCTATGCGGCGGGAATCGTCTGCGCGGCGGTACTGACGGTGCTCGCGGTCGGCACGCGCATCGGCACCGACCTCCTCGAGCTTCTCACGTCGATGTTCAATCCGTTGCCGGCGATCGCGCTCCTGCCGCTCGCGCTGATCTGGTTCGGGCTCGGCGAGGGAAGCATCATCTTCGTGATCATCCACTCGGTCCTGTGGGCGGTGTCGCTCAACACGCACTCGGGCTTCCTGTCGGTATCGAACACGCTGCGGATGGTCGGGCGCAACTACGGCCTGCGCGGGCTGCCCTATGTCGCCCGGATCCTGATTCCGGCGGCCTTCCCGAGCATCCTCACAGGACTCAAGATCGGCTGGGCATTCGCGTGGCGCACGCTGATCGCCGCCGAGCTCGTATTCGGAGTGTCGTCGGGCTCGGGCGGGCTCGGGTGGTACATCTACGAGAACAAGAACCAGCTCGAGATCCCGAGCGTATTCGCCGGCCTGTTCACCGTCATCGTGATCGGCCTCATCGTCGAGAACGTGATCTTCCGCACGCTCGAGGCACGCACCGTGCGAAAATGGGGCCTGCAGAACTGACCCCACTGCGATCGTGCATCGACCGACCCCGAACTACCCGCGCTTCCACCTCGCCTTTCCGGTGACCGACCTCGCCGAGGCGCGGCGCTTCTACGGCGATTTCCTCGGCTGCGCCGAGGGCCGCAGCAGCGATTCGTGGGTCGACTTCGACTTCTTCGGCCACCAGATCGTCGCCCACAAGGTCGAGCGGGCCGCCATGCAGGAGGCGACGAGCGACGTCGATGGGCACGCGGTGCCCGTGCGCCATTTCGGGGTCGTCACCGATCGCGCGACCTGGGACCGGCTCGCCGACCGTTTCCGCACGTCCGGGGTCAGTTTCGTGATCGAGCCCTACGTGCGCTTCCGCGGCGAGGCCGGTGAGCAGGCAACGATGTTCTTCCTCGACCCGTTCGGCAACGCACTCGAGTTCAAGGCGTTCGCCGACATCGACCAGCTGTTCGCCACCTGAAGCACATCGTCATCAGCGAGGTGATGGACGAGGGTGCGGTCGCACGCCTCGCGGGGCGCTTCGGCGTGCGCTACGAGCCGGCCCTCGCTGCCGCGCCCGCGGCGTTGCGCGAGGCGGTGGGCGCCGCCGACGCGCTGATCGTGCGCAATGCGACGCAGGTCGATGCCGCGCTCATCGCCGCGGCGCCGCGGCTCGCCGTCGTCGGGCGGCTCGGCGTCGGGCTCGACAACATCGACCTCGCGGCCTGCGCTGCGCGCAGCATCGGGGTGTTCCCGGCGATCGGGGCAAACGCGCGCGCGGTCGCCGAGTACGTGCTCGCGGCGGCCCTCATCCTGCTGCGGGGTGCATTCATGTCGACCGCGGCGGTCGCCGACGGCCGCTGGCCGCGCGACGAACTCGCCGACGGGCACGAGATCGGCGGGCGGATCATCGGCCTCGTCGGCTTCGGCAGCATCGGCCGGACGACCGGCGCACTCGCGCGCGCCGCGGGCATGCGTGCCATCGCGCACGATCCCGCGGTCGGCTCCGACGATCCCGTCTGGGCCGAGTCAGACACCGAGTCCTGCGTGCTCGATGAGCTTCTGCGACGGGCCGACGTCGTGAGCCTGCATCTGCCGCTCACTGTGGCCACCCGCGGGCTCATCGACGCGCGCCGCATCGGGCTGCTGCGCGAGGGTGCCATTCTGATCAACACTTCGCGCGGCGGGATCGTCGATGAGCCGGCGCTCGCCGCAGCGCTCGCGGGCGGACGGCTTCGTGGCGCCGCACTCGATGTATTCGGGATCGAGCCCTTGCCGGCACGTTCGCCACTCGCAGGATGCCCGCGGCTCGTCCTCACCCCCCACATCGCCGGGCGGACGGACGAATCCGACCTGCGCGTGTCGGGCATGGTCGCCGACGCCGTCACGCGCGCGCTCGAGCGAAGCGCCTGATCACGATGAGCCTGCGTCCGACACGCGCGGTGGGCCTGCTCCTCAACCTGGGCCACGCGATCGACCACATGTTCCTGCTGATCTTTGCATCGGCGGTGGGGCCGATCGCCGCGGAGCTCGGCTTCGCGCGCTGGGAGGACCTGATGCCGTGGGGTGCGGGCGCCTTCGCGCTGTTCGGCATCGGCTCACTGCCGGCGGGGCGTCTCGGCGACCTCTGGGGCAGGCGGCGGATGATGCTGATCTTCTTCTTCGGCATGGGACTCGCCGCGCTCCTCGTCGCATGCACGCGGAGCGCGTGGCAGCTCGCGGCGGCGCTGACGGTGCTGGGCGCGGTTGCTGCGGTCTATCATCCGGTCGGCATCCCGATGCTCGTGCGCGGCGCACCCCGGCCGGGATTCGTCATCGGCGTCAACGGGCTTGCCGGCAACATCGGCGTCGCGCTGTCGGCCGTGGTGACCGGGTTCATCGTCAAGTACGTCGGCTGGCGCGCTGCCTTCGCCATCCCCGCGCTGGTGTCGATCGCCTGCGGGATCGCGTTTGCGCGGGCCGCCCCGCCCGAGGCGATGGCGCCGGCACGGCGCGAGGTGACGCGATCGATGCTGCCGAAGCACGCGCTCGCCCACGTGTTCGCGGTCATCACCGTGGCGTCGATCTCGGGGAGCATGCTCTACAACTTCACGACCAACGGCAACGCCGAGCTGCTGCGCGAACGCTTCCATGGCATCGTCGAGGATCCTGCGCTTCTTGGCGCGCTGCTCGCTGCCGTGTACGTTGCGGGAGCCCTTGCACAGCTCGCCGTGGGGACGCTGCTCGATCGCGTACCGGTGAAGCTCCTCTACGCGGCGATCGTCGCGATGCAAGTCCCCTTCTTCGCCGCCGCCATGTCGGCACAGGGCTGGGCGCTGTACGCGCTGATGGTCGCCTTCATGATCGCGGTCTTCGGCGCGATTCCGTTCACCGACGCACTGATCGTGCGCTACGTCGACGACACGATGCGCTCGCGTGTCTCGGGCATGCGCCTCACCGTGGCGTTCGGGGTGAGTTCGCTCGCGGTGTGGATTCTCGGTCCGCTCGTCAAGGCCGCTGGATTCCGCACGCTCCTGCTGCTGATGGCCGGGACCGCCATGGTCACGCTGGGCATCGTGATGCTGCTCCCGCGATCGACCGGCGTGGGGCTCGACGAGCAGGCGCCGGCGATCGACCGGGCCCCGTTGTGAGGCATCATTCGAAAACGCCGGCGCGAGGGGGCCTGGGCCTGCGAAGGAGAGGGGTGGGGTAAGGACGCGGTAGTCAAGTTGACGTCGTCGTCATCGAGGAGGGGGACATATGCAACAGGTCGCATGGGAACTGTCGCTGGTTCTGATGGCGCTGGTCGGAATCGTCTTTCTGTGGGTGTGCGCGAGGTCGGGGGGTGCGCCGGTCGATGCGGCGACGGTTTCCGCGCGCGGCTACCGATGGCGCGGTCCCCTCGTCTGGGTGGCGCTCGTCGCGGGAGTGGTGATCGCCATCGGGACCCTTCGGCATTGGCCGCTGCCCGCCTACGCGCGTGACGCGGGCGCACCCGATGTCGTCGTGCAGGCGACGGCGCGTCAGTGGAGCTGGGACATCGTTCCGGATACCGTTCCGGCCGGCAAGACCGTCGAATTCCAGCTTCACAGCACCGACGTCAACCACGGGTTCGCGCTCTATCGCGACGCGACGCACGTGGTCGCCCAGGCGCAGGTTATGCCTGGCTACGTCAATCGCCTGCGCGTGCGCTTCGACCAGCCGGGCGAGTACCAGGTGCTGTGCCTCGAGTACTGCGGCATCGCGCATGCGAACATGCGCGCCGTGGTCAAGGTCGTCGCCGGATCCTGAGGAGAACGCCGCCATGTCAGCCTACGCTGCTTCCGTGAAGCCCGCGCCTTTCGTGACTCCCGATACGCCGCGGGCGAAGTTCGCCTTCCAGCTCTACGCCGCCGTCGGGATCTCGGTGTTCCTGCTGATGATGGTCGCGGGCGTCATCATGCGCGCCGGCCAGGGCGCCTGGCTCGGCATTCCGCCGAATTACTTCTACGAGGTGCTGACGCTGCACGGTGCCGGGATGGTGGGCACCGCGGGCCTCGCGGGAGCGGCAGTCATGTGGTATTTCCTGCGCCGCTACGTCGAGCTGTCCAACGGCGCGTTCCTCGCGATGATGGGGCTGTCGCTCGTCGGCGTCGTGCTGATCCTGCTGTCGATTGGCCTCGGCGGATTCGCCGGAGCGTGGACGTTCCTGTACCCGCTGCCCGGGCACGGCATGGGCCTGTGGGGAACCGGTGCGGCGGCCACCTTCATGATCGGCTACCTCGCCATCGGCGTCGGCTTCCTCGTTTTCTACGCCGACTGCGCGCTCGCGATCATCCGCCGCTACGGAAGCCTCGCGCGCGGACTCGGGCTCGACCAGCTCATCTCCGGGAAGGTGGATCCCGCGCACCCGGCAGCCGTCGTCGCGAGCACGATGGCAGTGATCGTCAACGTGCTCGGCATCCTCGGCGGCGCAATCGTGCTCGTCATGACGCTCGTTGCCCTCTACGAGCCGGGCATCGCGATGGACCCGCTGCTGATGAAGAACCTGATCTATTTCTTCGGGCACGTGTTCATCAACGTGACGATCTACATGGCGGTGATCGGCGTGTACGAGATCATCCCCCGCTACACCGGCCGGCCATGGAAGGTCAACCGCGCGTTCCTCGGCTCGTGGGCAGCCGTCGTGCTGCTCGTGCTGTCGGTCTATCCGCACCACCTGCTGATGGATTACGCGATGCCGCGGTGGGCCGCCGCGATGGGACAGATCGTCTCGTACCTGTCGGGGATCCCGGTCATCCTGGTCACCGCATGGGGTGCGCTCGTCAATCTCCATCGGAGCGGGGCGAAGTGGGATACGCCGCTGCGACTCGTCGTGCTCGGCGTGTTCGGCTGGGCGGCGGGGGTGATTCCGGCGATCGTCGACGCCACGATCCGCGTCAACCTCGTGATGCACAACACGCTGTGGGTGCCCGGCCATTTCCACTTCTACCTGCTGCTCGGGATGCTTCCGATGGTGCTGGGAACGCTCCTGTATGCGTGCACGCGGGAGGGGCGCGCGAGCGCTCCGCTGGACAAGCTCGTGTTCTGGGGCTACGCGATCGCCGGAGTGCTGTTCTGCGGGGTCTTCCTCGACAGCGGCGTTCACGGCATCGCGCGCCGCTTCGCGACCTACGATGCGCCGTGGATCGGCTATGCGCAGGCGGGCGCGGTCGCCGGCACGGTCGTGCTCGTCTGCGTCCTGTTCCTCGGCGGCCGCATCCTCGCGCGATTGCCGCGTGCGTCGCTCGCCGCGTAGCGGCCGCGGAGCGTGCGTGGTGGGTATGGCGCGGACCCTCGGGGCGAGCCTCGTCGCGCTTGCGGCGGGGCTCGCCGTCACCTGGGCGGCGACCGACGGATTCACCGCCTTCACGCTCGAGACGGCGCGCCGCGCGGCGGCGCTCGCCCATCCGGCGCCGGTGCCGGCTCTGCCGCTGCGCTTCGCCGACGGGCAGCTGCGCCGTCTCGCCGATCTGCCGGAGCAGTGGCTGCTGGTCGATTTCGTCTACACGCGCTGCACCTCGCTGTGTCTCGCCCAGGGATCGGCCGACGCGAGGACGATGGAGCTTCTCGCGTCCGAGGCCGCTCAGGGGAGGGTCGCGCTCGTGTCGATTTCCTTCGATCCGGATCACGACGATCCGGCCGCGCTGCGCGCGTTCATCGCCCGCGACGGTGCCGCACCGCCCGGACGCCTCGCGGCAGCGCCCGCCGCCACGCAGGATGTTGCGCGCTGGCTCGATGCCTTCGGCGTCGTCGTGATCGACGATGGCGCGGGTGGTTACGCGCATAACGAGGCGATCGGTATCGTCGATCCCGACCGTCGGCTGGTCGCGCTGATCGATGCCGGCGATCCGGAAGCCGCGGTCGCCGCGCTGCGCGTACGCTGGTGAGCGTGCGATGCGTGTGTGACGGGCGCGCGATGATGGTGCACCTCGATCGGTTGCGGGCGGTGGTGCGGGCTGCGGCGAGTCTGACGCGTCGGCTCCCGCTCGTTTCGCTGCTGCTCGCGGTACTCCTGCTGCTGCCTCCGCTGCGGGCTTTCGGCGAGGCAACGATGGTGCGGCAGATGCTCGTGCAGATGCCGCTGATCGTGCTCGCCGGATGGTGCGCCGGGCGCGCGTGGGTCCGTGCTCCGGAGGGGAGCAGGGCGGCGCGCCTACGCAGCTTCGCCGACTCGTTCAACCGCGCAGGCGCGACCGGCATCGTGATCGCGAGCTTCACGATGATCCTGTGGATGCTGCCGCGAAGCCTCGACGCGGCGCGGCTCAGTTTCGGCATCGATGCGCTCAAGTTCGCTTCGCTCGCCTTCGGTCTCGGGCTGCCGGTCGCGTGGTCGTGGGTGCGCTGCCCGCCGATCGCGCGTGCGGTGATCCACGTCGAGGTGATCGCGACGCTTGCACGCTTCGGCTGGGGCTTTGCCGCCGCCGACGAGCGGCTCTGCGCGTCGTACCTGCAGGGCGATCAGGAGCGTGCCGGGATGCTGCTCGTCGCGGCAGCGCTCGCCTGGGCGGTTGTCGTCGCGTGGCGGCCACTGTTCGGTGGCCTCGGCGGCGGCAAGCCCGCGGCCAAGGCCGATCGGCGCGACGGCGCCATCGCGTAATCGGCGCCTCGTGCGACCGATGATCGATCGACGCTTCAGCGCAACATCCGTCGGGCTGCCAGCGATCGCGCTGGCGGTGCTCGCGCTCGTACCATTTCCCGCCGCGGGCCAGGCGGCGGGCGCGACGGTGGCGGCGACGCCCGGCACGCTCCCGACGCTGACCGTGACCGCGACGCGCCACTCCGAGAACATCTTCGACGTGCCGGCGTCGGTCGACGTGATCGGCGGTGCGACCATTCGCGGCGGCGAGCCCCAGGTGAGCCTGGCCGAATCGCTGGCGAAGATCCCCGGAGTGTTCGCGGCCAATCGCCAAAACTACGCGCAGGACCTGCAGATCAGCTCGCGCGGCTTCGGCGCCCGGGCGACCTTCGGCGTGCGCGGGGTGCGCATCTACCAGGACGGGATTCCCGCGACGATGCCCGATGGGCAGGGCCAGACCGGCAGCTTCAGCCTGCTCTCGGCGAAGAGCATCGAAGTGCTGCGCGGCCCGTTCTCGGCGCTCTACGGCAACGCATCCGGAGGCGTGATCTCGGTCTTCACCGAGGATCCATCAGCCGAGCCGATCGCCAGCGTGACTGGCGGCGGGGGGAGCTATGGGCAATGGACCTTCGGCACCAAGTTCTCCGGCATGCACGACCGCCTCGGCTACGTCGTCGCCGGAAACGAATTCCAGACGAGCGGCTATCGCGATCACTCACGCACGCGGCGCGACGTCACCAATGCAAAGCTCGTGCTGAGCGTCGACTCCTCGACGCGCATCACGGTGATCGGCAACACGCAGTATCAGCCCGAGACCGAGGATCCGCTGGGGCTGACCCGCAGCGAGTGGCAGAATGATCCGCGGGGCGTCGACCACGCGGCGATCCTCTTCGACACCCGCAAGACGATCAACCAGGCGCAGGGCGGACTCGCGCTCGATCACGCGCTTTCCGACGGGCTCAACCTTCACGTCGATGCGTACGGCGGGCGACGCCTCGTGCGGCAGTACCTCGCGTTCACCGGTTCGAGCGGGTCGTCATCGGGTGGGATCACCGACCTCGACGGCAACTTCGGCGGCGTCGGTGCGCGGCTCGTGTGGCGCGCTGCCGCACTCGGCCGCCCGCTGACGCTCACCGTCGGCGGCGACTGGAACCGGCAGGACCAGTTGCGGCGCGGCTACGTCAACCAATTCGGCGCGATGGGTGACTTGCGGCGCGACGAGACCGACGACGTGAGCGGCACCGACGCGTTTGCGCAAGCCGAGTGGGAGTTCGCCCCGCGCTGGTCGGCGACCGCAGGCGTGCGCACGAGCAGCGTCCGCTACACGTCTGACGATCACTACGTGACCGCAGCCAACGGCAACGACAGCGGCAGCCGCGATTTCAGCAACACGAGCCCGGTGGCGGGCATCGTGTTCCACGCGACCGACAGCCTCAACCTGTACACGAGCTACGGTGAAGGATTCGAGACGCCGACCTTCACCGAGATCGCGTACCGCAACAGCGGCACCGGACTCAATTTCGCATTACAGCCGGCGACCAGCCGCGCGTACGAGGTCGGCGCGAAATTCCTGTCGGGTGACGGACAACGGCTGAACCTCGCATGGTTCGACACCGACACACGCGACGAGATCGTCGTCGACCAGGCGACCGGAGGACGCACGACCTACAAGAACGCGAGCGCGACGCACCGGCAGGGCGCGGAAGCGCTGTGGGATGCAGCCCTCGGCCACGGGCTGCATGGGCGCGTCGCGCTCACCTGGTTGCGCGCGGTGTTTGCCGACGCATACTTCTCGGGGACCCCGCCCGCCGCGGTTGCTGCCGGCTCACGCCTGCCCGGCGTTCCGTCGCGCGAGGCATGGGCGGAGCTCGACTGGGCGCCGCAGGGCAGGCTCGGCTTCAACGCGGCGCTCGAGGCGCAGTATGCCGACAAGCTCTACGTGAACGAGCAGAATACCGACACGGCCCCGAGCTACGCCGCGGTCAACGCGCGAATCGGCTACGGCGCCAAGGTCGGCAGTTCGACGCTCACAGCGTTTGCCCGCATCAACAATCTGTTCGATCGCCACTACTCGGGCTCGGTGATCGTCAACGACAGCAACAAGCGCTACTTCGAGCCGGCGCCGGGCCGCAACTGGTTCGTCGGCGCGGCCGTGACGATCCCGCTCTAGGGAAGCTCTGCGCAACGGGAACGGACCCTGTGTCCGCGATCGGCCGCGCCGGGAAGCGGCGGCGATGCCGCGGCGCGCTCTACACCGACCGTGGAGGCCGAGAGAGCGGGGTACCGTGACGGGCTCAGACACCGGCTGCGTTCCGCAGCCGAACTCGCGCGTCACGGTACCCCGCTCCCTCGGCCATCGCGGTCGAACTCGCGCGCCGCGGCATCGCCGCCGCTTCCCGGCGCGGCCGATCGCGGACACAGGGTCCGTTCCCGTTTCGCAGAGCTTCCCTGGGCGCGCACCCCGCCGGCGCCCGAGCCGCGGCGCGACGACTGCACGGGGAGCCGCGATGGACTCAGTGCGCGCGGCCGGACGTGGCGAGCGCGGCCACGGTCTCGGTGTAGCCTCCGTCGCGCGCGATGTCGGCAGCGGTCTTGCCGCGATCGTCGGCCGCGTCCGAGTGCGCGCCGGCGGCGATCAGCGCGCGAACGGTCTCGGTGTGGCCATAGCCCGCCGCCCACATCAGCGCAGTGAGGTGATTGCGGTAGACGGCATTCGGGTCGACCCCGTGCGCGATCAGCAGCCGAACGATGTCGGTGTGTCCCTCGCCGGCGGCGTAGGTCATCGCGTTCTTGCCCGTGCGATCGATAGCCGCGATCGCCGCTCCCTTGTCGAGGAGCGCCCGGACGATCGCCGTATCGCCGTGGTAGGCAGCCGCCATCAGCGGGGTCACGCCGTTGATCGCGGCGAGATTCACGTCGGCGCCGGACGCGAGCAGCGTCACCGCGAGATCGGGCCGGTTCTTCTTCAGCAGCGCGAGGAGCGGGGTCTCGCCGAGACGATTGCGAAAGTCGATCGAGGCGCCTTCGTGAAGCGCCTGCGCGATCGCCGCGGCATCCTCGCGGCGGACCGCTGCAAGCAGGCGCAGGTTGGATGCAAACGCATCGCCCGAGGGCGTCGCCGCGATGCCTGCGGCCGGGACCGCGGGAGTCGACGCTGTCGTCGACGCGGGCGGCGAGGCGGTGATCGCGGTGCCGGCGGCAGCGGTGCAGGGCAAGACGAGCCCGCCGGCGACAATCGCGGCCGCGCAGAGCGCCGCAGCGTCAGCCGCCCGGGCAGGTTGGGGCGTGCGCAGCATGAACAGGGTCGATAACCAGGACATCGCGAAACCTCCAGGATTGCGTCGCGCGTGCGATCTTTCAACCGGATGCTGCAATGCAACACGCGCACCGATTGCCACGCCTTCGGAAACGCACTATAAACCTCCTGCTGCGCATCCGAACCAGCAGAGGCGGCCGGTGGCCCGATGGAGCCGGGAGCCGGCGGCCAACCATCTCAACGAGGAGCATCCATCATGTCGTACGGGAGAGGCATTGTGTTTTGCGTCGCACTCGCCGGCCTGGCGCTCGCCGGTCCGGCGGGCTCGCAGGAGGTTGGCGGCAGCGCGACGACGTCGGTCGCCCCCATGTCGGCGAAGCTCGCCCCGGTGTCCGACGCCATGCTGACCAACGCCGGCACCGACACACGCGACTGGCTGCACTCGAACGGCAGTTACGCACAGACGCGCTACTACCCCGGTGCGGCGATCAACACGCGCAACGTGTCGAAGCTGCGTCCTGCGTTCGTCTTCCAGACCGACATGCTGGAGTCGATGGAGACGGCACCGATCGTCGTCGACGGCGTGATGTTCATCACGACCTCGTATGACCACGTGTTCGCGATCAACGCGACGACCGGTGAGGAGTACTGGGAATACAAGCACAAGATGGGTCCGATCACGACTTATTGCTGCGGTCCGAACAACCGCGGCGTCGCGATCGCCGGCGACCGCCTCTTCCTCGGCACGCTCGACGCGAAGCTGGTCGCCCTCGATGCAAAGAGCGGAAAGGTGCTGTGGGAGACGCAGATCGCCGATCCCGACAAGGGCTATTCGGAAACGATGGCCCCGGTTGCGGTGGACGGCAAGATCCTGATCGGCACCAACGGCGGCGAATACGGCATCCGCGGCTTCGTCAAGGCCTACAGCCAGGCCGACGGCAAGCTTCTGTGGACGTTCCACACGATTCCGGACAAGGGGCAGGAAGGCGTGTGGGCGACCAAGGATGCCACCGGGCGCGACATGCACCGCGACATCGAGGCCGAGAAGGCCGCGCTTGCCAAGGACAATACGTTCTACGAGCGCCTCGGCGGCGGCGTGTGGATGGCGCCTGCAGTCGATCTCAAGACGCGCACGGTGATCTTCGTCGTCGGCAACCCGTCGCCCGATCTCTACGGCGCGATCCGGCCCGGCGACAACCTCTACACCGACTCGATGGTCGCCGTCGACCTCGACAAGGGTACCTACAAGTGGCACTACCAGTACATCGCGCACGACGTGTGGGACCTCGACGCGGTGAGCCCGGTGATCCTCACGCAGGCGAAGGACGAGCACGGAAAGATGGTCGACGTTGCGATCCACGGCGGCAAGACCGGCCACGTCTACGTGAACGACCGCGCGACCGGGCACTTGATCCGCTTCTCGGAGGCGATGATCCCGCAGGAGAACATGTGGACTCTGCCGACGGCGACCGGTGCGCGGATGCTTCCCGGCGCGAACGGCGGCGTCGAGTGGTCGCCGATGGCGGTGATCCCGAAGCTCCGCATGGCCTATGCGGCGAACCTGCATCAGCCGATGACCTACCAGGTCACCGACGCGGCGTATCCGGGCGGCAAGCTGTGGCTCGGCGGGGCATTCAAGACGATCGAGGGTGAGGCGCAGTGGGGCCGCCTCGTCGCCGTGAACATCGACACGGGCAAGGTCGCTTGGGGCGTCAAGACCCCGCAGCCGCTGATCGGCGGCGTCCTGGCGACTGCTGGCGACCTCGTCTTCAACGGCGAGGCGAACGGCTGGTTCAAGGCCTACGACGCGCGCAACGGCAAGGAGCTCTGGAAGTTCAATTGCGGTGCCGGCGTCAACGCGCCCGCGGTGTCGTACATGGTCGGCGGCAAGCAATACATCGCGGTCGCTGCCGGCGGAAACAACCAGATCGACGCCAAGCGCGGCAACAGCGTGTACGTGTTCGCGCTGTAGTCGCCGCGCAGTTTTCGCCGCCGGGGCTGCCACCGCATCGGGGCAGCCCCGGCGTCATTCCAGGACGTCGCCGCAAGCGGCAACGTTCTCGGCAAGCGGTCAACGCGTATCATCCGAGCGCAGAAAGTGCCTTCATGCCCGATCGATCATTCGTGAAGCCGGCGGTCATCGTCGCGCTCGCCGTCACCGTTGTGCTCTGCGCTGCACGCGCCGATGCGCAATCCGCGCCACCTGCCGGTGCGCCGGCGCAGGTCGCGATCTGTGCCGCGTGCCACACGGCGACCGGCAACTCGACCAATCCGATGTATCCGATCCTCGCCGGCCAGACCGCACGCTATCTGTATCTCCAGCTCAAGGACTTCAAGGCAGGGCGTCGGCACGACCCGTCGATGGACCCGATCGCGGCCACGCTGTCGCCGGAAGACATGCTGGCGCTCGCCGAATGGTTCTCAAAGCAGAAGCCGATGCCGAACGGCTTCACGCCCGACCCTGCGAAGGTCGACGCAGGACGCAAGAAGGCCGAGGCCGATCTCTGCTCGATGTGCCACCTCGGGAACTTCAGCGGCCAGAACGAGATTCCGCGAGTCGCCGGGCAGCACTACGCCTACATCAGGAAGCAACTCGACGACTTTCGCGCCAAGCGCCGCACCAATGACGGCGGCAACATGACGAGCGTCGCGGCGACGCTCACCGACGCCGAGATCGACAACCTTGCCCAGTACGTCGCGAACCTGAACTGAGGCGTCGCCGGGACCCGCCGCGAAATGGCGACCCCGAGAGGTTGCTGACCGATCGGCGGATCGGTAACATCGTCGCGTACGGCTAGGCCATCCGGAACCCGCGGGCGCAGCGCGCGCAGCACGACACGCGCGGGTTCACCCATCCACGCAGAATGGAGCGAGCGGTCATGGGCATTGCGATTTCGATGACGGTCAACGGTGCGGCGGTCAGCGCGGAGATCGACCCGCGCACACTGCTGGTCGACTTCCTGCGGGTCAATCTCGGGCTCACCGGCACCCACGTCGGCTGTGACACGGCGCAGTGCGGTGCCTGTACGATCCACCTCGACGGCCGTGCGGTGAAGTCGTGCAACGTTCTCGCGCTGCAGGCGAACGGCGCCAGGGTCACGACGATCGAGGGGCTTGCCGGAAGCGGCGAACTGCACCCGATGCAGGCGGCGTTCAAGGAATGCCACGGCCTGCAGTGCGGGTTCTGCACTCCGGGAATGGTGATGAGCGCGATCGATCTTGTCCAGCGTCATCCGAATGCGGACGAGGCGACGATCCGGGCGCAGCTCGAAGGCAATCTGTGCCGCTGCACCGGGTATCACAACATCGTCAAGGCGGTGCAGCAGGGCGCCGCCGCGATGAGCCGGTGAAGGAGCGGGTCATGGGCGCGAACGAAAGTGGATATATCGGCCAGTCGCTGCGGCGCAAGGAGGATCGCAGGTTTCTCACCGGCGCCGGGCAGTACACCGACGACGTGACGCTGCCGCACCAGACGCACGCGTACTTCCTGCGCTCGCCGCACGCGCACGCGAGGATCAGGTCGATCGACACGTCGAAGGCGGCGAAGGCGCCGGGGGTGGTCGCGATCTACACCGGAGCCGATCTCGAGGGCGTTGGCGGGCTCCCCTGCGGCTGGCTCATCACCAGCGTCGACGGCACCCCGATGAAGGAACCGCCGCATCCGGTGCTGGCGAAGGGCAAGGTGCGCCACGTCGGTGACCAGGTCGCGCTGGTGGTCGCCGAAACGCGCATTCAGGCGAAGGATGCGGCCGAGCTGATCGAGGTCGATTACGACGTCCTGCCGGCGGTGACCCATCCGGTAGACGCGCTGGCGCCCGGTGCGCCGCAGATCCACGACGAGGCCCCCGGCAACCACTGCTACACGTGGGCGCTCGGCGACAAGGCCGCCGTCGACGCGGCGTTCGCGAAGGCGGCGCACGTGACGAAGCTCGACCTCGTCAACAACCGGCTCATCCCCAACGCGATCGAGCCGCGCGCCGCGGTCGCGAGCCACAGCGCGAGCGACGATTCCTACACGCTCTACGTGACAAGCCAGAATCCGCATGTCGAGCGGCTCCTGATGGCGGCGTTCGTGCTGGGGCTCCCCGAGCACAAGCTGCGCGTCATCGCTCCCGACGTCGGCGGCGGCTTCGGCTCGAAGATCTACCTCTACGCCGAGGAAACGGCGCTCGTCTGGGCGTCGAAGCGCGTCGGCCGGCCGATCAAGTGGGTCGCCGAGCGAAGCGAATCGTTCCTGACCGACGCGCACGGGCGCGACCACGTCACCCACGCCGAGCTCGCGCTCGACAAGGACGGCAAGTTCCTCGCGATGCGCGTCAATACGACTGCGGCGATGGGCGCCTACCTGTCGACGTTCGCGTCGTGCATCCCGACGATCCTCTACGCGACGCTGCTCGCCGGGCAGTACACGACCCCGGCGATCCACTGCGAGGTGAAGGCCGCGTTCACCAACACGGCCCCGGTCGACGCCTACCGCGGCGCAGGGCGTCCCGAGGCGACCTACGTCGTCGAGCGCATCGTCCGCCAGGCAGGGGTCGAGATGGGGATCGCCCAGGACGAGATCCGCCGGCGCAACTTCATTCGCAGCTTCCCCTACCAGACTCCGGTCGCGCTCACCTACGACACCGGCAACTACGATGCCACGCTCGACGGCGCGAACGAACTTGCCGACGTCAAGGGCTTCGCTGCGCGCAAGGCCGAGGCCGCGAAGCGCGGCAAGCTGCGCGGACTCGGATACTCGTCGTACATCGAGGCCTGCGGGCTGGCTCCTTCGAACATCGCCGGGGCGCTCGGCGCGCGCGCAGGGTTGTTCGAGGCGGGCCAGGTCCGCGTCAATCCGACCGGCAGCGTGACGGTGTTCACCGGTTCGCACAGCCATGGCCAGGGACACGAAACGACGTTCGCGCAGATCGTCGCGACGCGGCTTGGCATCCCTGTCGACAACGTCGACGTCGTGCACGGCGACACCGGGCGCATCGCGTTCGGGATGGGGACCTACGGCTCGCGCTCGCTCGCCGTCGGCGGGACGGCGATCGTCAAGGCGCTCGACAAGATCGTCGGCAAGGGCAAGAAGATCGCCGCGCACCTGCTCGAAGCGGCCGAATCCGACATCGAGTTCGCAGACGGCAAGTTCACCGTCGCAGGCACCGATCGCAGCAAGACTTTCGGCGAAATCGCGCTCACCGCCTACGTCCCGCACAACTACCCGCTCGACAAGCTCGAGCCGGGTCTGGACGAGACCGCGTTCTACGACCCGACCAACTTCACCTATCCTGCGGGAACACACATCTGCGAGGTCGAGATCGACCCCGATACGGGCGTCGTGCAGGTGGTGAAGTTTTCCGCCTGCGACGATTTCGGCAACATCGTCAACCCGATGATCGTCGAGGGCCAGGTACACGGGGGCCTGACGCAGGGGATCGGCCAGGCGCTGCTCGAGGGCTGCATCTACGATCGGGAGAGCGGTCAACTCCTGACCGGCAGCTACATGGACTACGCGATGCCGCGCGCCGACGACGTGCCGTCCTATCAGGTGTCGACGCGCGTGACGCCGTGCACGGTGAATCCGCTCGGCACCAAGGGTTGCGGTGAGGCGGGAGCGATCGGCTCGCCGCCGGCGCTCATCAACGCGGTGCTCGATGCGCTCGCGCCGGCCGGAGTCACGAAACTCGACATGCCGGCGACGCCGCACCGGGTGTGGCAGGCGATCCAGTCGGCGAAAGCGGCATCCTGAGCGGCCGTCCGCGGCGAACACGGAGAATACGATCATGTATGCAGTCGAATATCAGAAGGCGAAGTCGGCGGCCGACGCGTCGGGCCTGATCGCGAAGTCGGGCGGCAGGGCGCTCGCCGGAGGGCAAAGCCTCATCGGAGCGATGAAGCTGCGGCTCGCGCAGCCGGGAACGCTCGTCGATCTTGCAGGCATCCCCGAGCTCGCCGGCATCCGCGTCGAGAGTGGAACGCTCTCGATCGGCGCGATGACGCGCCACGCCGACGTCGCCGGATCGGCCGATGTGAAGCGGACCATTCCCGCGCTCGCTGCGCTCGCCGAGGGCATCGGCGATCGCCAGGTGCGCAACATGGGTACGATCGGCGGCTCGCTCGCCAACAACGATCCGGCTGCCGACTGGCCTGCGGCGGTGCTCGCACTGGGCGCGACGGTGATCACCCACCAGCGCCGGATTGGCGCCAGCGACTTCTTCAAGGGAATGTACGAGACTGCGCTCGCAGCGGATGAGATCATCACCGCGGTCTCGTTCCCGGTGCCGCGCAAGGCGGCCTACGTGAAGTTTCCCAATCCGGCATCGCGCTTCGCGCTCGTCGGCGTGTTCGTCGCCCAGCTCGCCGATGGCAGCGCGCGCGTTGCGGTGACGGGCGCCGCGCCGTCGGTGTTTCGCGCGGCGTCGGTCGAGGCTGCGCTTGCGAAGGCGTTCACTCCGGATGCGGCGAAGGCGGCCCACGTCGATGCGGCCGGGCTCAGCAGCGACCTTCACGCCTCGGCGGCCTATCGGGCGCATCTCATCCCGGTGATCGCAGCGCGCGCGGTCGCAGCCGCTTGAGGGGCGCGAATACGTTGCCCGCCGACGTCGATGCGACGCTGGCGCTCCTCGAGGGCGAGCGCTACGTCGCCGATCGGCGCCTCGCGACGGCGGTGTTTCTTGCGCTGAGACTCGGGCGCCCGCTGTTCCTGGAAGGCGAGGCCGGCGTCGGCAAGACCGAGATCGCCAAGGTCCTCGCCGCGGGCCTCGGACGCCGCCTCGTGCGCCTGCAGTGCTACGAGGGTCTCGACGCGTCGTCGGCGGTCTACGAGTGGAACTACCCGCGGCAGATGATCGAGATCCGCCTTGCCGAGGCGTCGCGACCCGCGCACGCGGCGGGGGCCGAGGATCGGTCGCAGCTTGCCGCCGACATCTTCAGCGAGCGCTTCCTGCTGCGCCGTCCGCTGCTCGAAGCGCTGGCGCCCGCCGACGGCATCGCACCGGTGCTGCTGATCGACGAGCTCGATCGTGCCGACGAGCCGTTCGAGGCGTACCTGCTCGAAGTGCTATCCGACTACCAGGTGACCATTCCCGAGCTCGGCACGATCCGCGCGGCGACGCCTCCGGTCGTGATCATCACGTCGAACCGCACGCGCGAGATCCACGATGCGATCAAGCGCCGCTGCCTGTATCACTGGGTCGATTATCCGGACGCTGGGCGCGAGCTCGAAATCGTGCGCCGCAAGTGCCCGCAGGCACCGGAAACGCTTGCCCGGCAGGTCGTCGCGGTCACCCAGCGATTGCGCCACCTCGATCTGTTCAAGGCCCCGGGGATCGCCGAGACGCTCGACTGGGCCGAGGCGCTGGTGGCGCTCGACCGCATCGCGCTCGACCAGCAGACGCTCGCCGACACGCTTGGCACGCTTCTCAAGTACCAGGACGACGTTGCGGCGATCACCCCCGAGGTTGCGGCCCGGCTTGCACGCGAGGCCACGGCAGCGGAGACCGGCGATGTCCGGACGGTCTAGCCCGGACGCGATCCCGCGGAGGCCGCGCCTCGCCGACAACGTCCTCCATTTCGTCCGCGTGCTCCGTGCCGCGGGACTTCCGGTCGGCCCGGCGAAGGTGATCGACGCGCTCGCCGCGGTGGAGGCGGTCGGGGTCGCGCAGCGGACCGATTTCCGCGAGGCGCTCGCCGCGGTGCTCGTTTCGCGCCGCGAGCACCTCGCCATCTTCGAGCAGGCTTTCGACGTGTTCTGGCGCAACCCGCGTCTCATCGAAAAAATGATGGCCGAGCTGTTGCCGAAGGTGCACGGCCCCGCCGCAGATCCCCGCGACGGGCTCCCGGCGCGGCTCGCGCAGGCGCTGTTGCCGCCGCCACCGGCCCCCGACGACAACGAAGTGCAGCAGACCGACCTCGACGCGACGTTCACGTTCTCGGCGCACGAGGTGCTGCAGAAGAAGGACTTTGCGACGATGTCGCGCGAGGAGCTCGACGAGGTGCGCGCGATCATGCGCCGGCTCGACCTGCCGCTTCCCGAGCGCCGCGTGCGCCGTACGCGGCCGGCGGCCCGCGGCCACCGCATCGATCTTCGCGCGAGCCTGCGGCGCAGCACCGGAGCGACGGGGACCCTGGCGCCGCTGCGCTTTCGCGAGCGCCGCAGGCGCCCGCCGCCGCTCGTCGTGCTGTGCGACATCTCGGGTTCGATGGACAGGTATGCGCGGATGCTGCTCCATTTCGTCCACGCGCTCGCCAACGACCGGCACCGCGTGCAGGTGCTGACCTTCGGCACGCGCCTCACCAACATCACTCGCCAGCTCCGCCACCACGACGTCGACGTCGCCCTCGCGCGGGTCTCCGATGCAGTCGAGGACTGGGCCGGCGGCACGCGCATCGGGCGCTGCCTCGCCGAATTCAACCGCCGCTGGTCGCGCAGGCTCCTCGGCCAGAACGCGGTCGTGCTGCTGATCAGCGATGGGCTCGATGCCGATGCCGGCGATGGCCTCGCCTTCGAGGCCGAGCGCCTGGCGAAATCGTGCACGCGGCTCGTCTGGCTCAATCCGCTCCTGCGCTACGCCGGCTTCGAGGCGCGCCCCGCCGGCATTCGCGCGCTCTTGCCGTACGTCGACGACTTCCTGCCGGTGCACAATCTGGAGTCGCTGCGGGATCTCAGCCGCGCGCTGACGCGGCCGCAGGCGCGCGCCGCGACCGCCGCGACCCGTCATTGAGGTCAGCGACGCAGCCTCCGCCCCGGCAACTCATTTCGCCGACATCCCGATCCGCCGATCCGAACCCCTACGCCATGGACCTGTCGAATACGCGTGTCGTGCCTGCCCCACCCGCCGCCGTCTGGGAAGCGCTCAACGATCCCGCCGTGCTCAAGGCGTGCCTGCCGGGATGCGAGTCGTTCGATCGCACCGACGACGGAGGGTTCAAGGTCACGATCGCCGCGCGCGTGGGTCCCGTGTCGGCACGCTTCAATGGCCGGATGACGATGACCGACGTCGAGCCACCGAGCGCCTACACGCTGCACTTCGAAGGGCAGGGTGGCGCGGCCGGATTCGCCAAGGGCGAGGCGCGGGTATCGCTCGCCTCGTCGGGAGCTGCAGAGACGGCGCTCACCTATGTCGCCAAGGCGCAGGTCGGCGGCAAGCTCGCGCAGATCGGTTCGCGGCTGATCGACGGCGCAGCGGCGAAAATGGCCGACGACTTCTTCGCGCGCTTTGCGGCTCACTTCGGCGTCGCGTCAGGCGCGGACGGCACGGAAGGCGCGCCGACGGAGGAATCGGTGCAGGCACCGTCCGCGGCGGGCCCGATGCAGGTCGCCTCCGCCGGCGGGAGGTCCTGGATCCGCTATGCGGCGATCGCCGTCATCGTGATCCTGCTGATCCTCCTCTACCTGCACAATTCGCGCTGAGCCGCGGGGCGAGCGAAGCGCGGCATCGCAAGGAGCCACCACCATGGACAGCGTCGATCTCGAAGTCCTGAAGAAGAGTGCCGACTGGTTGGACGGCGGGCATCGCGTGCTCCTCGTCACCGTGGTCAAGACCTGGGGCAGCTCACCGCGGCCGGAAGGCGCGATGCTTGCGGTTCGCGACGACGGGCTCGTCGCTGGCTCGGTGTCGGGCGGGTGCATCGAGGACGACATCATCGATCGCACGCGGCGCGAGGGCATGCAGGCGGCGCGCTGCGAGGTCGTCACCTACGGCGTATCGGCCGACGATGCGAGACGCTTCGGCCTCCCGTGCGGGGGCACGATCCGCCTCGTGCTCGAGCCGCTGACACGCGAATCGGGGATGCGCGCGCTCCTCACCGAGGTCGAGGCGGGGCGCCTCACCGAACGCCGGCTCACGCTCGCCGACGGCGCGTGGTCGCTGCGCAGGGCGACGGCTGCAGCCGGCCTCACGTTCGATGGTGAAGTGCTCGCGACGGTCCACGGCCCGCGCTACCGGATGCTGGTGATCGGCGCCTCGCAGCTTTCGCGTTATCTCGCGCAGATCGCCGTTGGCCTCGACTACCACGTTACCGTGTGCGATCCGCGCGAGGAATATACCGACACGTGGGACGTTTCCGGCGTGACGCTCGTGCGCACGATGCCGGACGACACCGTGCAGGCGATGCGCCTCGACGAGCGCTGCGCGGTCGTCGCGCTCACGCACGATCCGAAGCTCGACGACCTTGCGCTCCTCGAGGCGCTTAAGTCGCCGGCATTCTACGTGGGCGCACTCGGCTCTCGGGCGAACAACGCGAAGCGGCGCGAGCGCCTGCGCGAATTCGACCTCACTGCGGAGCAGATCGCACGCCTGCACGGGCCAATCGGGCTCTACATCGGCAGCCGCACTCCGCCCGAGATCGCGATCTCGATCCTCGCGGAGATCACCGCGGTGCGCAACGGTGTCCCCCTCGCGGAGATCATGCCGGTCGCGACGGCCAAGGAGCGCTTCGAGCAGTCGCCGGTGTGCAGCAACGCGCTGTGACGTCGCGGCGACGGCGGCGCTGATTCGAGGGCGCTCGTTCGCGAGGTGCTCGTTCGCGGGGCGCTCGTTCACGAGGCGCTCGTTCGCGAGGCGCTCGTTCGCGAGGCGCTCGTTCGGGGGCGGAGCCGGGGTGCGGCCGACGCGCTCTGCACCGGCCGCGTCGCGGCCGAACTCGCGCGTCGGCCGCACCCCGGCTTCCCCCGAACTCGTGCGTCCGGCGCACCCTGACTGCCCCGCGCGTGCGCATCGATCGTGCCCAGACTCCCCGCGCTCGCGCGAACGTTCTGCAACGACTGCGCACCGGGTGGGGCAGAGGTACGGCACGCGCGCGATGTCGTGTGCGATTCCGCAGCCGGCAGCGTTCTGGACGTGCGGCATACGGGCGAGGCTCGAGGCGTGGCGGCCGCGCGAGTTCGGCCGCGGTACGCGGCCGGTGTAGAGCGCGGCGCCACACCTCGAGCCTCGCCCAGAGGCACGAGTTCGGTCGCGGTACGCGGCCGGTGTAGAGCGCGGTGCCACACCCCGAGCCCAGCCCTGAGTCACGCATTCGCTCAGTGGAAATCGCGCGAGCGCGTCGGAAGCTCTCCGAGGAGCGGCGTGAGATCGACGAGGCGGCCGGCAAGCACGTGCACGACCGCGCCTTCGCGTTCGACGCGCCCGTAGACGGCGAGCAGCCGCGCGTGGAGGAGCTCGCGGCGCTGACGCTCGCCGAGGCTGCGCCAGACGATCACGTTGGTCGTGCCGGTCTCGTCTTCGAGCGTGACGAACACGACGCCGCTCGCGGTGTCGGGTCGCTGGCGGCCGATGACGATGCCAGCGGTGCGCACGAGGCGGCCGTGCGGGGCAGCGACGATCTCATCGGCGGGGGCGAGACGGCGCCGGCGCAAACGGTCGCGGAGCAGCGCGAGCGGGTGCCGGCGCAGCGTCAGGCCAATCCGACGATAGTCGGCGACGATGTCCTGGCCCTCGGTCGGTGTCGGCAGCGCAGGCGCGATCTCGTCGATCGTTGCACCGGCGAGAAGCGGCGGCAGCCGCTCGACGCCGGCAGCGCTCCACGCGGCGGCGTGACGGTCGCCCGCGATCGACGCAAGCGCGTCCGCGTCGGCGAGCGCAGTGAGGTCGCGCGCATCGAGCCTCGCTCGCGCAGCGAGATCGGCGACGTTCGCGAACGTCCGCTCGCGGCGTGCGGCGACGATTCGCTGCGCGCCGTGCTCGGAGAGCCCGCCGACCATGCGCAGGCCGAGACGCAGGATGGGGCCGGAGGCGGCGTCGGAGGCAGCGTCGGAGGCAGCGTCGGAGGTAGCGTCGGAGGTAGCGTCGGAGGCAGCGAGCCGGGTGGCCGGATACCGCGGACGATCCGGGCGCTCGAGCGTGCAGTCCCAGTCGCTCGCCGCGACATCGGGCGCGCGCACGTCGACGCCGTGGCGGCGCGC